>NZ_CP178620.1:3497894-3815885 GCF_047305925.1 Bdellovibrio sp. HCB290 | reverse complement strand
AGACCATCCCCTCGAAATGCAGAGTAGCCTTAACAAGGGGAGCTGAAGTTTTCAACAGTTGACCTTGATGCCGCATTGTGATTAATTAGTGCCCCACGTATCTAGTTGATTACAGCTTTGTGGAATCATATATGTAGTCGCCGATTAAAAGTTGGCGTAATTGACGTCTTTTAGCGTCGTAAAAAATCTCGGTAGAGAGTAGTTCAGGAGAACACATGAAACGTACATACCAACCATCAAACAAACGTCGCAAAACATCTCACGGTTTCCGTGCAAGAATGGCTACTAAAGCTGGTCAAGAAGTTCTTAACCGTCGTCGCGCTAAAGGTAGAAAACGTTTGACGGTTTCTACAGGTGGAAAATAGTTCTCCGCTAGGTATTAAGCGCAGCTCTGAGTTTCTCTCTCTCAAACAATCTGGCAAAAGAAACTGGCCTACGAAGTGGTTGCTTCTGAATTATCAGAAGAACTCCGTTGGTCAGTTGCGTTTTGGTGTGACTGCAAGCCGAAAAGTCGGTCCTGCGGTTGTACGAAACAAGCTTAAACGTTGGAGCAGAGAGTACTTCCGGGCATTGCTTAAAACGGATAACTCCATTGAAGCCGACATCAATATTATCTTTAAACCCATGGACACCAACTTCTATAAAGGCCTCCCACATGAGGAATTTGTTAAAGCTATGGACCGCGGGATTGGGAATCTTCGAAAAAACCTTTAAAGCTTCGCTTTGGTTTTTCGTCGCTGCCTACAGATCTATCGGAACTACTCATTTAGGTGGTTCCTGTCGTTTCGAACCGAGTTGCTCTGCCTACGCTCTAGAAGCTATTCACAAACACAAATCGCATAAAGCTTTTTGGTTAATCACAAAACGAATTTGTAAATGTCGACCGGGCGGCCCTTATGGTTATGATCCGGTCCCAGATTCAGGAGAATCGCTCCATGACACCGCAAAATAATAAGAATCCTGGCTTTTTCGATCCTAAAACACTTATTGCTGTCGGCGCAGTCGCAGTCATCTATTTCGGATGGCAGACATATCTGGGTAAGAAATATCCGGATTATAACAAGCCAAAACCAGCACAGACCCAAACTGCTGAAACTTCGGCAGCTGCTACGGGTACAAATCCCACAGCAAATCCTCCTTCCACTATTGAAAACAAATCTGAAACTGTAGCCGCTCCGGCGCAAGAGCAGTCTTTCACATTCTCTGACGATAAAGTTTCCTTCAAAATCTCTAATCACGGCATGGGGCTTAAGAACTTCACTGTGAATAACTATGAGGACAAGCAAGGCAACAAGATCAAATTGGGCGCTGGCGAAAACGATGGTCTTTATTCTCTTCGTTTTGCAGGCCAGGATAAACCAGTTATCTTTAATCTAACCGAAAAAGCACCGGGTTCGTATGTTGGTGTGGCTCAAGTCGGCGAGATGACAATCACTCGTGAAATGCAATTTGACCCTGCGAAATCATCTTTCACAAATACAGTTTCTTTCACGAAACCAAATGAAGAAGTTAAAAAAGGCTTCTCTCTTTTGATTCCTGAAACAATTCATGTTCATAAATCGACTTCATGGTTGTTCCCTTCTTATGAACACCAGGATTTCTTTGTCAGCCACGAGGGTGACAAACAAGACACTGTGAACTTCAGTAATTCTAGTGAAAATGTTGCTAAGGATTTCGCAAACACTGAAATGATCTCTGTCAGCTCTCAGTATTTTGCGGCAGCAGTGTTGGATAAATCTGAAATCATTCCGGAAGTAAAACTGACTTCCAACGTAGAGAAACAAACCGCACTGGCTGAGTTGACTTACAAACCAGTTCAGTTGAAAGACGAAATGAAGTTCTCGCAGATCTTTTATGCGGGTCCGAAATCCATCGATCTTTTAAAGGCGGCTGACCCAGAATTGGCTCACATCATTGATTTCGGCTTCTTTGGTTTCATCGCACGTCCTTTGTTGTACGTGATGAAAGCGTTCCATTCTTTGGCTGGAAACTGGGGTGTGGCTATCATCCTTCTGACTTTGGCTGTTCGTTTCGTGGTTCTTCCATTCAATATCATGTCTGCGAAATCCATGAAGGCGATGCAAAAGGTTCAACCAATCATCCAGGGTCTTCGTGAGAAGTACAAAGACGATGCGATGAGATTGAATACTGAAATGATGGCGGTGATGAAGCAACATGGTGCAAACCCGATGTCCGGTTGTTTGCCAATGGTTTTGCAAATCCCGATCTTCTTTGCTCTTTACCGTGTGATTGGTTCTTCCATCGAGCTTTACAATTCTCCGTTCATTCTTTGGATCAACGACTTAAGTGCGCACGATAAGTTCTATGTATTGCCGGTTTCGATGGCGATCTTCATGTACATTCAACAGAAGATCACTCCATCCACAATGGAGCCTACACAAGCAAAAATTATGGCGTTCATGCCTCTGGTTTTCTCGGTGTTCATGTTGCAGCTACCAAGCGGTCTGACTCTTTATATGGTGGTCAGTACATTGTTCGGTATCATTCAACAGTATTTGATCATGAGAGATCCAACTGCAAAACCGACTGTTAAGACGGTTAAAGCGAAATAGTAACTTAGATTATATTTTTACCTGGGAGGTAAAATGGGTTTTTTTAGTAAGCTTTTCGGGGGAAAAAGCAAGAGTGGGAACAGCGAAGTTGAAGCTTTGGTTCAAAACACTCTAGAGGGTATCATCGAAAAAGCTCAATTCGATCTTTCTTTTGAAATAACTTCTTCAAAAGAAGATGACGGTGGGGCCGTTCTTTCAGTTCAATTCTCCGGCGGAGACGAAGAGCTTTTGAAAGATAAAAAAGGGCAAATGTTGGATGCATTCCAATTGCTTCTTAAGCGCGTGATTCAGCACAATTTTCCTGAAGATAAAACGAACATCACAGTTGATTGCGGTGGCTACCGTGACGAGACTGAAAGCGCACTTATCGAACGCGCTGAAAACTTGAAAGCTATCTGCATCGAGCAGGGCAAGTCTGTATACTACAGAGCTCTTCCTCCGAAAGATCGCAAAGTTGTTCACCAATACCTGGCTAAAGATCCTCGTATCAAAAGCCGTTCATTGGGTGACGGTCTGTACAAAAAAATCAAAATCTATCCAGCAAAAGGTGGCAATTCAGCAGGTGGTAAAGCTGAAGAAGCTCACCACGAATAAAGTCAGTAGGGTCGTATGATTCGCGGAGATCGTGATAAGGATACAATATGCGCGGTCTCCACTCCACACGGAGTGGGCGGCATTTCCGTCATTCGAGTAAGCGGCCCTAAAACTTTTGAAATCGTATCCAAGCTGTGCAAATTCCTACCCGCACATCCTGAATCTCATAAGGTCTATTTCGGTAATCTGAAAGATGGCGCCAGTGAGATTGACGAGGTTCTGGTAACTTACTTCCAAAACGGAAGATCTTTTACGGGCGAAGAAGTCATCGAGATTTCCTGTCACGGAAGCCCGCTTATCTGCCAAAATATTTTAAATTCATTGGTACAATTAGGAGCGCGGCCTGCTGATCGCGGTGAGTTCACATATCGTGCTTTCATGAATGGAAAACTTGATTTGGTGCAGGCTGAATCTGTTCTGGCATTGATCGAATCTCAGTCTCAGCAAGCTGCGAAGCTTGCTCTTCGTCAGCTGAAAGGACAGTTGTCCAATAAGCTTGAAGAAGTTGAAGACGACATGACCTGGATTTTGGCTCACGCTGAAGCAAGCATTGATTTTTCTACTGAGGGTATCGATGTCGTCGATAATTCAGTCGTTCAAGTTCGTCTAAAGAAGATCGAAGCAGTTTTAAAGGACCTGGTGGGAACTTTCAAAGTTGGTCGTCTTTTGAAAGATGGATTTAGAGTTGTTCTTACTGGACTTCCAAATGTCGGTAAATCCAGTTTGTTAAATCTATTCCTGGAAGATGAGCGTGCCATCGTAACGGATATCCCGGGAACCACACGCGATGTGATTCATGGGGATACTTCTTTTGAAGGTGTTAAATTCACGTTCGTGGATACTGCCGGTTTGCGTGATGAAGCAACTGACCTGGTAGAGCGCATTGGTATTCAAAAAAGCTATGAAGCTCAGAATGAATCCGATGTGGTTTTCTTCGTTTTTGATATCGAGAAGGGCATGGGCCCGGAGGAGACTCAAATCCTGGAGTCCCTGGATCCTCAAAAAACCTTCATTTTAGCCAATAAAATCGATCGAATTGGCGGGTCTAAACCCCTGGATTTGGTCGAAAAAGCGCTCAAAAACAGTAAATTTTTCCATAAAATAGCGGATCCCCAGGCTTTCTTCACAAGAAGGGTGTTCTTTGTCAGTGCTCTTGATAAAAAGGTGCGTTCGAGTGTCCTTCAAGAGCTTGTCCAGGAATTCGCGGATTTGCAGGTGGAAAATACAGTTCTTATTTCCAATGCCCGTCACTATGAAAACCTGGTTCGTGCTTTAGAGAATACTCAAAGGTCACAAACCTTGGTGGATCAGGGGATGGGTTCTGAATTCCTGGCGCTTGAGCTTAAGGAATCTCTCATCGCGATTCACGAAACTTTAGGTAAGCGGTTCGATGATCAAATCATGGACCGGGTATTTAAAGAGTTTTGTATCGGGAAGTAGCTTATGATTAATAAAAAATTTGATGTGATCGTAGTCGGTGCAGGTCATGCTGGTATTGAAGCATGTTTGGCGTCTGCTCGTTTGGGCCTTCAAACTTTGATGGTCACTACCAATCTTGATCGTATCGGTTACATGAGCTGCAATCCTTCTATCGGTGGACTTGCAAAAGGCCACATGGTTCGTGAAATTGATGTGCTTGGCGGCCAGATGGGTATCGCTGCTGACGAAACAACAATTCAGTATAAGCGTCTTAACTCCTCGAAAGGTCCGGCAGTTCGTGGAACTCGTGTTCAAAACGACAAGCATCTGTACGCTGCCTTTCAAAAAAATGCTCTTTTCAATCAGCCAAATTTAGAAGTCCTTCAAGGCGAAGTAAAACGTCTGATCTTGGATAAAGATATCGCGATGGGTGTTGTTCTGGATGACGGTTCCGAGATTTTTGCTAAAGCAACAATCATAACAACCGGTACTTTCATGAACGGAGTTATGCATACAGGCCTTCGCCAGGAGGCGGGTGGCCGCGTGGGTGATAAACCTTCGATTGGTCTATCAGATCAATTGGCGCAATTCGGTTTTGAAGTAAAACGTTTGAAAACCGGTACGCCGGCTCGTTTGCTTAAAGATTCAATCGATTGGTCAAAAACGGCGGCTCATGGTGGCGATGAAAAGATTTATCCTTTCAGCTATAAATCTTCGACTCAATTAAAGCTTCCGCAAATTCTTTGCTACCTGACTCGTACGACAGAAAAAACTCACGATATTATTCGTGCAAACCTTGATAAATCCCCTATGTATTGTGGGTTGATCGAAGGTATTGGACCTCGTTATTGTCCGTCGATCGAAGACAAAGTAACTCGCTTTCATGAAAGAGCGAGCCACCAAACATTCCTGGAGCCAGAAGGTCTTTCTACAGACCTCATTTACTTGCAGGGTATTTCTACGAGTTTACCTGAAGAAGTTCAGGATGAATTCCTTAAAACAATCCCGGGTCTGGAGAATGTTAAAGTCGCTCGCTACGGCTATGCCGTTGAGTACGACTATATCGAGCCGACACAAATCTGGCATCGCTTGGAAACAAGAACGATTCGTCAGTTATTCTTGGCAGGTCAAATCAATGGAACTTCCGGTTACGAAGAGGCGGCTGCTCAAGGTTTCATCGCGGGCGTGAATGCAGCGAATAGCATTTTAGGTCGCGAAGAATTTATTTTGGGACGTGATGAAGCTTACATGGGTGTGCTGGTTGATGACCTTGTGACAAAAGGGACTCGTGAGCCCTATCGCATGTTCACTTCTCGTGCTGAACATAGATTAGTTCTAAGAGAAGACAATACTATCGACCGGTTGGCGCATTGGGCCCAAAAGTTGGGTATTGTTTCAGAGCAGTCTTTGGATGCACTTGCAGTCCTTCGTGAAAAACGTAAAGTTTTGCACGATAGAATGCGTGAGACACGCGTCTACAACACCAAAGAGACCCAAGATATTTTGGCAACAATTCCAACCGCAGCTATGACAAAATCCTTATCTATCGAGGAGTTGCTGCGTCGCCCTGAGCTTACGAGTTCGCACTTGGAATTGTTAAATTTCGAGTTGGATTCCGATCCAAACGTGGTTGAACCGGTCGAAATCGAAGTTAAATACTCTGGTTACGTTCGTCGTCAGATGGACCTTATCGAGCAGTCAAAAAGGCTCGAGGAATTGGTGCTTCCAGAGGCACTTTCTTATGCGGATGTGCGCGGACTTTCCAATGAAGAGAAGGATAAGCTGCAACGCGTTAGGCCCCGTACCTTAGGTCAAGCACTACGGATTAGTGGTGTAAATCCCTCAGCTATTCAAGCTATAATGATTCATCTAAAAGGTCACAAAAAGATCAAGGAGATGAGTCTGGATGAGCAACGCTGAGAGCTCCGAAACCCCGCAGATACAATGGCGCATCGATGAATGGTTTCCCGATCTAAGTCCTGAGGTCAGAACTCGACTTAAGGCTTACCATGATGAACTTCAAAAATTCAATCGCACCGTCAGCCTGATTTCTGCGAAATCAGTTTTCGTGGCAGATGCTCTTCATTTTGCCGACTCTATACTTGCAACCAAAGCAATTACTAAGGCAAATCCGAATATGGATACGGTCTATGATTTTGGTAGCGGCAATGGTTTCCCAGGGGTGGTGTTTGGGATTCTAAATCCTAATATCAAGGTGATCCTTGTCGACACCGACCCGAAGAAGTGCGAGTTTTTAAACCACTCAATCAATGTCCTGGGCTTTAAGAATATTACCGTCGAACATCGCAATATCGAGTCTCTTCCAGAGGGTTCGGTTAAATTTGCGATCTGCAGAGGTTTTGGGAATATTTCGAAGGCTATCTTAATGGCCCGTAAGATTGTTGCTAAGGGTGGATCCGTTTATCATCTAAAGGGAGAAGAGTGGGGAATTGAAGTGGGTGAAATTCCAACCCAGCTTTGCTCTATCTGGTCTCCGTCACTAGTGGGAGAATACAAACTTCCTGTCGGCGCCATTAAATATGGCGTTGTTCGTACTGAAAAGATCTCATAATCGTATATTTGGATAAAAATAGGGGATGTTCCACGTGGAACATCTTCTAATGCTCAGATTTAGCTTCTCCGCCGCTCGCGCCGGCTCCCTCGCCTGAACCAAGCCCCGTATCAATCGTAACTCCAGCTTCTTTCATACGTTCTTTCACGTCCCAGCTGCGCTTGGCTTTTCGCAGCTTTTGTTCCGCCTGGTAAGAGGCCCATTCTTTAGGATCAGGCCAATCTTCCTTCTTTGCGAAAGCTTTTTTATAGGATGTTTGAGCTGTGGATTTACGTTGCTCCACTTTAAGCTTTAAATATTCCACTTCTTGCTCGAGCCGTGTGATGGCGGCTTGAGATTCGTAAATTCGCTTTTTCGCGTATTTAATCTGCCCGGTTTGCGGAACTACCGTGATCAAATCCTTTTCAAAACCCTCAAGCTTTTTCTTTTCCGCTTCAAGCGCCGCAGTTGCCGCTGTCACCTGGGTTTGAAGATCCGAGTATATAGGATCCTTCAGCTCAGGGTTTTCCATGGGCTTATTGCAGGCTGCAAGAGTAAGAATAAGGATAATTGCGGTGATTAATCTCATAAAAGTAGTTGTTCCACGTGGAACATCGGCAAAAATGCAGAAAAACCTAAGGCGAGGTGCGAAAAACTAGTCTTTATAGTTGCACATGTGTGTAAAAAATACGAATTTTGATTATCAAGGAGGAAATGATGGCTAAAACTATCTGTATAGCTAATCAAAAGGGCGGAGTAGGTAAGACAACGACGTCTGTGAATCTCTCTTCAGCTCTGGCTACTCTAGGTAAGCGTGTTCTGTTGATCGATATGGATCCTCAGGGGAATGCTTCGAGTGGTTTGGGTATCAAGCGTTTTGATACTCAAGATGCTAATTCATACCACGTACTCATCGGTGAAAAAACTCTGACTGAGGCGACTAATCCAACGTCAAATCCAAATCTTAAAATCTGTACTGCTAATCCAGATCTGGTTGGTGCGGAAATTGAACTTGTTGATATGCCGCATCGTGAATATCGCTTAAAGCAAGCGGTTTCAATCGTGGCGGATCAGTATGATTTCGTGATCATTGACTGCCCACCATCTCTTGGTTTGATTACTCTGAATGCTCTGAATGCAGCGGATAGCTTCCTCGTGCCTCTTCAATGTGAATACTATGCATTGGAAGGCTTGAGTCAGCTACTCAACACTGCGGGACTAATCAAAAAGAGTTTGAATCCTGCGCTTCACATTGAGGGCATCGTCCTGACTATGTTTGATGTGCGCAATAACTTGAGTCATCAAGTTGTGACCCAAATCAAAGAACACTTTGGCGACAAAGTATTTAACGCAATTATTCCAAGAAACGTGCGACTCAGCGAAGCGCCGAGCCATGGTCAATCCATCCTTGAGTACGACAGCAAATCCATTGGTTCCGTTCGCTATCTTGAACTAGCCCACGAAGTGATCGCAAGATCAGTTCCAAAGGCGGTCGAAGTTGCAAACACGAATGCCTATGAAGGGGAAGTAAATGTCTGATACTGCTGTAGAATCCTCGAACAAAAAGAGAGGCTTGGGTCGTGGCCTGGGTTCTCTTTTGGGTGGACCTGCTAATAATGATTTAATGAATGCGCCGGCTGCATCTGCCCCTCCCGTAAAAGCAGCGCCAGCGCAATCAACTACAACTTCGCCTGCAGCTACAGCTGCGGGTGCGCCATCTATTAATGTTGCTGCAACTGTTGCCCCTCCCGTGGATCCGGAAAGCAAGATTTGGAAGGTCGCAATTGATAAGTTGTCGCCAGGTAAATATCAGCCTCGCACAACTTTTGAAAAAGAACCGCTTCAAGAGCTTGCACAATCCATTAAAGAGAATGGAATTTTGCAACCGATCGTGGCTCGCAGAACGTCTTCCGGAAAATTGGAAATCGTTGCGGGTGAACGCCGCTGGAGAGCGTCCCAGCTTGCTGGGTTACATGAAGTTCCAGTTATTCTGAAGTCTTACGACGACAAGCAGGCACTTGAGTTAGCAATCGTTGAGAATATTCAACGTGAAGATTTGAATCCAATTGAAGAAGCTGAAGGCTATTCTCGCCTTATTTCTGAGTTCAAATTGTCGCAACAACAAGTGGCGGAAAAAGTCGGCCGTGATCGCGCAACAGTGGCGAATGCTGTTCGTCTATTGGCTTTGCCAAACGAAGTAAAAGATATGATTTCTGCGAATGACCTTTCAGTGGGTCATGCGAAAGTACTTTTGTCTTTGCCAGAACCCAAAAAACAATTGGAACTTGCGAAAAAGGTCGTGAACGACAAAATCGCAGTTCGTAAATTGGAAAAAATGGTTCAAGCTATCGTTAAAGGTAATGTTGAAGAGGAAGAGGCTCCGTCTTTTGACTCTAATGTTACCCAACGTTTGATCAACGGACTTAGTGATGAGCTTCAGAAAATCATGGGCACGAAAGTGAACATTGATTATTCGAACTCAAAAGGTAAAATTAGTATTCACTTCTATTCCGATGATGAATTGACCAATTTGGTAGATAGGCTGAAAGAAGGATGGCAGTAAATTCCCCAGGATCTTTTCAAGAAGACGTACTTTCTGGTCATGTGACGGCAATCCTTGATCAGGGTACACATTTCGAAGGAAAGCTCAGCTTTGAAGGCACCGTGCAAATTGGCGGTGATTTTAAAGGGGAAATCTTTACTAAAGATACCATCGTTATCAATGAGGGCGCCTCAGTGGCTGCCCAAGTTGAGGCCGATACTATTATTATAAGTGGCCGGGTTGAGGGAAATCTTTTTGCCCGCCGCCGCGTCATTATGCACCCACCCGCAATATTCAAAGGCACCGTAACATCGCCAAGTTTGAGGATTGATGAGGGCGTTGTATTTGAGGGTGCGTCCTATATGCCTAAGTCCTAGGCAACTTCGTTTTCACCACGACAGGCCTAATTCTCAATAGGAATATGTCCTTGACCGTTTCTGGTCTGAAATGCTACTCCCGAGGTTCAAAAAAACAATAGGGATTTCAACAAAATGGATATTTTTGGACAATTAGGCATCAACTCAACTGCCGGCATCCAATTCGTGTTCTTCGCGATTGCCTTGTTATTCTTAACGAAGGTTGTTTTCGGACCTTACGCTCACGCTCTCGAAGAGAGACAAAATAAAACTAAGGGTGGTGAAGATTTGGCTTTGGAATACCAAGCTAAATCCGTTGAATTGTCTTCTGAATATGAAGGTAAGATCCGCGAACTAAATTCCGAAATCAAAAACATCGTTGATGCTTCAAAAAACGAAGCAAATAAGCAATATGAAACGCTGGTTGCAAAATCTCGTTCAGAAGCTGATCAACTTGTTAATTCAAACAGATCAAAAATCACGTCAGCAGTCGAGTCCGCTACAAAAGAATTGAAAGCGCAAACTCAAACTGTGGCACTTGCAATTACATCCAAATTGTTGGGCAAATAAGAGAGAAGTGAAAATGAAAGTTCTAGTTAACCTTCTTATCATCCTTGCGCCTGCGATTGTTTTCGCTTCTGGAGCTGAGTCTGGTGACGGTCACCATGCTATTGAAATTCCTAAAGTGACAATCTATCAGGCGATCAACGTAATCATCCTTATCGCTGGTATCATCTACTTCACGAAAGATTCCATCGTTGCGTTCTTTGGTGGCAGAAAATCTGCATACCTAGAGGCTGCACAAAAATCTGCATTCGCCCGCGAGCAAGCAGAGCGTGAATTCGTAGATATCAAAAACAAACTTGCAAACCTGAACAGCACACGCCAAGAGCAGCTTGCAAAAGCACAAGCTCACGCGACTGATTTGAAAAATCAAATTATCGATGAAGCGAACCAGGTTTCCAAGCGCATCAAGGATGAGGCAGAATTGACTGCTAAACTTGAAACGCAACGTGCGCAAAAAGAATTGCGCACTCAATTGTTGGCAGACTCTGTTGAAGCAGCCCGCATTGTTTTGACAAAAGACATCGGCGCTTCTGATCAACAAAAACTTCAAAATGAATTCATCAATCACATCGAGGTTAGTCGATGAAAGTAAACGAAGTATCCAAAAGATATGCGAAAGCCCTTTTGGCAGTCGCAAAGCAAAAAGGTATCCACACTAAAGTGTATGCTGAATTGCAAGCCGTAGCCGATGCTTTTAACAAAGATGCATCTGTTACTGCATATTTCGAAAACCCAATGATCGCAGTCGCTCAAAAAACAGCGGCGCTTAAAGCGGCATTAGAGGGTAAAGGCACTTCTGAAGAAGTAATGAACACTTTGGTGTTGATGGCTGATAAAGGCCGCATTCACTTCCTTCCAGAGGTTGCACAAGCATTCCGCGACGCTCTTGATATCGAAGAGGGTGTAACTCGTGGAACTGTTCGCTCAGCACAACCATTGTCTGCTGAGGCACAAAAAGAACTTGAGTCTAAAGTAAGCAAAACGCTTGGTAAAAAAATCGTTCTTACTTACCAACAGGATCCTAAACTTTTGGGTGGCGCTGTAGCCCAGGTTGGTGGATGGACTTTTGACGACAGCATCGAAACACATCTTAAAAAATTAAATGAAGAATTAAACAGGAGAGCCAACTAAAAATGGAAACACAAATCCGTGCCGACGAGATCAGTCGCGTTCTCAAAGAGCAAATCAATCAATACAATAAAAAGATTGAAGTTAGTGAAACAGGTAGCGTTCTTTCAGTAGGGGACGGGGTTGCTCGTATCTACGGTCTTGAAAACGCAATGGCTGGTGAACTTGTTGAGTTCCCAGGTGAAGTATTCGGAATGGTATTGAACCTTGAAGAAGGTCACGTTGGTACCGTTTTGTTCGGTGAAGATCGTCAAATCAAAGAAGGCGACACCGTTAAAAGAACTAAAAAAATCGTTTCCGTTCCAGTTGGTGAAGCTCTTCTTGGTCGCGTAGTAGACGCTCTTGGTAACCCGATCGACGGTCGTGGTGCTATCAATACGCCTCACTCTCGTATCGTTGAAACTAAAGCTCCTGGTATCGTTTATCGTCACCCGGTTGAAGAGCCTCTTCAAACTGGTATCAAGGCTATCGACGCCCTTGTACCAATCGGTCGTGGTCAACGTGAATTGATCATCGGCGACCGTCAAACTGGTAAAACGACTATCGCGGTTGACACTATCATCAACCAAAAAGGTCAAAACGTTCAGTGCTTCTACGTAGCTATCGGTCAAAAACAATCGACTGTTGCTCTTGTAGTTGAAAAATTGCGTGCAGCTGGTGCTCTTGAGTACACGACTGTTATCGCTGCGAATGCATCTGACCCAGCTCCGCTACAATATTTGGCTGCTTACTCTGGTACAGCAATGGCGGAATACTTCCGTGATACTGGCAGACATGCTTTGATCGTTTACGATGATTTGACGAAACAAGCTCAAGCTTACCGTCAATTATCTCTACTTCTTCGTCGTCCTCCAGGACGTGAAGCATACCCAGGCGACGTGTTCTATTGCCATAGCCGTCTTCTTGAGCGTGCTTCTAAATTGTCTGCAGATAAAGGCGGCGGTTCTTTGACAGCATTGCCAATCATCGAGACACAAGCGGGCGATATCTCTGCATACATCCCAACTAACGTTATCTCCATCACTGATGGTCAGATCTTCCTTGAATCAGATCTATTCTACAAAGGTGTGCGTCCAGCTATCTCTGTAGGTAAATCAGTTTCTCGCGTGGGTGGTGCTGCTCAAATTAAAGCGATGAAACAAGTTGCGGGTTCCTTGAAACTTGAACTTGCTCAGTTCCGCTCTATGGAGGCATTCGCTGCTTTCGCATCTGACCTGGATAAAGCTTCTCAACAACAGTTAGCACGTGGCCGTCGTTTGATCGAAGTGTTGAAGCAACCTCAATACTCTCCGGTTAAAGTTGAAGAGCAAATCATCATGATCTTCGCTGCTGGTAACGCGTTCGTTGACCAATACCCAGAGACTGATGTTAAGCGCTATGAAAAAGAAGTGATCGAGTTCTTGAAAAACAAGCACTCTCACATCATCAAAACTATCACTGAGAAGAAAGCTATCGCAGACGACACTAAAAAAGCGTTGTTGGCGGCTCTTGAAGAGTTCAAAGCTATCTTCCAACCTTCTAACAAATAGTTTGGTGCTTAAATGGCAAGCTTGAAGGATATCCGGGCTCAGATTGAGTCCACTAAAAACACCCAGCAGATCACGAAAGCTATGAAGCTCGTGTCTGCTGCGAAGTTGAGAAAGGCGCAGAATAACATCGTTAATATGCGTCCTTATGCTCTGACTTTGCGTAAGGTGATTGCGGATATCGCTGTGACAAATAAAGTTACGCATCCGTTGATGGAGAAGAAAGAGCAAGTAAAGAATGTTTTACTTGTTGTTATCACTTCTGATCGCGGACTTTGCGGCGCTTTCAACAGCAATATCAATAAATTTACTGAAGCTTATTACAACAATAATAAGGCGAACCTTGAAAAGATTGATTTTCTTTTCATCGGTCGTCGTGGTCACGACTACTTCGCAAGACGTGGTATTAAGCCGGTTGATTACATCACGAAGCTTGATAAAGACATCTCTTACGAATTGGCGTCCAAAGTTGCGAATCGCGTGATGAATGACTACCTTGAGGGTGCATACGATGAAGTTCGTATCATTCACAATGAGTTCCAGTCTGCGATTTCTCAGGTTGTTACAGCTGAAACTCTTCTGCCAATTGATCTTGGTTTGACGACTTTCAACTCTGAATCTGAGTCCAACGCAAACTTTGCTGTAGACATGATTTTCGAACCAGCTCCAGAGCAAATCATTAA
This sequence comes from Bdellovibrio sp. HCB290, assembly GCF_047305925.1. Classification (GTDB taxonomy): domain Bacteria; phylum Bdellovibrionota; class Bdellovibrionia; order Bdellovibrionales; family Bdellovibrionaceae; genus Bdellovibrio. The sequence goes on along the minus strand of NZ_CP178620.1, from coordinate 3,801,946 downwards.
AGAGTTGCTTGAGAAGCATTTCGACCTTCAGGTTTACAGATGTATGTCCGAGTCTGTTGCTGGTGAACATGGTGCTCGTATGAGTGCGATGGAGAACGCGACAAACAATGCGAAAGACATGATTAACAAGCTTACGCTGACGTACAACAAATTGAGACAAGAAAAAATTACTACAGAATTGATCGAAATCGTATCGGGCGCTGAAGCGCTTAAAGGATAGGGAGCTGAATAATGGCATTCGGTAAAGTAAAACAAGTTATGGGTCCCGTAGTGGACGTGGAATTCGAAGGCGGAGAACTTCCTGCAATCAATTCTGCTCTTCGTGTATCTAATAAATTTATCTCTGACGTTGAATTCAACCTGGTTCTTGAAGTTGCTCAGCATTTGGGTGACGGTGTTGTAAGAACTATCTCTATGGATCAAACTGAAGGTTTGGTTCGTGGCGAAAAAGTTAAAGCATTGGGCACTCAAATCACAGCGCCAGTTGGTCGCGAAGCTTTGGGTCGTATCATCAACGTAGTTGGTGAGCCAATCGACGAAATGGGTCCAGTAAACGCAAAAGACCACTGGGGTATCCACAGAACTGCTCCAAAATTTGAAGACCAAGCTACATCTGCAGCAATGTTGATGACTGGTATCAAAGTCGTAGACTTGCTAGCGCCTTACGCTAAGGGTGGTAAGATCGGTTTGTTCGGTGGTGCGGGTGTTGGTAAAACGGTACTTATCCAGGAACTTATCCGTAACATCGCTACTGAGCATGGTGGTTTCTCTGTATTCGCCGGCGTAGGTGAGCGCACTCGTGAAGGTAATGACTTGTGGCAAGAGATGAAACAGTCTGGCGTATTGGCTAAGACTTCTCTGGTTTTCGGTCAAATGAATGAGCCTCCTGGTGCACGTGCGCGTGTTGCTTTGACTGGTTTGACTGTTGCTGAATACTTCCGTGACGTTGAAAACCAAGACGTTCTTTTCTTCGTTGATAACATCTTCCGCTTTACTCAAGCGGGTGCTGAAGTTTCCGCACTTCTTGGACGTATCCCTTCTGCCGTTGGTTACCAACCAACTTTGGCAACTGAGATGGGTACTCTTCAAGAGCGTATTACTTCCACTAAAAAAGGTTCCATCACTTCCGTACAAGCGGTTTACGTTCCTGCGGATGACTATACGGATCCAGCTCCAGCAACTACATTTACTCACTTGGATGCGACTACGAATCTTGACCGTGATATCGCAGCTATGGCGATCTTCCCTGCGGTTCACCCATTGACGTCTACATCACGTCTTTTGGATCCAACTGTTATCGGTGAAGAGCACTACAAAGTTGCTCGTGACGTTCAAGCGTTGTTGCAACGTAACCGTGAGCTTCAAGATATCATCGCGATCCTTGGTATGGACGAGTTGTCTGAGTCAGATAAATTGGTTGTATCTCGTTCTCGTAAAATCCAACGTTTCTTGTCTCAGCCGTTCTTCGTTGCTGAGCAGTTCACTGGCTTGCCAGGTCGTTACGTTGATATCAAAGACACTGTTAAAGGCTTCAAAGAGATCCTTGAAGGTAAACACGATGCTCTTCCAGAGCAGGCGTTCTACCTTGTTGGTACTATTGAAGACGTTATCGAAAAAGCTAAGAAGTTGCAGGCGTAATCCGGAAGGATTTCGTCTTCATGAAGCGGCCTAGTGCCGCTTTAAGAAAAGGTGATTTATTATGAAACTGACAATCGTGACTCCAGAGCGTCGTCTACTGGTCAACCAAGAGGTTGATGAAGTAACTGTTCCTGGTTTTAAAGGAGAACTTAATATTCTTCCTGGTCACGCGCCTCTGATCACTACACTGGGTATCGGTGTGATGAAATGGAGACTTAAGGGTCAAGAAAAGCAAAACCAAGCTGTTATCAGCTGGGGTTATTGCCAAGTATCCCCTGAAGGCGTGAATGTTCTTGCGAACATCGCTGACTTGCCAGAAGAAATCGATCTTGTTGCGACTAAAGAATCTTTGGCTAAATCTGAGAAACACGTCCTTGACGAAGTAATCACAGATGCTGACTGGGTTGCATTCCAAAAAGAATGGACTCGCGCAAGAGCGAAAATTGAAATGGTTGAAAACCAAATCAAAAAATAGGTTTGAAAATACAAGTTATTATTTAAAAGGCTCGGTCTTCGGATCGGGCCTTTTTTGTTTCTGCTCCATTTGGCATAAGAAGCGGCTCACATTCTGCACGGCATTTTAAAAAACCTGCAGCATACCGTCCCTGGTTGGATTAGAATGGGTGTACCGATGGCAAAAAAGAACATACGTAAAATTCAAATAGATCTGCGACAGTTCGCTTTGCCATGCCCACGCGTTGGCAGCATCGAGGCGCATTCTGGTTATGGCCAAACGCCACGCTTGGGGCAGGAGATTCACCAAAGTATCCAGCGAAAACGCATCAAAGATATTCCGGGGTATGAAGCTGAAAAGAAGCTCTCCATCGAGTTCGAACGCGATCAGTATATTTTTGTGATCTCTGGTCGTGCCGATGGCGTGGTTGAGGGTTCAAGCTTTCAGGTTGAAGAAATAAAATCGGCATTTGATGTTGATGGCCTGGAACACAAGCTCACTGTCGACGATAATCACCCCTATGTCTGGCAGCTGCGCACCTATGGTTATATTCTATATAAGCAAACCGGCGAAATTCCTGACCTCAAGATGCTACTTGTTTCGTCGCGAAACTTTAAGCAGTCTGAAATCTATTTTGACCTGGATATCGAGGAATACGAATCGTGGTTGGCTCTGCGCTTGGCGGAACTGGTTGAAGAAACCAAGATACGCGAAAAACTTTTTAAGAAGCGTGTGGAGTCGTCGGAAGGATTAAAGTTTCCATTCACCTCACCACGTCCTGGCCAAGTTGAGCTCATCGAAAATATTCAGGTTGGATTTGTTGAAGAAAAATCGATGGTCATTCAGGCGCCCACGGGATTAGGTAAAACCATTGGAGTTCTTTATCCGTCATTGAAGGATTCATTGGCGCGTGGACAAAAGGTGATCTATGTCACACCCAAGAATTCCCAGCACCAAGTGGCTGAAGAAGCTGTCGAAAGGCTTCAAGATGAGGGAGCATCGATCAGGCCCCTTACAATAACAGCTAAAAGTAAGATGTGCTTTAAAGCTGAGCCATTATGTAATCCGCAGTACTGTGAATTTGCAAAAGACTATTACAAGAAGGTCGCTGAAAACGATCTGGTGAATAAAGTTTCAAAGCTTCGCTCGTTAAGCCAAAAGAAACTTCAGGAACTGGGCGAGCAGTATCAGGTTTGTCCTTTTGAGCTTTCCATAGAGGCGATTGAGCGGGCGGATGTGGTCATAGCTGACTACAACTATGTTTTCTCCACCAGAAGCCTATTGGGACGTTTGGAGCTGCCTTTAATGGAGCCCACTCAGAAAGCCAACTTGGTAATTGATGAGGCCCACAATCTTCCAGCCAGAGCCCAGGATTATTTCTCGCCTTCGATTTCCACGCGTGATCTGCAAAATATCATTCCGTCCTTTTCCAAGATTGCCCTGGGCTTTCAAAAGCGGGCACAGATGCTGTGTGAAGAGGCGATAGAGATCATTGAATCTTATCGTGGCGAGTCCCGCACCATTCAGATTAATTTTGATCCGGTGTTTGAGCTTGAATCAAGACTTCGGGAATTCCTTTCCGAGTACTTAGAGGCCGATGTTGAGGTCCAAACGCAAGACGGAGTTCTGCGCTTGGTAAACACCTGGACTGAATTCGCGCAAGCTCTTGAATTGCAAGGCCCGGAGTTCTTTCAGACTTATCAGAAAAATCGAATTTATGGTGAAACCAATGAGACCCTGAAGGTCACGTGTTGCGATGCCTCTGCACATCTTAATGAAATCTATAAATCGTTTAAGAATGTTGTGGCGTTCTCTGCAACATTGAAGCCTTTTGCGTATTCGATGAAACTTCTGGGATTTGACGAGCAATCTACCAAGTGCCTGGAATTTGTTTCGCCATTTCCGAAGGAACACCGAAAGATTCTGCTAATCCCGCAGATTTCCACCAAATATAAAGACCGCCCGCTGAATGCTCCGAAAATTGCGCAAGCCATGGAAAGAATCATGGTTGTGAAACCGGGAAACTACATAGCGTTGTTTCCAAGTTTTGAATTTATGAAAGACGTCGAAGGGTATCTAAAAGACAGTTCTTATCAAAGGCTGGTTCAGCAACGAGAAATGAAAGCGGACCGCGTAGAGGACTTTCTTTCCTTTATGAAGAGTGCGGATAAACCGACTCTTCTGCTGGCGGTTCAGGGTGGAATATTCTCTGAAGGTGTGGATTTCCCTGGGGATATGTTGATTGGCGCTTTTGTTATTGGACCCGCACTTCCAAATTTTGATTTCGAGCGCGAACAGATTCGTCAGTATTATGAGCGGTCCTATGATAAAGGACAGGCCTTCAATTACACATATGTATATCCAGCCATGGCGAAAACAATTCAGTCTGCAGGGCGAGTAATACGCTCTGAGAATGACAAAGGAATTATAGTCTTGATGGATTCCAGATTCTTAGAGACAACTTACGCTGAAACCATGCCCCAGGGCTGGTTCGAGCAGGGTCCCCAGGAATTGGTATCTGGAAGAATTATTTCCGATCTGACCGAGTTCTGGAGCAGTCTTGAACCAAACACAGTGAGTGAAGTTGAAGCGTGAAGTTAAGTGAAATGCCAGTTTTCTTTTTTGATTTGCAGACCACGGGTTCAAAACCGGAAAGTGGCGCTGCAATTCTTGAAATGGCATGGACATCATCTTGTGGGTCGACCGAAGCAAGTCTGATTCAACTTCCAGATGAGCAAAAAATTCCTTATCGAATTCAAATGATCACCGGCATTTTTAATGACGACATGGATGCCGCAAATCCGGCCGAGGACGTCTTTGCGAAGCTTGAAGAAAAATACTTTGAACATCGTTGCATCATTCACTTCGCCCAGTTCGAGAAACCTTTCTTTTTGGATCACTATTCAAAATTGGACAAGGCATTTCCATTTGATGTTATTTGCACACACGAAATAGCAAAAAGACTTTTTCCAAATCTGCCAACTCGGGGGATTAAGGGATTAGCGGGCTATTTTGGTTATCCCTCTCAGGATCTAAAAAGGGCAGCGCAACAGACGGAAGCCACCAGAGCGATCTGGCAGGGCTTGCTGCCTGAGCTAGCCAAGCAGGGCGTGGAAACCTGGGAGCAGCTCCAAGAGTGGTTGCAGGCCACTCCAAAGGTCAGCCGAACCAAGTACGAATATCCTTTGCCAAAAGAAAAACGTCTAACCCTACCGGATCAACCGGGAATTTATCGCATGATCAGCAAGTGGGATGAGATACTTTATGTCGGTAAGGCGACGTCCCTTAAGGATCGTGTGAATAGTTACTTCCGCGGCCAGAAGAATCGGGATGCGCGAAAGCTTGAAATGTTGACTCAGGTGTATGACTTGCGAATTACCACTTGTGGCAGTCCTCTGGAAGCAGCCCTTCTGGAAACCGACGAAATCAAAAAGTGGGATCCGCGCTATAACATCAGCTTGAAGGCAACCCATCGCAATCTGGTATTCTTTAATTCGGATTTTACGGATATGGAGTTTGAACAAAGTGCAGAATTCCGTATTGGTCCATTCACCAGCAGCTTGGTTTTTGATTCCCTAAGAAATCTTAGGGACTGTGTGGTTGCCGAAAAATTTCATGACAATGTTTTCTACGAACCTATTGATGCAGCCTTAGTTCAAGAGGGCTTACAGATCTTCTGCGAACGAAATGAACTAAATCCCGCGGTATTCAAATCCATGCGAAGCTTAATGGCTTTAAGTTTGTGGTGGAACAGGATGTACGAGATTCAGGAAGAAGAAACCACAGTTGCGGATGTTGTGGAAGTTGAAATTCCTCTGACGGCGGCAGATATTGCTGACAAAATTGATCGCCATATCATGAGAGCAGGTGGGACTTACTTGCGCTCTAAAGAGCTTACTAAAATTCTGAACTCTGACATTTCTTATCGTCCGGTGGATTGTGATCAGGAAAGTCCTTACCGCTTAAGTGTGCGTAAGGGACTACTAAATCCAGATTGCAGCGCTCAGCGGGTCCCAAAGGTTCATCTTTGGAAGGGTTTGACAATAGATACTTATGATCGAATGAGTGTTCTGTTGATGGAGCTTGGAAAAATCGAAACTCAATGCGGTGACGTGAGTGTCGAATATCTTTAATTCATCCAGGCAAAGCTCTCTGAATCAGAGCTAAGAATTTCCGGAAAATGTTCTGCAACTTTTTTTCCAGAATCCTTGTGATTGAAGTAAAGCTGAACCAGCTTTCTATAAGGGTGTTCTTTGGGCACTAGGCCCGGAGAGCCCAAGTTTATAATTACCGAATTCTTTTTGATATCTTCAGGTAAAGCTCGCAACAAGCGAGCTGTTTTAGGGCCTGTTACTGCAACCAGAATTACTCCACACTGCATGGTTTTGAACGGACCTAAAATGTCTCTGGCTTTGGATGAGCCAAACAGTTGCTTGGTATAAACAGGCTCTGTCGACGCGCCTTTAAAGCTATTTAGAAAATCCACGGACGGAGAGAAAGCACAAACTTTCTCTGCGGTTGTCGCAGGCACCCTGGAGCTTGCGCGGGTTTCGGCTGGATTCTTGGTATTTAAGTTTGTACGGATATTCTCGTCCAAAACTTTTTCTTCCAGGTTCACATAGTCCTGTGAACTAAGGGTCCCACTGGCCATCAGCGATGGAAGGTTTGGATCGCGGCGGTATACATTGGCAAAGGCCTTGGTCACCAGAATGCGGTGAAGTTTTTGATTAACCAAATCAATCGAAAGTCTTCCGTCTTCGATCGCACTGCGAACTGTTTTAATTGCGCGCTCCTGATCCATCACAGACCACGTCATCATCACAATATCAGCGCCGGCAATCAAAGCCTTTAGAGCTGCCTGATCCGGGCGCAGAACATCCTTTGAGCCCTTCATCAAAAGGTCATCAGTAATCACAAGACCCTTATATTTTAAACCGTTGCGCAAAAGTTCTGTGGATATCTTTGAGGAAAAACTCGCAGGCTCGCGATTGGGATCAAGTGCGGGATAAATTGAATGCGACAACATAACGGCGACATTCACACCGAGTGATGAGTAACCCTCAAACGGGACCAGGTCCTTGGCTTTCATCGTGCTTTCGCTGCTTGCATTGTTAACAACGACATTGTGTGGATCGGCTTTGATATCGCCGGTGCCAGGGAAGTGTTTTGCCGTTGGAATAACCTTGGAGCGCAGCAAACCTTTTGCGTAGGCCGTGCCAATTTCTTTAACCAGTGTCGGGTCAGAACCAAAAGAGCGCACTCCGATAAAGCTCGTCGAATACGGATCAGCCACGTCCAATACGGGCGCAAGGTTCATGTTGAAACCCACTTCGCGCAGGAATAATCCGGTTTGATATCCCATTTCTTCAGAGAGCTCTTTGGATTGAGTTTGACCGATTGCCAATGCATTTGGCGGACTTGGTTGAATTGGCAGTCTTGAAACTGCGCCACCTTCCTGGTCAATGGCGATGAGTGGAGGAAGTTTGGAAGACTTGTAAGACAGCTTATAAAGTTCTTCATTGAGCTTCTTAACCTGCTCCAATGATTGAATATTTCGTTTAAAGAGTAAAAAGGAACCCGGCTTATAGTCTTGGATAAATCGTTCTAGTTCTTTATTGGATTTAGTGTAGGGAAAACCAACGATAAAAAGTTGCCCCACCTTTTCATTCAAAGACATGCCGGATATTTTTGTGTCGATGACTTTATCAAGTGCGCTCGTTTGAGCTAGCACAAGGACGGGAATTGCAAAAAACATAAGAGTAATGCTCAAAATTCTGCAAATTTCCCTGATATACTTGTTCATAGGTCTTAGAATATCATTCGCCTTGAACGGGAATAGACAAGATTTGAGTTACAGCATGAAATTGCACCTTAGTCCTATAGTTCAAATTAAAGCACTGGTGTCACTGGTGCTCATTCTGTTTTCTGTAACGACCTTTGCAAGCATTGATGAAAACCCTGAAGAAGAGGGATATGTCGAGGTTTACAGCCCGAATGCCTTGGTGGAAAAGGAAATCGCCCAGGACACTTTGGCTTCCTACAAAGCTCGTCGCGAAACCCATGGAATTTACTTTGGTGTGGATTATGAGGACTATGTTCCCGTAAGCTTTGTTTCCATCAACGATGGGAAAACATATCAGGAACTTTTTAATGGAGCCTCCCTACCGATCGTTAGTGTGATGATGGATTATAAATTCAACTTCGAACTTGGTTCGCTGGCCCTGGGGGCCTCATATGGTATGGGAAGCATCGAAGACAGCTTTAGTGGCGAAAATCGTAAGCTGGAAATTACCAAGTACATGGCGACCATCAAATACTCAATGGATAATCTGATGAACGAGCCCTACGTGGTTCCGTACTTTGGAATGTCGGCATATCAGATGAGCCTTAATGATAGTTCACCGACCGGCTCTATCAGTGAAACAGTACCAATGGGATACGCATATACATTGGGGTTATTGGTTCAGCTTGATTGGTTGGACTACGACAATGCCAAACAGGCGACTTTCGATTTTGGCTTGGAGAATACTTTCCTTGATGTGTTCATGACTCAGTATCTGGCTTCTGGTGGCGACGAAGACGCCAATATGGAATCCGATCCCATTTGGGGCGCAGGACTGCGCCTGGAATTCTAAATCATCCTAAGAAGTTTATCCATTTCCTCGTGAACCGAAGACCACGAGATGTTGGCCATTTTAATATTCAGACGGTTGTCAGGTGTGATGGAATACTTTTTTGATTCCTTCATGGCCAGTTGAATAACTCTGGTTGGATCCATTTTAGTTTTCTCTGTGAACACGACTGAAATAGAAGTTACTCCAGCGCTGATATCCCGAACACCCAGTTCTTTACACTGGCGACGAATCAACATCAGACCCATAAGATTAACAGTTTGATCAGGAATTGGACCGAATTGATCGCGCAGTTCTTCTTCGATGCGATCCAGATCATCGGTGGATGTAATTTCCGCCAAGGCCTTATAGTAACCAAGACGGATGCGGATATCCTTGATGTAGGCATCAGGAATAAGGGCAGGGATCTTAAGGTTGATTTCCGGATCCAAATCCATATCATCAACGGCTTCGCCCTTCGCTTCAGCCAAGGCTTCGTTCAAAAGATCCATGTAAAGTTCATAGCCGACAGAGTTTACATGACCAGATTGTTCATCACCCAGAATGTTTCCTGAACCGCGTAGTTCAAGATCGTATTGGGCAATCTTGATTCCGCTACCCAGGGCGGTGTTTTCCTGAATGATCTTTAGTCGTTCTTGCTGTTCTTTATCGAGCTTGCGATTTCTTGGCATCATCAGATAGCAATAAGCGCGGGTTTTCGAGCGACCCACGCGACCGCGCAGTTGGTATAGCTGAGACAAACCAAACATATGGGCTGAATCAATGAACATCGTATTCGCTCGCGGTACATCCATACCGGATTCAACGATAGCTGTACAAATCAAAACATCTATTTCATGATGGAAGAAAGAGAGCATCGCTTTTTCAAGCTCGTGCTCTTCCATTTGTCCATGGGCAACCTTGATGCGCGCTTCCGGCACGATGCTGCGGATTTCATCGGCCAGGCCATAAATAGATTCGATGCGATTATGAATAAAGTAAACCTGACCACCACGCGAAATCTCGGCAGTAATGGCTTTACGAACTGTTTCTTGATCAAACTTCGTTACAAACGTACGAGTCGGCAGGCGATCAACTGGCGCCGTGTTGATCAAACTTAAATCTCGAATACCAACCAGCGCCATGTTCAGCGTTCGCGGAATTGGAGTTGCAGACAGTGTTAACGTATCAACACTCGTCTTAATCTTTTTGATTTTCTCTTTGTGGGTTACGCCAAACTTTTGCTCTTCATCGATAATCAAAAGACCCAGGTCTTTGAAGCCCACAGCACTTCCTAAAAGTTTGTGAGTCCCGACGATGATATCGACTTTTCCGTCTTTCATATCCTGAATCGTTTTCTTGCTTTCAGCAGGAGTCACGAAACGATTTAAGACGCGAATATCAACCGGCCAGCCCTCGAAACGCTTTTTAAAAGTTTCAAAGTGCTGAAATGTTAAAACGGTTGTCGGTGCTAAGATGGCAACTTGACGGCGTGCTTGAACGGCAAAGAATGCCGCACGCATGGCAACTTCGGTTTTACCAAAGCCCACATCGCCGCAAACCAAGCGGTCCATTGGTTTCGTGGACTTAAGATCAGACAAGATGTCGCCAATGGCGCGAAGCTGATCATTAGTTTCCTCGTACGGGAAACCATTTTCGAAAAGTTGAATTTCGTTTTCGCGGAAATCAAATGGTGGTCGGTGCATTTCGGCGCGCTTTGCATACAAAGCCAAAAGATCGGCGGCAATATCGCGAACGTGGGATTTAACTTTGGCTTTGGTTTTCTCCCAAGCCGTTCCGCCCAATTTATCCAGAATAGTTGTCGCACCAGCACCGGAAAATTTCTGCAACTGGCCCACGCGATAAACTGGCAGGTACAACTTGTCTTTGTCTTTAAAACCCACCTGAATGAATTCGGATTCAACACCACCGATATTCATAATTTTTAGACCGTCGTAGATTCCAACGCCATGTTTTACGTGGACCACAAGATCTCCGGGCTTCAGATCCCCAAAGGCCAAGCGCTTGGCCTGCTTTTGGAAATCTTGCGCGGCAGTGGACTCGCGGCTGCGCATCTTCTTGCCGTAGAAATCTTCATCACGCAAAAAGATCACGCGCTCTTCATCCAGACGAAGGCTGTCGGACAGGTAACGACTCACTATATGAATGACATGCTTATCGTTGTCTTGCTCTTGCAACCAGCTGTCCCAGCGATACTCATCGGTGGGGCAACGAACGGCCTTCAATTCTAACTTTTCAAAAATCAAGGACAGGCGATCAATGTGGGATTGATTTTTGGTGCTGACAAAAATTCTATAACCATCATCACGCCACTTGTGAAGCTTGTTGGTCGCAGCTTGCAGCCACAATTCCGAGCCCACCGGGTTCGTATTTGATAGATTCGAAAAATCCTGAGTCATTGATGTGCGATACTCGACATGCGCCTCGGCGGCGTTGTCTTCATCCAGATACTCAAGTGTCGAGAAATAAATCTGACGACTGTTTTCAGGGTACGTAATAGTCTCAAAGTTTTGATACAGCAGATCTAGTTCAGGACGAATCACGTGACTTTCGCTGGTCACATAGTCGGCTTTAAGCTCTGCCATGAACTCGTCAGCGTTTCTGGAGATTTCTACCGGATCCAAAAACCAAACATTCACTGGATTTACAAAGTGAGCTGCAGGACTTGCGGGCTCTCCATAAAAATAGGGAAGTAAAAATTCAATTCCGGGAAATGAGTTCTTTAAAACCAAAGAGCGTAGAAGCTCTTCGACTTCGGACTTTTCCGTTGGGCGATCATCGATCATTGCGCGAACCCGCTGCAACAGGCGTTCGTGAGTTTCGTCGCGGAATAAAATTTCGCGGGCCGGAGTCAGCGTGAAATAATTAATTTCAGCAGCACTTCTTTGATCGTCGATGTTGAAATAACGAAGAGTTTCGATTTGATCGCCAAAAAGATCCAAACGAACCGGCATTTCTTCGGTGGGCGCAAAAATATCTACGATACCTCCGCGCAAAGCATACTGCCCTTTGTCTTCAACCATCGGAGCCGCGACATAACCCAGGGAATTCAAATACTCAGCGATGTCTTCTGGCAGCTCGTCGCCAACCGACAAAGTTCGCGAGGATTCCTTCAGGATTTTCACCGGCATCGTCTTTTGTATCAGCGCGTCAGGGGGTGCAATGAAGATTTCGCTGGGCTTTGCTGCCTGTGCCTTTGCAAGAAAACGAACGCGATCGGCAGCAATTCTCGTGTTCGGGTAAAGACCCGAATAAGCGGAAACATCGAATGCTGGGAGAATAGTACTCTGACGAAGTGGGTCAAAGAACAACAAGAGCTGCTGTAACTTCAATGCTTCTGCGTGACTGCCAACAACAACTAGGTGCGGCAAGCCGTTGATTTTTTTAGAGTAAGTTTGAGACAAAAAGAAAGCAAGAGCGAGCGGAGAGGAGGCTCCGGTCACTTGAATTTTTCCACGAGTTGTTTCGAAGGCACGATCCAAGATTGTTTCGAGCCTTGTGTGAGTCATTTCGGCTTTCATTTTGTGGGGTTATGTTGCCATGGTTATCGCCTTGTTTCCATTCATATTTCTTGGATTTCAGTTGCAGCACATATATAACTAATTGAAATCCAAATAATAACGACATCTTTGGAGGGTCTGTGGCACTCGGTGGAATCATTTTCATCGTCATTTTTATCGCGCTTTTTGGCAGTTTTCTTGTCTGGCTTTCGATCAAGACAGGCGGAAAAGTTCATTATCATCCTGTTAAGTACGAGCCCTACGAGTGTGGTCTCCCTTCGCTAGATAAAAAAGATACGAAAGTTTCTGTGAAGTTTTATCTCACAGCAATCTTGTTCATTCTTTTCGATATCGAGATCATTTTCATGTACCCATGGGCGACTTCTTTCCGTGACTTCATCGCAACGGGGCAGGGTGGTTTCGTATTTGGATCTATGGCCTTCTTCTTGGCTGTGTTCATTTTCGGTTTGTTCTGGGAAGTAAAATCAAAAGCATTGGAATGGGATTAATCAATGGGAATGGGTAAAGATTCATTCGAAATAATCGTCAACGGGCTTAAGCTTGTTGTTATCTTTTTGATGATGGTTCAACTCGTGCCGATCCTTGTATGGGTTGAGCGTCGTGGTTCGGCTTTCATTCAAAACCGTCTTGGTCCAAACCGCGTGGGTCCGTTGGGATTGATGCAATTGTTGGCCGATGCCGTGAAGTTTTTGACGAAAGAAGCTTTCGTTCCTTCAACAGCAAAACCGTTGTTGTACTATGCAGCTCCGGTCTTCGCGTTGATTCCAGGTGCGGTGGCATTCTCGGCAATCCCAATGTCGACTCCAATTTCTGTTGGGACATTTGAATTGTTCGGTCAAACCTGGGGACCATACACTTTCCTGGTTCAAGGTTATGACATCGGCGTTGGTATCGTATTCATCCTGGGTGTTTCATCCCTGGCGGCATACACGATGTTGATGGCGGGTTGGGGTTCAGGCAATAAGTACTCTTTGATGGGTGCACTTCGTGCGTCGGCACAAACGATTTCTTATGAATTGGCTTTGGGCCTTTCAATCGTTGGTATCATCATGATGTACGGTACTTTCCATTTGGGCGATATGACTTTGGCTCAACAAGGTCACCTGCACTTCCAGTTCATGGGCTACACGATCTCTTCTTCATGGCTTCCAAATTGGGGTATTTTCTATCAACCATTGGGTGCTTTGATTTTCTTCACGGCTACTTTCGCGGAATCAAATCGCCTGCCTTTCGACTTGGCAGAGGGTGAGTCTGAACTGGTTGCTGGTTTCCATACGGAATACGGTGGCTTCAAGTTCAACATGTTCTTCATCGGTGAGTATGGCCACATGATGATCGCTTCTGGTTTGATGGCGATTTTCTTCTTCGGCGGTTACGGCATCCCTTGGGTAACAGTTGAACAAGTTCGTGAGTGGGCAATGACTATGACTTCAAATGCTAACTGGGCTTCAGCTTTGGTTGCGTTGGTTCACTTCCTTGTCTTTAACGTGAAGTTCTTTGGTTTCTTGTGGTTATTTATTTGGGTTCGTTGGACGCTACCTCGTTTCCGCTACGATCAGTTGATGGATCTTGGCTGGAAAACAATGCTTCCATGGGCATTGGTTAACACGATCATCACGGCATTCGTGATTTACGTAGCATCTTTGTAAGGAGCTAAAAGTGACAGCAGACGCTTTTCTATTTTGGTTTTTAGCGATCACAACATTGGGCTCTGGCCTGATGGTGATCCTTCTTAAAAATCCGATCTATTCCGCACTAAGCCTGGCCATGACAATGGTGGGTATGGCGGCATTGTTCGTGACTTTGAACGCTTACTTTATTGCGGGCGTTCAGTTGATTGTTTATGCCGGCGCCGTGATGGTTCTATTCACTATGGTGATCATGCTATTCGACTTGAAACAAGATGTCTCAGCATTCACCCGCGGTAAGTTTACAGGCATTTTAAAAATCATGTCAGTGGGCTTGTTGGCCGGTCTGATCTTCGGATCGATCTACGCGACAGTGAATTTGTTGAACTTCAAAACCACTGACAACCCGGTTATGGTTGGCACTGGAATGGAAACAACAAAAGCTCTGGGTCAGATTCTATTCACAAAATATATCTTCGGATTTGAAGCCCTTGGCGTTCTTCTTTTAGTAATCGCAGTGGGCGCAGTAGCACTTTCACGCAGCAAAGGCGGAACACATGAACGCTGATTTCATCAACAATATCGGCCTTACACACTATCTGGTTCTGGCATCTATTTTGTTCGTAATGGGTATGGCGGGCGTTTTGCTTCGTCGTAACGTTATCGTACTTTTGATGTCCGTAGAGTTGATGTTGAACTCTGTGAATCTGACATTCATCGCGTTCAGCAAATACATGGGACATCTTGAGGGTCACATCATGGTGTTCTTCGTAATGACAATTGCGGCGGCGGAAGCAGCTGTGGGTCTGGCGTTGGCAGTATCGATCTTTAAACGCTTTAACGAAGTGAACATTCGCTTCTTCGAGCACTTGAAAGGATAGGCCGAATGAATCATTCAGTTTTAATGGCCATAGTTATCCTAAGTCCTTTGGTTGGTTTCCTGATCAATGGCTTCCGTTATAAAAAGCACTCTGCCAATGTGGCAGGCGTGATTGCGACTCTGGCAGTGGCAATTTCTTTCGTCTGCTCGATCCTTCTGGTGGTTGATCTGGTGCAAATGTCTGCGGAATCTCGCAGAATCGCAGTCAGCTTCTTTGAGTGGATGGCGGTTGATAAGTTCAAAATCAACGCTGGATTCGTTGTCGATCAAATCAGCGCGATCATGATCCTGGTGATCACGGGCGTTGGTACTTTGATCCACATGTTCTCGATCGGATACATGCACCACGATAAGGGAGCAGCGAAGTACTTCTCTTACCTGAACCTGTTCATCTTTAACATGTTGTTGCTGGTTCTTGGTGACAGCTTGCTGGTGATGTTCGTTGGTTGGGAAGGCGTGGGTCTTTGCTCATACTTGCTAATCGGTTTCTGGTTCACAGATAAAGAAAAAGCTGCAGCAGGTATGAAAGCATTCATCACTAACCGTATCGGTGATGCGGCTTTCTTGTTGGGGATGTTCGTTCTGTTCATGACTTTCGGAACTTTGAATTTCGCTGATCTAAACGCCTTGGCGCCAACGACTGTAGAAGCTTCCTGGATGGGCGCTTTGACTTTGGGAACTATGTTCCTGTTCATCGGTGCAACTGGTAAGTCAGCTCAGATTCCATTGTACGTTTGGCTTCCAGACGCGATGGCCGGTCCAACTCCAGTATCTGCTCTGATCCATGCTGCGACGATGGTTACAGCGGGTGTCTATATGATCGTTCGTTTGAATCCATTGTTCATCATGGCTCCAAACACGATGATGGTCATTGCGATCATCGGTGCGGCAACTGCAGTTTTGGCGGCAACAATTGGTATGACCCAATGGGATATCAAGAAGGTTCTTGCTTACTCTACAGTTTCCCAGCTGGGCTATATGTTCCTGGCTTGCGGTGTGGGTGCGTTCGGGGCAGCAATGTTCCATTTGATGACTCACGCATTCTTTAAAGCCCTTATGTTCTTGGGTTCTGGTTCAGTGATCCATGCAATGCACGAAGAACAAGATATTCGCAAAATGGGTGGCTTGAAAAAGTATCTTCCAATCACTCACATCACATTCTTGTTGGGTTGGTTGGCGATCATCGGTATGCCACCATTCGCAGGTTTCTTCTCTAAGGATGAAATCCTGGCTTATGCATTCTTCTCACCAATGGGTTCTCCAATCCTTTGGGCAGCGGGTGCTTTGGGTGCGACTTTGACAGCGTTCTATATGACTCGATTGATGGCTTTGACTTTCTGGGGCAAAAGCCGCGTTCCATCAGATGTTCATCCGCATGAATCACCAGCATTGATGACGATCCCATTGATCGTTCTTGCGGTGTTGTCAGTGATTGGTGGTTGGATCGGTATCCCTCACGTAATCGGTGAGCATTTGGGTCATCTTCCAAATGTTTGGGAGCACTGGTTGAGCCCGGTTATCACGAAGATTCCTGATCTTGGTCACTTTGATGTAACAACTGAGTGGGTTTTGATGGGTACTTCTGTGAGCTTGGCGCTGATCTCTTCGATCGTTGCTTATCAGTTCTATGTGAAGTCTCCAGAGACTCCTAAGAAAATCGCTGAAAGCATCAAGCCAGTCTACAACCTGGTTTACAACAAATATTTCGTGGACGAGGCGTACTTCGGCGGAATCATTAATCCTTTGATAAACCTAAGTAAGAACACTTGGTACTATGTAGATGTGAATTTCATCGACAAGTGCACATACTGGGCAGGGGATTTGGTAAGAGGAATGGGTTCTTTGGCCCGCTCTCTTCAAACCGGAAATATGCAGCAATACGCAATGTACATCGGTATCGGTGTCGTTGTTGTCCTTTCATACGTGATCATGGGGTAAGATATGATCCTGAGTACTATTGTTTTTCTACCTCTTTTGTTTGCTTTGATCATCGCGGTTTGGCCTAACGCTAAGACTATTCGTCCATTGGCGCTGGGTTTTGCGGTGATCGAGTTTGTATTGTCTCTGGTGATGCTTCAGCAGTTCGACACCACTACATCCAACCTGCAAATGGTTGAACGCTATATGTGGATTGAACGCTTCGGTATCAGCTACTTCATGGGTATCGATGGGATCTCGTTGTGGTTGATTCTTTTGACGACGTTCCTTACGCCGATCATTATCCTGGCAAGCTGGACATCCATCACTGAACGAGTAAAAGGCTTCCACGTTTGTATGTTTATTCTGCAAACAGCGATGCTGGGAACGTTCCTGGCAATGGATGCGATCTTCTTCTATGTATTCTGGGAACTTTCACTTATCCCGATGTACTTCATGGTGGGTATCTGGGGTGGGTCTCGCAGAATCTATGCAACAGTTAAGTTCTTCATCTATACGATGGCGGGTTCTGTACTGATGCTGGTTGCGATGATCTACATGATGTACCTGACTCAGGAAACTACAGGTCAGATGAGCGCAAGCTTGCTTGAGTTTTACAAACTGCAAATTCCTTTCGTAGGTGGAACATTCTTCAGCCTGCAAACTCTTCTATTCTTTGCATTCGCTTTGGCTTTTGCAATCAAGGTTCCGGCATTCCCGGTTCATACTTGGTTGCCTGATGCCCACGTTGAAGCACCAACTCCAGGCTCCGTAATTCTGGCCGGTGTTATGCTTAAGATGGGTACTTATGGTTTCATGCGCTGGGTGATCCCATTGTTCCCGGAAGCGTCTGAATACTGGGCTTGGTTGTTCATGTTGATCGGTACTGTAGGTATCATCTACGGAGCACTGGTAGCCATGGTTCAGCCGGACGTGAAAAAACTTGTAGCGTACTCTTCCGTATCTCACATGGGTTACATCCTTCTGGGTCTGTTTGCATTTAATGCATACGGTATGACAGGAAGTTTGTATCAAATGTTGAATCACGGTATCTCAACAGGAGCTCTGTTCATCCTGATTGGTATGATCTATGAGCGCACGCACTCTCGTGAAATCAGCAAATACGGCGGCTTGGCGGGCGTACTTCCGCTGTTCACGATCTTCTTCTTTATTATCACTCTGTCTTCCATTGCCGTTCCGATGACGAATGGTTTCGTGGGCGAGTTCTTCATTCTGATGGGTACGTTCCAAGCGGCACCGGTATTTGCATACTTTGCAGTAACGGGTGTGGTTCTTGGTGCGGTTTACATGTTGTGGATGTTTAAACGTGTGTTCTTCGGCGAGCAAGGTGAGTTGGTTAAAGACGACCACCATCCGCTTCATGATCTGAATGCCCGTGAAATCGCAGTGATGATTCCGTTGGTAATTATGGTTTTCTGGATGGGATTGTTCCCGAACAATTTCCTTCATTACTCTAAAGCCAGCATTGATCACTTGGTGAACAACAAAAACACCTACAACCTGACAATCAATCAACCTGGTGCGACTGCAGCGACTGAGCAATCTACAGCAGCAGCACAAGGAGATAAATAATGAATATGAATATTGGTCTTAGCGACATTCTTCTTGTTTCTCCAATGCTTGCTTTGTTTTTGGCAAGCCTTGTGCCGATCACAGCAAAAGTGCTTCGTGGTAATCGCGAGCAAAATCCAATCATCACTCTTTGTCAGGCGTTGATGGGTGTTGTGATTGCTGTTGGTTTGATGATCGTTTTTGGTGGTGCAGGTAAGACAGCTTTCAATAACGGTTTGATCTTTGACGGCGTCACTCAATGGATGGGTATCATTGCCTTGTTCGCGGCTTCGGCTTCGATGGTTATGATGTACGAAAATCCAGCGACGACGGGTAAGCAGTTTTCTGAACTGATCTTCCTGGCGATGTCTTCTGCAGTGGGGATGTTGATCCTGGTTTCTGCGGTGGATCTTCTGATGGTGTTCATCGGTCTTGAGATGATGTCATTGTCTCTGTACTTGATGATCGCGATGAGCCACGAAGAAAAGCTTTCCAAAGAGGCTGCTCTTAAATACTTCATCCTGGGTTCTTTTGCTTCAGCATTGTTCCTTTACGGTGTGGCATTTATTTTCGGAACAACTGGTAACACAAACATCCTGGCGTTCATGGATCAAGCTGCAGAGCTTGTTCAGACAAACCGCCTGTTCATGTTTGGTATGGGCTTTGTGATCCTGGGCTTCTGCTTCAAGGTTTCTATCGCTCCTTTCCATGCTTGGACTCCGGATGTTTACCAAGGTGCTCCGACTCCGCACACGGCTTTCATGGCTACTGCGGTTAAGGCAGTTTCCTTTGCAGCATTCCTACGCGTAATTGCGACTCGCACTTTGGTGGGTTCTGATCACTTGTTTGATATGCTTCAGTGGTTGGCGGTTATCACGATGATCGTGGGTAATACGGCAGCTATCTTGCAAAACAACTTTAAACGTATGATCGCTTACTCTTCAGTGGCTCACTCTGGTTATATCCTGGTGGGTGTTATCACTGCGGGTGTCAGTGATGACGCAGCTTTCGGTGCAGCTGGCGTGATCTTCTATATTCTTTCATACGGTTTGATGACTTTGGGTGCGTTTGCAGTCGCAAGCATGATTGAGAAATCAGAAAACCATATCGTGAATGTTGATGATCTAGCAGGTTTCGCGAAACAAAGACCGATGTTGGCGCTTTGTATGACGGTATTCCTGTTGTCTTTGGCGGGTATTCCACCGGCACTGGGTTTCTTCGGTAAGTTCTACCTGTTTAACGCAGCTATCGGTGAAGGTCTTTTGTGGTTGGCAGTTTGGGGTATGATTAACTCCGTAATTTCAGTTTACTACTACCTGCGCCCAATCGTTGTTATGTACATGAAAGACGGCAATGCTGATATTGCTGAACACTCCTTGAACGCAACAACAGTAATGGTTGTAGTCACAGCACTAGCAATCATCTTCCTAGGTTTCGTTTCCGGCCCACTATTCGCAGCCGTAGAAAACAGCCTCCTGTAAAAGGTACGGACACACTTTCTCCATCCATATTTGGAGAAACAACAAAGCCTCGGTTAAACCGGGGCTTTGTTGTTTCTAGCAATGGTTTTTAGGATGGAGAAAGTGTGTCCGTACCTAGAAGTCGTGTTGGCGGAGGACGTTGATTCCGGATTTGAAGCCGATGCGCACGATGCGCGCAAGGATTTCTGGGTTCAGACTGAAATGGTCGACGAAGAACATCTCGTAGTTCTGAGGTCGCGGTGAAATATAAATATAGTCGACTTCAGGGCGGTGATGAACCCGCTCACGAATAATACCCAGTAGCTTTTCTCGTTGGTCTTCAGGCAGTTTTATCTGCTTTAGATAGCCTTCCACGGTATTGTAGATCGTCTTGATGTCGTTCTGGTTCTGAATATGTTTGGCAATCTTTTGTTGAATCACCTGGTACAGAGCTTGATTTAAAATCAGTGGAATCCCGTACTTATGAAGCGAACCCATTTCTTCAGTATAGTGATAGGGCTGGGTCGAATAAGATGAAATCACCAGATCTGCGCCATGATCGGCGGCCACGTGTGTGGATAAAGTGTCTCTGATCTCGCCATCGTAAAAAAAGATTTCTTTTCCGTCTTCGGGACGTTTAATTCCATACGGTGCATAAACCGGAGGCAGTGAAGTAGATGCCGCCACCGCAGTGCTGATGGGAGCATAATTTATGTACATGTGATTCGGGGTTTTGTAGGACTCAGGAAAATTGCCGAAAATTGCTTTGCGAGTGTGATTTAACTGAGTACCGATCACAAATAGATCAACACCCAAGCGGGCAAAGTCATTATCTAATAAAACCTCTTTGCGGAGATACCCTTCGATACCACTGGTTGAAAACAGACCATTTAGTTTCAAACCATTTTTGATCAGGGATTCTACACCACCCTTAACCAGGGTTTTATCCAGCAGTGTTCGTGGTATGAACTTCAGCAAGCCACTGGAGTTCAGATTAAAAATATTGCGGTAAGAAATCGGTTTTAGATAACGAAGGTCATTCTTATCAAAGGTTGGCGTCGTACCAGAACCGACTTGAAAGGCATTGATCAGGGATTCAATTGGGTAGCCAGCACCCAAAATGGAAGCAACAAAGGCGCCTGCACTTGAGCCAACATAACAGCGGATGGTCATTGGATCATCGGGATCGAAATTCTGACGCACCATCTCTTTGGTGCCACCAGCAAACTTGAAACCCTTTTCCTGCAAAGCCAAGCATACGCCAATGTGGAAAGCTGCTGCTTTAATGCCGCCTCCACTTAGGACCAATGCTATCTTCTTTTTATCTTTTATCCGCATAACTAAGCATAAGTATGTGATCACACGTGATAGAGAGCAAGGTTGGTCAGACGTTGGTCCAGCCTAGAACCGTGACTAGTCGCTGAATAGCCAGATCAAGGTCCTGTTTTTTGTTGAATTTGACTAAGTAGTCACACTATCTTTGACAGACTGAAGTCCTGTGATAGGGTTGAATACGCAAGCTGAGTAGGCGACCACCATTTCCGAAAAGCTAGCTACTTGCACTTTGAGTTCGCTCAGGGTGAGTAAAGGGGATCGAATGAACGTTGAGATGACTGGTTCTTGGCTACCGCTAATGGACTACTCCACTAAGTATAGAATTAGTGTGAGTACTCTCCGCCGAAGAATCAAAGCCGACGACATTCGATTCCGATTTGAAGACGGCAAGTACTTCATCATGGATGAACCGATGGGTACCCATCAAAGAGTACATCGCCCCTCCCAAGAAAGCGAAAACCTTGCTTTGGTGGGTGCTCATCAAGGAATGATGAAAGAAGGAACGGAAATGGCTTCTTCAAAGGATGAAATGAAGGCTCAGGACCTTGCTGAAAAAGCGGTTAAAGTAAATAAGGATGAGCCGATCCTAACTGCTGCGAATAAACTTCTTAACGAACTTAAGAAGGCTTACACGCAGATCCTTCAGGAAAAGGAAGAGCAGATCTTCCAATTGAAGGATGAAGTCACGGATTTAAAAACCCTGGTTCGCGTTCTTGAATCTGAAAACGACCGCCTGAAGGGCTTTAAACAGTAAAGTCTTAAAATCAGATGTTATCTTGCAAAAAGCCCCGGTAGGAGATTCCAACTGGGGCTTTTTCTTTTATCGTTATCGATATGGAAAACTCACTCGAAGTTACAGCTCAGGCTGGAAGGCCCATGTTGGGCGATTTCATTCAAATCAATGTCTTTTCTCCAGGGGATCACGACAGTCTTCTGACTTCTGTTTTGCAAAACCTATCTGAGATCGAGGTGTTAGTTAACCTAGATGACAGCAATAGTGAAATTTGCCGGGTTCTTATGGTGGAGGGTGACGATTCGTTTGAAATGGCGAAGCCCGTTGCCGAAGTTTTGGAGTTAGCACTTGATGCCAGCGTGATGTCTGATGGTTACTTTGAACCGTTTCGGGAGGAATCCAGAAACTTGGATCTTCGAAGTTTAATCCGCGGATATATGGTGGATCAGGCCGTGGGACTTTTAACGGCTAAGAATCCAAAATTGATTGGTATGGTCCATCTGGCCGAAGGAATTCGCTTCTTCAATTGCCCTAAAAAATCTATTCATGTGCGCATGAGCAGCTCGAATGTCGAAAAAGAGCTGGGTCTTTTCAAAAATGCAGTCTCAACAACAGAAGACCGTGGAAACCTTTATGATCACGAATCCTCGACACTCTATTTACATCCGTTGCGCCATCGGGTCGGAGATCATCATACAGTTTCCGCTATCGCCGATCGGTGCGCTGACGCAAATGTTCTAACCAAAGTGGGCTTGTATGCTCCCAAAGAAACCATTCAGGCTTGTGTTGCTGAACTGGATGCGCAAATTGTGATATTCGATCAAAAAGGGGAGATAGTCGAAATATTTGAGGAGTCTAAGGCATATAGCTTCGATCAAGGGAACATTTCTTATTCGTCTTATGACGATAGCAATAGGGGCTCGTAAGATCTGCATCTCTCCAGATACCCAGTCGACGGCCCCTGGCCTCATCGACTGATGCCAGATAGCGACCCTTGGAATACTTCGTTGAATCATAGGCCCAACCGTTTTGCACGATCATCAAGTTCACATTCTTATCGTCTACAAAAACTGTGCAGGTGATGCGATCAAACGACTTTCCATCGCATTCAAGATTTACTTCTTTGCCCTTGATCACGGACTCTGTGAAATTGCGGGCTTGCTTACCGTGTTTTTGAGAGATTTCCGGGCAATCGATTCCGGCAAATCGCACCTTGGCGATCTTGCCACTTACCTTTACCCGACAAGTATCCCCATCATGGCATTTTTCAACTACTCCGGTCAGATATTGAGTTTGTTTTTTCTTCTTCTTGGCGTCTGCACTATGAAATGAAAATGAGATAATAGCTGCCAGGAATAAAGATACGAATTTCATGCGGTTGCCCGAAGTTGAGATCATTTAAAAATGCTATCTTGCAATCAGAGCATTTGCAACTAAGGCAAGTTGGCAGTCTGGCTAAGTTTAAATAAAAAAGGACTGATTGCTCAGTCCTTTTTTTACATCTCATCTTGGGAGGGGCGATGTACTCTAGCGACTATGCCGCTAGAGATTTTGTTTTCTTAGCTTCTTTCTTAACGCCAGTTTTCTTAGTTTGTGTCGCAGCGTCTCTATCGAAAGCTACTGCGAACACTTCATCAAGATTTTCGGCGAAGATGAAGTTAATATTGTCTCTGAACACTTTTGGAATATCAGCCAAGTCTTTCTTACAAGCCATTGGAATGATGATATTTGTAATACCAAGATTCAAAGCTGCAAGACACTTCTCTCTGATACCACCGACAGGAAGTACGCGACCTTGTAGCGTCACTTCACCAGTCATCGCCAGGTCATGGCGAACCGGAGTACCTGTCATCAAACTTACAAGCGCAGTTGTAAGAGTGATACCTGCAGAAGGACCATCTTTAGGGATAGCGCCCGCTGGCAAATGGATATGGATATCGTACTTTTCAAAGAAGTCTTCCGGAATGTTCAGTTCTTCCATGTGAGCACGAGCATAAGACATCGCTGCGTGAGCAGACTCTTTCATGACGTCGCCAAGTTGGCCCGTCAAAGAAAGGTGTCCTTTACCTTTCATTTTCAATGCTTCAACAGTCAACACTTCACCACCAGCTTGTGTCCATGCAAGACCTTGCACAACACCAACTTGGGAATCAGCGATTTTGTCGTCGCGTTGGAAGCGTGGAGGGCCCAGAAGTTCTGGTACAGTCGTAGCGTTTACTTCTACGAATTTCGCCTCTTCCATTACCACCATCTTAGCAACTTTACGGCAAACTGAACCTACTTCGCGCTCAAGGTTACGTAGACCTGCTTCGCGAGTGTAGCCAGCGATAAGGTATTTGATACCTTCATCAGTGAAGCTGATGTTCTCTGGAGTGATACCGTTTGCTTCGATTTGTCTTCTGATCAAATGTTTTTTCGTGATCAAAAGTTTATCGTTCTCTGTGTAACCAGGGATGTTCAAGATTTCCATACGGTCACGCAATGCTGGTGGGATGTTCTCCAACACGTTTGCAGTAGCGATGAACAACACGTTTGAAAGGTCGAAATCCACATTCAAATAGTTATCACGGAAAGTTGCATTTTGTTCTGGATCCAAAACCTCAAGCATTGCTGCTGAAGGGTCGCCGCGGAAATCAGAACCCAATTTATCAACCTCATCGAGTACGATAACTGGATTGTTTGTTTTCGCCTGGCGAAGAGCCTGGATAATTTTACCTGGCATCGCGCCTACATAAGTACGGCGGTGACCACGGATTTCCGCTTCGTCCTTCACGCCGCCCAAAGCGATACGGAAGTATTCACGGCCCATCGCGCGAGCGATAGATTTACCCAAAGACGTTTTACCTACACCTGGAGGACCACCAAAGCACAAGATTGGTCCTTTAAGGTTTGGTTTCAATTTGCGAACCGCCAGGAATTCCATTACGCGGTCTTTAGCTTTTTCAAGCTCGTAGTGATCTTCATCAAGAATTTCTTTAGAGCGTTTAAGATCGATATGATCTTCAGATTTTTTGCTCCAAGGAAGATCCGCCATCCAATCAAGGTATGTACGAACCATTGTTGCTTCAGATGCATCTGGATGCATACGCTCCAAACGACCCAATTGTTTCATAGCTTCTTGTTCAACATGAGGAGGCATACCAGCATTCGTCAATTTATCACGAAGCTCGTCCATCTCTTCAGATTTAGAGTCCTGCTCGCCAAGTTCGTTTTTGATAGCCTTCATTTGTTCACGCAAGAAATACTCACGCTGATTTTTGTTGGCATCGTCTTTGGCATTCGGACGATTCTTGGCTTGAGTTTGCATAACTTCAAGTTCTGCAGCCAGAATCTCTGTTACGATTTTTAGTCTTTCCGTGGAGTCATGAGTCTCAAGAACTTTTTGAGCATCTTGAACTTTGATACCAAGGTTGGAAGCGATCAAGTCAGCGATACGACCTGGATCAGTGACATCATCCAACACCAACAAAATGTCCGGTGAAAGAGGGCGACCTAGAGCAATAATACGTTCAATGTGCTCTTTCGCAGTTCTGATCAAAGCTTCGTTTTCAACAACTGATTTTTGATTTGGGATTTCTTCGATCTTCTCAACAGCAACTTCAAAAGAAGGAGAAGTCTTGGAGTAATTTTTAACACGACCCTTAGCCACACCTTGGATCAAGATTTTTACGCGGCCATCAGAAAGCTTGCGCATTCTCATGATCATCGCAATCGTACCAACTGTGTAGATTGAATCTGGAGTAGGATTCTCTTCAGAGATATCTTTTTGTGAAGCTAGGAAGATAAGGCGATTCTTTGCCAAAGCTTCTTCAACAGAACGGATCGAGGAATCACGACCTACAAATAATGGAATGATCATGTAGGGGAAAACAACGATGTCTCTCACAGGTAGCATTGGAAGTGTCTGTGGGATTTCTAGAACTTTATCGTCAAAACTCATACCGCTCCTCCGCGTTGATGCGGGAAATGTTTCATGTATGAGACTTTTCGGAGCGTGCTGAGAATTGCTTGAATGAAAATATGAAAAATTGGACTGACATCCGTGTCAGTGGGTCACTCGTCCAGTGAGAGTTTCCGATTTACTGAAAAAGATTCGCGTGGCTTTCCTGCTCTTCCATGCATTCAATACATAGGGCTGTGAAAGGTCTGGCCTGAAGTCTGCGTGCACCGATCAATTCGCCACAAGCTTCGCACTGGCCGTAAGTCCCCTCAGAGATTTTGCCTAAAGCGCGCTCGATAGCGTAAAGCGCCGTGCGGTCTCTTTCATGTAAATGGATAGAGATGTTGTTAGCAACATCTTGAGAAGCAACTTCTGCTTCGTCGCCAGCTCCACTGATGCTGGACTGTTCTTCTTTGAACTCATGTGACTTGTTCAGGATCGAACCTTTTTGCAATAGCAAAGATTCTTTCAATGTTTCAAGTTCTACCGTACTTAGTTCGGTCGCGTTCATCTCACCCCCCGATATGATGATCGCCGTTTCGCTAAAGCGAGACGTGCCCAAAATTGAGCCTGTTATTACGAGGGATGAGAGGAGTGTCACTAAAAAAGCAGTGCGTGACGAATTAGTAAGCACCGCTTTGCCGCACAGCCATGAGAGGAGAAGTGTCGAGACAGAAAGTGAAACAGAAACAGAAAGTGAAACAGATTTTTTCAGCGAGCAAACTTTCTGCCAAATGCTTCACGCATCTCAGCACCTTCTATGCTGAGTCGAGTCCAAGGAATTGCAAGTAAACGCTCTGCCTCAATGGGCTCTTCCGTTTCTTCACATAATCCAAAAGTTCCCTGTTCTATTCGTGCCAGGGCCATCTCGACTTCGAGTAGCTGATTTCTCATGCGCTCTTGTGAAACTAAAAAAGTGTGCTCCTCGATGTGAGCAACTGAAACATCCCCTTCGTCGCCAGACTTTTCCGTGCGTACGAAATCGGATTGGGCTGTTCTGATGCGATTCAGAATATCTTGCTTTGTAAGAATCAATTTCTTACGGCACTCAGTAACAATTTTTTCTGTGATTTGCTTTGTCATAACAGCCCCCTTCTTTAGGATTAGCAGCTTGCTTGCCGCTTAGTGTTCCTTAGACAGGAAGGGGGAGGGGGCCGGTTAAAAAAAGGTCATTAAATAAATTTATGGATCCTATTGACGCATACGCAATGGGGCGATTTCACCTTTTTCCACGGTCAACGAGATCACAGGACGGTCAATCTCGCGCTCAGAGCTCATAGAAAGGCTTCCAAGCGATCCCGGGAACTTGCTGAGGCCAATTAGTTTAGCCGTCAATTCTTCTCGCGTGTCGGCCCCTGAAGCCACAAGTTGGCGAAGGATTAAACCCGCATCATAGGCTTGAATCTCAATCAATGTAGGTTGCTCGCCGTATAGATTCTTATACTCAGTCATAAAACGTGATTGATCCTGGGCCGTCGGTGCAATCGAATCAACGAACATCAAGTTGTTCGCGAAATTGCCGGCACGTTTTGCGATACCAGCAGTATTCCACAGATTTGTTCCCATAAGTTTTACGCCGCGCACATCATTGAATGCGAGCATTGCGGCAATTTGACCCATTGCTTTTGCGCTATCCGGAATAAAGATCGCATCAAAATCCGTAATCGGCGGGAGCACGTTTTCAGTGTTGTCACCGCGTGCGGAACGCTTTTTGTCCGAGTGTTTAAGATCCTTCAGGCGTAGATTGAATTCATCCTGACGACCTTCACCGTAATAGGTTCCCACCAGACGTTGAATCACCAGGCGGAAGTCGGTTTCTTTATTGGAGTAAGTTTGAGAAGCCGTGATTTTTCCACCGCGAGCAAGCACTTCATCCCAAAAAATATTTGTAAACTCTACTCCGTACTGGTCATTAGGGTACAGAACAGCAAAGCGTTTCATGCCCATGTCGTCCATCGCAGTTCTTACTAACTGACGGACCTGCATTTCGCTGGTCAGTGAATTTCTGAATACTGTCGGGCCAATTTCAGTCAGGCCAGAGCGTTGAGAAAGCGCGATGCTTGGAACTCCAAGTTCGTCAGATTTCGCCGCCACGGCCGGCGCTGTCTTACTTAACAAACTTCCCACAACGGCGATGACATTGTCCTCTTTCACCAGGCGTTCAACACCACGGCGTGCAGAGTCGGGATTGCCTTCGCTGTCCATGACTGCCAGCTTAAACCCGGAACCGGGAACATGAAGCCCCAGGCCCATTTCGAGGCCCCGAAGGGCGCGTTGGCCGACAGCGGAGTTGCGACCACTTAATGGAAGTACTACGCCAATAGTTTTTGATTGCACGTTCTTGGCAGCATCCAGCTGAGAGATAATATCTTTCGCACGTGCTGCCAGGTCACTCTCCGGAAGGTAATCAATAACACCGGCATAGTATTTTTTCGCTTTTGAGATATCGCGTTCATCCAGGGCTTTGTCAGCCAAGCGGGACATGGCGTGACCGCGCAGGTAGCCGTACTCAGAATTGTCAGCGACCTCTTCAAGTTGCTTTTCATTTAAACGATTTTCAACATCTTCAATGGCGCGAAGACGATAAACGTCCTGCTCCTGTTTGGTAGGCGCTTGAACTGACATCACGACCAGTTCTTTAAGTGCGACCAAGGGATCGTTGGAGGTGGGAGGCACAGGAAGTGCGGGAGTTGTTGGCGTCACTGGAGGCGGTTTTGCCGCCATGCCAGACATGCCTTTGCCTTTTTTACCGTTGGTTTTTCCAGCGACGGGAGCTTGCTTGGTCTCCGTTCTTTTTGTCGTGGGTGTCGTACAAGAAGCAATTACACATGCGGAGACAATCAGAGCGAGCTTCGCTGTCATTTTCTATTCCTCATCAAGTGAGATACTTTATCGTGGAATGCTTTAACCATCGGGGTTGATTCCCCGGATTTTGCCAGTTCTTCTATCAATTCCTTTTGACGGCTTGAAAGATTACTTGGCGTATCCACCAGTATTCTAACCATCATATCACCAGATCCAAAGCCACCAATTTTCGGGAAGCCTTTTCCCTTTAAACGGAACGTTTGTCCTGAATGTGTACCCGGAGGAATGCGAATCATCGCCTTACCAGTCAGGGTCGGAACTTCAATATTGGTCCCTAAAATTGCATCAGTATAAGTGATTGGAAGGTCCAGAGTTACGTCATTTTCGGCGCGCTTGAAGATAGAATGCTCTTGCAAGGCGATGATCACATAAAGATCACCTGCAGAACCACCGCTCCCACCATCACCTTCACCGGCAAGCTTTAAACGCTGGCCTTCTTTAACTCCCGCCGGAACATTTACAGAAAGTTTTGCTGATTCTTCCTTGCTGCCTCGTTGGCGCATGAAGCTGATGACTTTTTCCGTGCCAACGGCTGCTTCTTCGAAGGATACATTCAAAGTATAACGAAGATCTGTGCCTTTTTGGGGACGACGGGCGCGGGCCCCGGGGCCAGCACCACCAGCGCGACCACCAAAAATATCACCGAATACGTCACCAAAGATGTCCTGGAACGGATCGCCGCCCTGGCCACCACCGGCGCCACCAAAGCCACCACTATTGCCGAATCCACCAAAGCCACCGGCACCACCAAAAGGTCCACCAGCTCCGGCTGAACCAAAACCCGGGCCTGCATGACCAAACTGATCATACATCTCGCGCTTTTTGGTATCGCTTAGCACTTCGTAGGCTTCACTCAATTCCTTGAATTTCTCCTCGGCCTTTTTATCACCAGGGTTCTTATCCGGGTGATACTGAATCGCCAACTTACGGAATGCTTTTTTGATTTCATCCGCAGTTGCCGTACGCGAAACATTCAAAAGGGAGTAGTAGTCCTTCTTAGACAATCAATTCCTCTTATTCCGGTTTCTTTGCGACCACAACCTGGCCGGTACGAATAACCTTGTCATGCAATTTGTATGGCTTCTTAAATACGCGAGCCACGTGACCCGGAGCCACCTTATCAGTTGCTTCAGAGCTTAAAGCTTCATGAATATTCGGATCAAACGGCACGCCTTCAGAGGCGATCTCAGTGACAGAATGCTTCGCTAACAAATTGCGAAGTTCTGTCGCTGTCATTTCAATGCCTTGTTTGAAGGTGTTCAAGTTGTCTACAGTTACATTAACCTGCAAAGCGCGATCAAAATTATCCACGACATCCAATAGGTCGCGAATAAATCTTTCGCCACCATACTTCATCAACTCTGAACGTTCTTTGATTGCATTTCGTTTGTAGTTTTCAAACTCAGCGCGCAGGTACATGAAATCATTCTTATACTTTTCAGCCTGCTCTTGAAGCTTTTGAATCTCAGAAGATACGTCGAAGTTTTCGGAAGTATCAGGATTTGAATTTTGAGAGTTGTTTTCCTCTGACATGAAAGTTCCTTTCGCAATACTTAAGATTGTGTATTCATTAGATATTGTCAATTAAACGGGGTGCAGATTTTTTGACCTAGACGTCTTCTTTTAAGAACGTTAATTCCTGAAAGACTTTGTTGCTAATTACTAAGCCGTCTCGTGTTAGGGACCAGTGATTGTTCTGAGATTGAACCCAGCCATTTCCGATCAATTTGTTCATAATGCTGGAGATTTGATGATAAACCGCAACAGGGAATTTCTCCTGAAGTTCGCGCTCATTGAGCCCGCGCATTAAACGCATCGAGGTATGACAAAAGTCCGTAAGAGCCTGATGCATTTCAAGTTGCTCAACCTGAGCCCCTGGTAAGTGCGCAGCTGGAGAAGTAAATTCCTGCCCCTGGAAATCCAGAATCTGTTTTTTATACTCACCAATAGAGTTCAGATTCCAATAGCGAGTGCCCCACTGCGATTCTTTGGAATACGAATGAGAGCTAAGTCCCAGGCTCCAGTACGGTTGATCCACCCAGTACAACATGTTGTGCCGTGACTCATAACCGGGTAAAGAAAAATTAGAAATCTCATACTGTTGAAATCCACGGCCGGTCAATTCGTCGGCAATGAAATCAAACATATCCACTTGTTCTTCTTCCAGCGCGCGGCCTTTGGAGAGCGGATGTCCTTCGGGTACTGTCAGGCAATAGGGACTGATGTGCTTGGCACCTTGTTCAACAGCGATGCGCACATCATTTTTTAGACCATCCAAAGTTTGTGATGGCAGAGCGAAAAGAATATCGAAGCTAAAGTTCAAGTTATGCGCCCGCAAAAGGTCCAGGGTCTCAAGTGTCTGTTTTGCCGAATGCTCGCGATGTACCATTTTCAGCAGGCGATCATCAAATGTTTGAGCACCAACACTAAAACGATTTACTCCGTGGTCGATATACATTTTCAATTTATCTTTGTCGACCGTCGCTGGATTTATCTCGATAGTGATCTCGGTATCGGGTCCAGTTGTATAGCCATATCTACCCAGCTCTTTGATAACAGCTACAATAAGGTGAGCAGGGATCAAACTTGGTGTTCCGCCACCAAAGTAAAGTGTGTCTAACTTTTGAGGCTGATAGTACCGATGCTTTTGGCGAATCTCCTCAAACAGCAATTGGACGTACTGATCCGGCGGCAAAATCTTACTTTGCTCGTAAGTCGCGAAGTCACAATAAGTGCAGCGCTGAATGCAGTAAGGAATGTGAACGTAAACGCCAAAAGCCATGGGAGTTATGTAGAGTATGTCTAAGAAATTTCAACTAAAAAACGGTATGAAAGTCCTTTTGTTAGAGAGTCACAAGTCTCCTGTGGTCTCAGTTCAAATGTGGGTGAAAACAGGCTCGGCCGACGAGAAAAAAGGCGAAGAGGGGATTTCTCACTTTATTGAGCATCTGGTCTTTAAAGGCACCCGTAAATACAAAGTTGGCGAAATTGCGGCCACTGTCGAGGGTTCCGGCGGGGAGCTGAATGCCTATACTTCTTTCGATCAAACTGTTTTTTATGTGACGATTTCCAAGCAATTCACCGATGTGGCAATGGACGTTATCAGTGAAATGATGGGATTCCCAACATTTGATCCGCAGGAAATTGATAACGAGCGCGAAGTGGTGCTTGAGGAAATCAAGCGCGGTCAGGACAGCCCGGGGCGCCGATCCAGTCAGTTGTTATTCTCTAACATCTTCCGTAAACATGAATACGGCATTCCAGTTATTGGCTACGACAAGGTCGTAAAAAACGTCAGTGCGAAAAAAATCCGTGAATACTATCAAAGTCGCTATGTACCTTCGAACATGTTCCTGGTTATTGCCGGTGACTTTGAATCCAAAGAAATGAAAAAGAAGGTCGAGCAGATGTTTGGCGGCTTTGCCCCGTACAAACTTCGTAAAGCCAAACACACCAAAGAGCCAGCCCAAAAAGATATTCGTATCAAGGTAGAGCAGGCCAAGTTTGAAACTACAACCGGCTACTTAAGCTGGCGCATTCCGAATGTTAAACACAAGGATATTGCGGCGCTTGAAGTTCTTGCTGCAATCCTAGGACAGGGCGATTCGTCGCGCTTGATGCAGACGTTGCGTATTCGTGAACCACTGACAAATTCTGTGGGCGCCTTTAGCTACTCGATGCCGGATGACGGCCTGTTTGCAATTTCCTTTAATCTTGAGCCAGAAAACCTGGATAAGGCCCTTGGCGAAATGATTCCCGTCCTGACAAAAATTATTCAGGAACCACCGACCACTATTGAAATGCAAAAAGCCATCACAAACTTTGCAAGCCATGAAGTATATTCGATGGAGACTGTGGATAACATTGCGAGAAAAGCCGGAGGCGACGAGTTCTACTACGACGACCACGATCACTATCGCAAATACATGAAACAGGTTTACTCGCTGAAGCCTGAAGACATTCAGAAGGCTGCTAAAAAGTACTTCAAATCAGATGCGTTCAGTTTGTCACTAATGACGAACATGGATAAAAAAATCGCTGATAAATCGATGAAGCTTTTTGCGAAGAATCTTAAAAAGGCCTTGTCGACTACGAAAGCCAGTCGTGAAAAGGTACCGAAGTTCGTGCCTAAGAAATTCCAGATCAACACGGAAGCAGTTAAGCACACTCCAGAAACTCAAAGAATCACTTTGAAATCCGGCGCAACACTGCTTGTTCGTGAACAAAAAGACACACCATACGTTTCGATGAAGGCGGCCTTCCTGGGTGGAGCGCGCACGGAAGACGGAACCACGAATGGCTTAACAGAGCTGTTTTCTAGAAACTGGTTGTCAGGCTCTAGTAAATTCACAGAAGACGACATCAATCACCGCGTGGACGAATTGGCAGCTGGCATTGGCGCATTTGGTGGCAGAAATTCCGTGGGCATGTCTATGGATTACCTTTCACCGTTTGAAGACAAGATGCTCGAGATCTATACCGATTCACTTCTGAATCCACAGTTTCCAGTGCACATCCTGGAGCGTGAAAAGGTTGTACAAAAGAATCAGGTGAAGTCCCGCAACGACAATCCATCGCAAATTTGTGTGATGAATTTCATGAAAGAGATCTTCAAGAATCATCCTTACTCACGCGATCTTCTGGGTAACGACAAATCCATTTCAGCGATCGATCAGGATTCTTTGCGCAAGTACTATAATAACGTGGCTCACGCAAAGAACCTCACGATCTGTGTGGTGGGTGATATTGATACCAAGAAATGGGTGAAAACTTTTGAAGAAGTGACGTCCGAGCTTCCAGCTGGAAAGAAAATTGAAAATCACTTCCCAGTGACGAAGGTGACCGAATCCAAACACGTCTTCCACGAACTTAAAAAAGAACAAAGCCACATCATCGTGGGTTATCAAGGTCTGACTTTGAAAAGTCCCGAACGCTATACCTTAGAGATCATTCAATCAATTCTAAGTGGTCAGGGTGGACGCTTGTTCTTGGAGCTTCGTGATAAGAATTCCTTGGCGTACTCGGTGTCCCCGATGCACATGGAAGGTATCGAAGGTGGATACTTTGGTGGATATATCGGCTGCTCTCCAGAGAAGGCGCAAAAGTCCATCCAGATGCTGAAAGCCGAGTTCCAGAAACTTGCCGATGTTAAAGTTGGCGAGGAAGAACTAACTCGCGCGCAAAGATATCTGATTGGGCGTCACGACATTGAATTGCAGCGCAAGGGCACAATCTGCAATGCGATTCTATTCGATGATATTTATGGATTGGATTACCGTGAAAGTCTGGATGTGGCGGATAAGTATTTTGCAATCACGCCGGCAGATATTCAGAAACTGGCTCAGAAAATATTCTCCCAACCAGAGATCATTTCCCTGGTCGGGCCAAACGATATTTAAAGTTCTCCAGCCACCGGCTCGCTCAAAGTAACTTCATTTTGAGCGGTCGGTTTAGATACTTTCTTTTTCTTACCTAAAGTGGCGCTCGCGACGATGCTTTTCAAGTGGTCGCGGGAGTCATCATCCAACATGATCATAAAACCCGATGGCACTTGGGCATTTACTTTGACAGCTTTCTTCAAGTCCGGATTGAAAAGTACGAAATCATCCTCAGAAAGCTTACTGCGCTTCATAAGATCTTTGGCGCTGATGTTTCTGGAAAGCTTCACAGTATGCAAATTCAGTTGTTTTGCATAGTTCACGTCTTCGTAAATCTCTTTGTGATATCTTTCCGCGAACAAAGCACCCAGGAATTCAGAATAGAAATTAGATGAAGCAAAGTCGAAAGTTTTGCTGCGGTATTTTTCTACGATTTCACCCAAGTCTTGAGTTTTCATTTTAGCCATCGCTTTACGCATACCTGGAGGGCCGTGATTCCAAGCTGTGATAGCCAAAGGCCATGAACGCTTAAGAATCATGTGGTTTTCCTTAAGCAATTGCGCAGCTGCCACAGAGGCTTTAAACGGAGAAGTTCTTTCGTCGATATGGTCTGTAACAACCATGAATTTGCGACCTGTATTACCCATGAATTGCCAGATGCCCGATGCGCCCACTTTACTTTTTGCATGTTTGTTGAAGCTGGATTCCACGAATGGCAGGCGAGTCAACTCGATTGGCAGATTGTAGTTTTCAAAGATCTCTTCCATGCCCGGAAGATACTTGGGACTTACTTCCAAACCTTCCTGGAAGAAGTTTCTTTGGCCCATTTGCACACGAACGTTGGTCATTGCAAATTTGGCTTTCTTTTGAACTTCACCATCAAGATGAGACAACGCATTCATCACGCGGGTTTCATCTTCAGTCAAATTCTCATAAGTCTTTCTTTTAGCCAGGGATTTCAGGGCAGTTTTGGTTTTTTCAACCTGCTGCTTAACCAAGGCATCCGCCTTCATGTTTCTCATCCAACGGAATTTTGGAGTTGTCGATTCGATAATAGAAGTGACATCGACCACTTCAAACACAATCCATGGGTATTCGGAGTGGTGAATTAAGCGTTTGTGAGAGTTATGCTGGGTATAGATATCAAACCAAAAACCCACGCGATCACGCATGTTTTCCGGAATATGAAAATCGTCGGCGATAATGTTTTGATAGTCATTTAAGATGTTTTCGCGGTTTTCTACGACAGCGGATTCAGGAATGTGTTCTGGTTCGTCGCTTTCAACAGAGTTTTCCACAGTTTCTGTTTGTTCAGCAGCTTCACCTTCAGCGGCCATCGCAGCAATCTGCGCGTTCATATCAAGAACTGGTTCTGGCGCTAGAACAGATTCTTTCACCTGTTCAATTTTTGCCGTGATATCGCTAAGTACTGATTCAGAATCCACAACTGGGGCTGTGTAGTAATAGGCAGCCAAACCCGTAAGAACTGCAAAAGTGGCGACACAGCGGCCGGTGCTTTTGCACTTCTTACCCTTTAATTTGGAAGACATATTAATCTTAATCATATACACCCGCTCTTTCTTCACAGTCTTAAAGAGCAAGCCCGGTGCCAGTACGATAACCCTTGGGTTACAAATGAGGGGGTGGGCATTGTATAAAAGTTATACATTAAGCGCGGAATGGGCCCTGCTTCGTAAAATGTCGCAAAATGAAGCATCTGATGCCCTCTAATACCTTCGTCCTGATTCCCACAAACAATTAACCGAATCCTCATAAATCGTTGTTAGACTTATAGAAAGCAAAGCGGTGAGTGAAGGATGAAAGAAAAACCAAACTCGCAAACGATAGAACTTCTGGTTAGTCCGGAAGGCTATTTTCAAGAGCTCGTTTCAAAGGGACTCTACGATCGTAAAGTCCAGACGTTTCCTCTTGTCGAAACGTACCTGGTCAATCTTCTTCAACAATATTTAGATGCACGAGCTTTATTCGAAGCCGAATCCACGTTGGCCGAAATGTATCTGCATGCCCATCACGCGGAACAGGCGTTGAAGCCAGAAAAATTCAGAAAGTTGGGTGATAGGGCATTGTATATCAGCGGCTTTTTCGGTGATTCGTTACAACGAAAAATTGTCGATGTGGATTACTATGCGAATATCGGCGGAGCAGCCTATACTCATCTGGCTCATTATACCCGTGAGGACGGATTGGCCCGCGTCTACAAAACTTTTTCGGCCCGCTTTATCGAGTTTGTCGATGTCCTAACATACATCAGTCATCATTCCTTTATTAAGTCTGACGAGAGCATTCTTCGTCTCTATGACCGCTATCAGCGCACGGGATCGGCTCTGGCCAAGGAAAAGCTGGTGGAAATGGGTGTTTTGACCCTGCCGCAAGACCAAGTAAAGCTTGGCAAACAAGGGTGATTCCACTAATCTGCGACCATGTTTGGCTTAGGCATGTCAGAAATCTTATTCCTTGGAGCTTTGGCGTTGATCGTAATCGGTCCCAAAGAACTTCCACAATTGGCTCGCACGTTGGGCCGCTTTCTAAACGAACTAAAACGTACAACTGGTGATTTGACGGATGAACTAAAGCAACAAGCTAAGTTTGATCCCATTGATCTTTTTGAGAACACCAGAAAAGAAGCGCCCAAAGCACCTCCTGAACATCCAGTAGTGGACGTAACTCCGCAAGCTACCGAAGCCGGCGATTGGTCTTCTTCAGAGCATGTTCCCCATGGTGGTCAAACAGTGACTCCAGAGCCACAGCAAATGGAGCTTCAAGATTTATCCAAGAAATCTGACGACGATAAAGGAAGCAAGGGCTAATGGCGACCACTGAAGAACTAAATGAAAAAGCCCAATCACTTTATGAGCACCTGGCAGAGCTAAGATTCCGCCTGGTTCGTTGCGTGTGGATTTTGTTGATCGCTACTGGCGTTTGCTACTATTTCAGCGAGCCGGTTTTTGATTTCATTCGTGGTCCGATTGCGCCGTATTTGCCAGATGGTGGTTTGATCTATACGGGCCCTCTGGATAAGTTCTTGGCTCACATCAAAATTTCATTTGTCCTTGGGATTATGATCTCTTGTCCGTTGTGGCTTTACCAAGTTTGGAAGTTCGTAGCGCCGGGACTTTACCAGCGCGAAAAGAAATATTCCGTGGGCTTTATCGTCGCGGGTTCCGGATTGTTTGTAGCCGGCATGGCTTTCTCTTATTTCATCGTTCTGCCAATGGCCTTCCACTTCCTGATGAACTATGGTGGCAGCACCGATAAAGCGATGATCTCGATCGATCAGTACTTAAGCTTTTTCACCCAAATGTGTCTGATGTTTGGTGTGAGCTTTGAATTGCCGCTGGTAATTTCCATTTTGGGCATGATGGGCGTTGTAAGTTCAAAGTTCCTAAAAGAAAAACGTCGCTATGCGATTATGGGCCTGGCAGTTGCCGCCGCGATCATCACACCGCCTGATTTGATGAGCATGGTGATGATGTTGGTGCCGATGGTGATTCTGTATGAAGCAGGAGTTTTGATGGTCAGTATCTTTGAAAAGAAGCGTACTGCTGAGTTCCGCCAGAATGAACGCGAGTAATCGATCCGATCTAAATTTGGTAATAAAAAAAGGGAAGCCGAAAAGCTTCCCTTTTTTATTTGTGCGAAACTCAAAGAACCGATTAAGGTTCTTCGAATTTAATCAAAACAGCGCCGGATTCAACTGAATCGCCCTGTTTAACTTTGATCTCTTTGATTTTTACATCACGAGCAGCGCGCATTTCGTTTTCCATTTTCATCGCTTCCATAATCAAAAGTGGCTTATTCGCTTTCACGATGTCGCCCTCTTTAGCAAAGATCTCGATGATTTTTCCTGGCATACCGGATTTAAGTTCCATGTCGCCACCGAAACCGCCACCTTTCTTCAAAGATTCATGCAAAAGCATTTCATCATTGAAGATCTTGATAGAGCGGAATGAGTTGCGCGTAAACACCGTATATTCAGTGTCTGAACCCACAACGTCGATCAAGTAAGACTTACCCTGGAAAAGGAAGCTGATGTACTCTTCTGCGTGTTTAAAGTCATTTTTGGAAATGTCGTGGTGAACCCACTCTTTGCCATCTTTTTGCAAAGAAACTTTCCAAGAGTGACGGCCTTCCGTCACATCCACCTTGTATTTGATTCCTCTAAGTTCTGCTTCGAAATACATGTTACGTCCTCAACTGAAGTTTACGGCCCACGCTTCTCCAAGTGGAGCGAACGTTAAGCTGACGGATATCCTTCGATTTACGATCGTTGTAGGCTTCAATAGCCGCTGCGATCAAGAACACAGGGTCATCAACTTGTTTGAACATGACCGGTTCAATAACTTCGAAGTTTTTCTCGATAAATTGTGTCGTGTAAGTGCCGTCACGGAATGTCGGGTGGTCCAAAATCGTTTTGTGAAGAACGATGTTGGTTTTGATACCCGTCAATACGAACTCAGACAAAGCACGTTGCATACGATCGATCGCTTCATTACGAGTATCGCCCCAAGTAATAACCTTGGAGATCATTGGATCGTAATAAATCGGAACGTTGTAACCAGGGTAGGCGTAAGAATCCACACGCATGAACGGACCCTGTGGGTGACGACAAGCGCGGATAACACCTGGATTTGGTTTGTAAGTAACTGGATCTTCTGCACAGATACGCGCTTCAATCGCGTGACCTTTCTGCTTGATGTCTTCTTGCTTAAAGCTCAACGGCTTACCAGCCGCCACGCTAATTTGCTCACGAACCAGGTCAACACCAGTCACGATTTCCGTGATTGGATGCTCAACCTGAAGACGTGTATTCATTTCCATGAAATAGAAATCTTTGGTTTTGTTATCAAAGATATACTCGATAGTTCCAGCGCCTACGTAGTTAATCTGTTTCGCTGCGCGAACAGAAGCCTCACCCATGCGCAAACGCACTTCGTGAGGAACAGAAGGTGACGGGGACTCTTCGATAATCTTTTGATTACGACGTTGTACAGAGCACTCACGTTCAAACAAATGAACATGGTTGCCGTGCTTATCGCCGAACACCTGGATTTCGATGTGCTTTGGATCGTTGATGAACTTTTCAATGTAAACTGTCGGATTCGCGAAATAGTTCTGGCCTTCAGAGCGGCAAGCGCGGAAGGCACTTTCAACTTCGTCCATTTTGCGAACGATACGCATCCCTTTACCACCACCACCAGCAGTTGCTTTGATGATGATTGGAAGACCAATTTTTTCAGCGATCTTAGTCGCCTCTTCAACAGTTTCAACGCCACCGTCAGAACCAGGAACAGTTGGTACTCCTGATTTTTTCATCAAAGCCTTGGCAGAGATTTTATCTCCCATGGATTCGATGTTGGCGACTGTTGGTCCGATGAAAGTGATTCCAGCTTCTTCACACGCTTTTGCAAACGTCGTGTTTTCAGATAAGAAACCATAACCAGGATGAACCGCATCTGCGCCAGCCTGCTTAGCCACTTCCAGGATTTTTCTATAGTTCAAATAGCTTTCTTTGGAAGGAGAAGGCCCAATATGGTAGGCCTCATCCGCCAGGAAAACGTGCAAGCTATCACGATCGGCATCAGAGAAAACAGCAACAGACGCGATACCAAGCTCGCGACATGCGCGAGTGATACGAATTGCGATTTCCCCACGATTTGCGATCAGGATTTTTTTAAAGAATGCCATGTTCGCTCCTACAGAGGGATATTTCCGTGCTTTTTAGCCGGAGTGATATCGCGTTTATTTTTAAGCATTTCCAAAGAGTCGATGATGCGTTTGCGAGTCAACGCTGGATCGATAACTTCGTCAGTGTAGCCAAGCTCTGCAGACACGTACGGATTCGAGAACTTCTCTTCGTACTGCGCTGTCAAACGGGCTTTTTCTGCCGCTGGATCTTTTGCTTTGTTGATTTCTTCGCGGCTGATGATGCTTACCGCACCCTCAGCACCCATTACTGCGATTTCTGCAGTTGGGTAAGCCAGATTCACATCAGAACGCAACAACTTGGAACCCATAACGATATAAGCACCACCGTAAGCTTTACGAGTGATTACTGTGATCTTAGGAACGGTCGCTTCAGCATAAGCGTAAAGCAATTTTGCACCGTGAGTGATGATACCATTCCACTCTTGATCTTTACCTGGCAAGAAGCCCGGTACGTCTACGAATGAAACTACTGGAATATTGAAAGCATCACAGAAGCGGATGAAACGAGCAGCTTTACGAGAAGCTTCGATATTCAAGCAACCAGCCAGGTTGTTTGGTTGATTTGCCACGATACCAACAGGGCGACCGTTGAAGCGTGCGAAACCCACGATCACGTTTTGTGCGAAGTGCTTGTGAATCTCAAGGAAGTAACCTTCGTCCACGCACTCAGTGATAACCGCAAGCATGTCGTAAGGCTTCTTTGGATTTTCCGGGATCAAGTTCATGATCGCTTCAGTCAAACGGTCAGGACGATCTGTGTTTGGCAATGCCGGAGCATCATCCAGATTGTTTGATGGAAG
This sequence comes from Bdellovibrio sp. HCB290, assembly GCF_047305925.1. Lineage (GTDB taxonomy): Bacteria > Bdellovibrionota > Bdellovibrionia > Bdellovibrionales > Bdellovibrionaceae > Bdellovibrio. Next base: position 3,761,466 of record NZ_CP178620.1, on the reverse strand, counting down.
GAAGTTCATCAATTCACGGATTAGCAACAAGCAGTGCTTGTCATCTTCAGCTGCAAAGTGAGCAACACCAGATTTAGCAGAGTGAGTTGTCGCTCCACCAAGATCTTCTTTCGTCACATCTTCATGAGTCACAGTCTTGATAACATCAGGACCAGTAACGAACATGTAAGAAGTGTTCTTAACCATGAATACAAAGTCAGTGATAGACGGGGAGTAAACCGCGCCACCCGCGCATGGCCCCATGATAGCTGTGATTTGTGGAACCAAACCAGAAGCCATCGTGTTGCGAGTAAAGATATCAGCGTAACCACCAAGTGATTCGATACCTTCCTGAATACGCGCGCCACCAGAGTCATTCAAAGAAATGAAAGGAGCACCATTCTTGATAGAAAGGTCCATCACTTTGCAGATCTTGTTTGCTTGAGTGCGAGACATGGATCCACCGATAACAGTGAAATCCTGAGAAGAGACATAAACCAATTTGCCGTTGATACGACCGTAACCCGTAATAACACCGTCGCCAGGAACAACATTCTTGTCCATGCCGAAGTTTGTGCAACGATGAGTAACGAAACGATCCATCTCAACGAAACTGCCTGGATCCAAAAGAACATCTAAACGCTCGCGCGCAGAAAGTCTGCCGCCTTGTTTGTGTTTCGCAACACGAGCAGCTCCGCCACCCGCCATCGCGGCTTCATTTCTTTTTTCTAGGTCAGCAAGCTTCGCTTGAAAACCTGTAGATACTTCGCTCATAAATTCCTTCTTTAACGTTTGAAAAAACGGAAGGCATATTTCTATCAATGAGCATTTGAGTAATCATCTTAAAACGACAGACGCAGAGCATGTTTTTCTGCTCTGCGTTTAATGGGTATCTTGTTGAATTTATGGGACTAACTGTCCAAGTACTTGAAGTGCCTTTTGAATATTGATTCGTCCTCGAGTTTTTACTTTAAACTCGTGTCCTGAAGTAACGTCAACTGACTGTTCTATAGCTGCTTTGATCTGCTGTGCCGTCGCAGTTGGCTTTGAACTCCACAGCAGTGCAGCAGTTCCTGAAACAAATGGCGCCGCCATACTTGTTCCATCCATATACATCGAAGTAGCACCTGGAACTGTACTTAAAATATGCTCTCCAGGGGCAGCAACGTGAACCAAATTAAAGCCACTGTTTGACCAGGAAGTCATAAAGTCAGTCATGTCCGAGGCGGCGACAGTGATCTGATTTGAAAGATTAAAAGAGGCTGGAAATTCTGGATACACATCGATATCCCGAGCATCGTTTCCGGCAGCGACTATAATTAAAACTCCCTGACGTTCTAAACTTTGAAATGTACTGCGAAGGGCACCAGAGACACCGCAAGTTGCGCCACCCCAGCTGGCATTGATAATTTTGGCACCACGTTTGGCTGCGTACTGCAGTGCTATGATTGCGTCACCCAAAGATCCGCCACCATCATTCGCAATGAACTGGGCCGGAATAATTTTCGCTCTAGGAGCAACGCCACTGACCGGTCCGTAATTGGAGTCGGCAGCGATAATGCCCGCCACGTGTGAACCGTGCGGACTTGGAATATTCGTGGAAGAAGGTACCGACACAAAGCTTGCACCGTAGTAGTCATCAACTACACCGTTGCGATCGTCGTCGATTCCGTTATTGGGAATTTCGCCGGTATTAATAGCAATTCGGTTTGCGAGCTGCGGATGACTGACATCCACATAGGCATCCACAACTGCAACCTTAACATCTTGACCATAAATTCCCTGAGAATAAGCCGCGTTGGCCTTGATCATGCTCAGTCCCCAGGTGTCACTTGATGATGCAGATGCGGAGGCTGACACTGTCGAATCAACCTGAATGCGCTTATCAGACTCAACCTGGCGAATATTTTCCAATTGTGGTTCGATGAATTCTTTTTTGAATGATTCGACATCGCTTCCGGATTCAACCGTAATACGACCATCTTCCCACTGAACTATGAATTTATTAGAGATTGCTTGCCCTATGCAGGAAGCAGAATCTACTGCGTAAACCGAATCCGACGATTTTTTGCTACAAGCTGTAAATACTAAGACGCAAGCAACCGCCGAGAGTATTTTTTGAACATCCATGTTCACTCCCTGTGCGGGCCCGAAGGTCCCATATATAGGACTTCATCGTAACCCACACAGGTTAATAGATCGGAAAAATACGTCTTATTTTGAGGCTAGTTTAACCTAAGGCCCATAAACAAAAAGACCAAGGTCCCTCGACCTTGGTCTTTTGTTTTGAACAATTTATTTAATCCCAATCAGGAATCTGATTTCGAGCGGGTTCGTTTTCGGTACCTTTTGTATCTTCGTCCTTGATTGTTAACTTAAAGGAGTAAATCGGTTGTGCCCAGATATCCAAGCAATGGACGTAATAGTCTTGCATGGTGTTTGCGACATATCCAGAGATCGAAGTTGTGTGATCTGCAAGAGTATTAACGGTGCCTCTGTTGCTGCCATATCGACGAGAGTTCCCAGAGGGTATATTGATGGTTGTGCTTGCTCCATTAATCAAGAGAAAGTATTGGCCGCCAGTTTTTGGATAGTCGGGATATAGCGCCGGACCAGCTCCTCCCCAGCATGCCAGATTTGAATTAGCTTCTGTGGCACACTTCACGGGACTACTTTCGCCGGGCGGGACATAGGTATCAGAGCTGGATCTTTTATAGGCGTATGCTGTAAAGGAAACCATTGAACATGTTTCTGCCAACTTAGATCCCATGGTGATCATTAATTCGCTGTAGTAAAGCTGTCCTTCCGGGATGGTAATGTCACAGGTTTCGGGCCCGGTCTCGATCGGAGCGGTTGAAAGCGCAATACATTCACCGTGTGAAGTTGGCGCACCTCCACCTTCCCATCTTGTTTGAACTCCAACGTAGAGGGCGGTGTTTTTTGGTGTGTTGTCGAAATTAACGTCAGGTGTTGGGGTAGGCGTGGTGGATGCACCTTCTGTTACTTTTGCGGGCGGTGACCCACAAGAAATGATTGTTGAAGATAGTGCGCCGAAAATAATTGAAATAAGAATAAACTTTTTCATGTATACACATTCGGTAGCCGCGCGAATAAACATGATATGCTTTTGTTAAATTGACCAAAAATTGTTTATTCACGAATGAAAAATGGATACAAACGTAGTACAAACTACACATTGGTCCGTTTATATAAACAGACCGTAGTCTAGATGTTTGTGATGAATTCTTTAAGGAAAGAAGTGAATTGAGTCTCCACACGTTTCGCGGTTTCAGTAACCTCATCGTGTGAAAGCTTTTGTGCAGACATACCAGCAGCCAAGTTCGTGATGCAGCTAAGTGCCGCCACGCGAAGACCCAGGTGGTTTGCCGCGATTGTCTCTGGCACAGTACTCATGCCGACAGCTTTTCCGCCAATCAATTTCAAGTAGCGAACTTCGGCCGGAGTTTCATAAGTAGGACCACTTACACCGCAATAAACGCCTTTATGATAGCGTGTGCCCTGCTTTTGCAGAACTTGCTCCATGATATTGATCAAGCGTTTGTCGTAAGCTTCAGTCATGTCAGGGAAGCGAGGTCCAAGTTCCTTGATGTTCGGTCCCATCAAAGGATTTGTGCCCATCAAATTGATATGGTCTTCGATGATCATGAAGTCGCCAGCCAGCATGCTTTCGCCAAAGCCGCCTGCAGAGTTCGTCAAAATCAAAGCTTCAATTCCAAGCATCGCCAAAGTTCTGGTCGGGAACACAACACTTTCCATGCTGTGACCTTCGTAGAAGTGATTGCGCCCTTGAAGAATCACAATCGACTGACCATTCACTTTACCGAAAATCAGATTTCCAGAATGACCTTCAACAGTAGGCGGGGAGAAGTGCGGGATGTCTTTGTATGGAATTGTTGCTTCAATTTCCACATCCTTAACGAAGGCACCCAAACCCGAACCTAAAACGACACCGACCTTCGGTTTCGCCGAAGTTTTTGAACGGATGAAGCTGATAGATTCTTGAAGTTTATTGAGTACCAAGTTGTTCTCCCATTGTCCTCGGGGTTAGCCCAAAACTTTCAGTATCAAACTAGGCTTTGACACCTTTTGCAAGGAAATATTAATCGCGGATTTCAGCATAGGAATCGCGGAGTTAAGTAAATCCATGTCGTCACCATGCAGAGTGAACAATGTGTCACCGGATTTCACTTCGTCACCGACTTTCGCGTGGAACTCGATACCCGCTGTTGGCGCAATAATATCAGTTGTTTGCGCGCGACCAGCTTTGATTAAAATTCCGGCAACACCAATGCTCTCGGTATGGAAGCCTTGAATAAATCCTGATTTTTCAGCAGTGATTTTTAAACTAAATTTTGGTTTTGGAACATTGCGAAGATCGCCACCATGGATCGTACAAAGTTCTTCGAATTTCTTTAAAGCCTTACCCGAAGTTAAAGTTTCCAACGCAATTTTATAAGATTCTTCTTCCGTTTTGCCGATGCCCGCAAGCAACAGCATGTGTGCGGAAAGACGCAGACTTAGTTCGCGAGTGTCTTCGTAAAGATCGTACCCATGAGGTCCGATGAACTTTTCGTTCTTCATAATCGCCACGCACTCGTCGACTTCAAGCGAGTTACCTGCATAGCGGCCCAATGGCTGATCCATATTTGTAAGCAGTGCAGTTACTTTTTTGCCATAGCCTTTAGCAATATTCATAAGGTTCACCGCCAGCTCTTCAGCCAAGGCGGGAGTTTTCATAAATGCACCAGAGCCATACTTCACATCAAGCACCAGGCCATCGATGCCTTCAGCCAATTTCTTGGACATGATGGAAGCGCAGATCAGTGGCAGGCTTTCAACAGTTGCGGTGACATCGCGAAGTGCATAGATCTTTTTATCCGCGGGGCAGATTTCCTTGGTTTGACCGATGAAGCAGATGTTGTTCTTGCGAACCAACTCAATAAATTCATCCAAAGGTTTTTGAGTATTGAATCCAGGGATAGCTTCAAGCTTATCCAGAGTTCCACCGGTATGACCTAAACCACGACCGGAAATCATCGGCACTGGCGCACCAGCAGCAGCAACGATCGGCCCCAGGATCAGACTGGTTTTGTCACCTACGCCACCGGTGGAGTGTTTATCGACTTTAAATCCTTTAACAGAAGAGAAATCCACAACTTCACCGGAATGAAGCATGGCTTTGGTTAATCCCAAAGTTTCTTCTTTCGTCATGCCTTTAAAAAAGATCGCCATTAATAAGGCAGACATTTGATAATCGGGGATCGAACCGCGGGCGTAACCTAAAATGAACTCTTGGATTTCATCCGAAGTGAGTTCGCCGCCATTTCTTTTCTTCTTAATAATTTCAGCAGGTAGAAACGACATTAGTAGCCTCCTTGAACTTGTTGGCCTTGTACGAGTGCGATGCCGGAGCTTGTGCCCAAACGTGTGGCACCAGCGTTAATCAGCGCCACCGCTTGCTCAGCATTCTTTACTCCACCAGAAGCCTTGACTTCCATTTTATCACCAACAACAGATTTCATTAATTTTACATCATCAACAGTGGCACCACCGCCAGCGAAACCAGTGCTGGTTTTCACAAAGTGCGCACCAGCTTCCAAAGCCGCCTTGCAGGCCAAAACTTTTTCTTCATCATTGATCAACGAAGTTTCAATGATCACTTTTACTTTGTGTCCAGATGCCGCCTGAACCACAGCTTTGATATCTTCACGGACATAATCCAAACGGCGATCTTTGAGCGCGCCGATTTGAACAACCATATCGATTTCTTGAGCGCCATTTTTGATCGCAGTGCTGGTTTCAAAGGTTTTGCTGACGGTATCCATTGCGCCCAGTGGAAATCCCACCACGCAGCAAACTTTTACGTCAGAGCCTTTTAGCAATTCTGCACATTGTTTAACGTAGGAAGTATTCACGCAGACACTGAAGAAACTGTGTTCGCGCGCTTCCTGGCAAAGCTTTTCAATCTGAGAGGATTGGGCTTCAGGTTTTAAAAGAGTGTGATCAATATACTTGTTTAATTGCACAGGGCACCCCATTCAGGTTCAAAAAGAAAAGGTACCCTACCTTAAACCCAAGGGCAATGCCGACTTGTAAAATGAGAAGAGCCCTTGGTTTCCCAAGGGCTCTGGTGTTGAACAATATTTTAGGTTGGATTGCTATCCAACTTTGGTTTTTGTAGCGCCACCGATAGCGTTGATTGCTGTATCAGTGCTGCCAGAGGTGCCCAGGAATGTTTTCGCATCTGCTGCGGAAACCTTTCCTTTGCGAACCAGGTCTTCGATGTATTTTTCGAACAAAATCATACCCTGACTTGATCCCGTTTGCATTGCCGAGGCAACCTGATGGATCTTACCCTCACGAATCAAATTCGAGATCGCCTTGGTATTACGCATGATTTCGTAAGCAGCCACACGGCCTTGACCGTCAGCGCGCGAGAACAGTGTTTGCGCCACAACTCCGCGAAGGGATTCGGCCAAAATGGTTCTGATCTGCGCTTGTTGCCCCGCAGGGAATACGTCGATGATACGGTCAATAGTTTTCGCCGCACTGTTGGTATGTAGAGTACCAAACACAATGTGACCGGTTTCTGCCGCAGTTAAAGCAAGACCGATAGTTTCCAAGTCACGCAACTCACCCACCAGCAAGATATCCGGGTCCTCACGGAGAGCGGCTTTCAAGGCATTGGCAAATGATTTAGTATGGCTTCCAACTTCACGTTGATTCACCAAGGATTTTATATTTGGATGAACGAACTCGATCGGATCTTCCACCGTGATAATATGTGCTTCACGAGTCAGATTGATCTGATGGATCATTGCCGCCAGAGTGGTGGATTTACCAGAACCCGTTGGGCCGGTAACCAGAATCAGTCCACGATCACAATCAATCATATCTAGAACTGCAGGAGGAACTCCCAATTCTTGAGCGGTTTTGATTTTTTCAGGAATGATACGCATAACTGCGCCCAAGCCTTTACGTTGCATGAATACGTTGCAACGGAAGCGGCCAATGCCTGGAAGAGTGTAGGCAAAATCAAGCTCCCATTTTTCAACGAAGGCTTTCTTTTGCTTTTCAGAAAGAATTTCGAAGATAAGTCCCTGAACATCCTGATTTGAAAGCTCACGATAGTTCAATGGAACCATGTTCCCATGTAAACGGAGATAAGGTGCGGCGCCGCTTGTTACGTGCAAGTCGGATGCGCCTTGTTCAACCATGAGTTTAAACAGTTCATCAATCGTTGCCATTCTATTCTCCCTAAATGGTCTAATTCAGTGATCTTTTCGGCAAGTTGTGCTTTAATGTTTAAATATTAATTGCTCTCACGATTGTTTCTGGACTATTGAAGAGAGATTGATTCAATGAATCATCGGAGGACACCGTGTCAGCAGAAATTCTCATCAATGTAAGACCTCAGGAAACACGAGTGGCCTACGTAGACAGCGGCGTGCTGTCAGATTTGAAAATTGAACGTAAAACTTCTCCGACATTGGTCGGGTCTATTCATCGCGGTACCGTAATTCGGGTTTTGCCTGGTATGCAGGCAGCCTTCGTGGACATTGGTCTGGAGAAGGCGGCGTTTCTATATGTGGGCGATATTCGCGAAGACGTGGACGACAACTTTCTTTCAAGCGTAGATCGCGAAGAACCTCTTGAAGATGGCGACGACGATAAGCCGCATCAGCATCAAATTAAAACTCCGATTCAGGATCTTTTAAAAGAAGGTCAAAGCATTCTGGTTCAAGTAGCCAAAGATCCATTGGGAACCAAAGGTGCAAGAATCACAACTCACTTGTCTTTACCAGGTCGTTTCGTGGTGTTTCTACCCACAGTACGTCATCTGGGAATTTCCCGTCGTATCGAAGACGAGTCCGAGCGCGAAAGACTTCGTCAACTGGTTCAGAAAATCAATCCATCCGGTGGAGTGATTGTACGCACTGCTGGTGACGGTGCTTCTGAAGAGATGTTGAAAGCCGACATCGAGTACCTTGACCGTTTAAGCAAAGAGATTTTCAAGAACTACGAAAAGAAAAAAACTCCAGGTGCCCTGCACACAGAGCTTGATGTCGAGCTGCGCGCACTTCGTGATTTGATGAGTGAAAACGTAACCAGCGTTTGGGTGGATGATGTTGAAATCCACCGCAAAGTTGTTAAGTTTGTTTCCCAGTTCATGCCCAAGTACAAACAGAACATCGTTCTCTATGAAGAGAAAAAACCTTTGTTCGATCTGTACGACATCGATATCGAGATTTCCCGCTCTATGGAGCGCAAGATCTGGTTGAAGTCCGGTGGTTACATCGTAATCGACGAAGCAGAAGCCTTGGTTGTGATCGACGTGAACACGGGTAAGTTCGTCGGAAAGAAAGACTTGGAAGAGACTATCTTGAAGACGAATTTGGAAGCGGTTCGTGAGACAGCCCATCAGCTGCGCATTCGTAACTGCGGCGGTATCATCATCATCGACTTCATTGATATGGAAAAAGAATCCCATCGCGAAAAAGTGATGGAGGCTTTGGCTGAAGAGCTAGGTCGTGACCGTGCCCGCACCAACATCGTTTCCATGTCTCAGTTGGGTTTGGTCGAGATGACTCGTAAGCGCATCCGTCCAAGCTTGATCAAAACATTGTGTGAACCCTGTTCTTATTGTGATGGAAAAGGCTACATCAAACGCAAATCAACCGTCGCGAATGAAATCTTCCGCGAGCTTGAGCGCGACGCTGATATGCTGACGAATAAGAAAACCAATGTCGTTATCCACTGCCACAGCCAGGTCGTTGACTGGATCTATGAGGTTGAAGGGGAGAGCTTGGAGAATATCGAAAAGAAGCTGGGTCGCTCCGTGGCCTTCAAAATCGAGCCTAACTACCACTTGGAACAGTACGAAATCTTTTTTGTCTAATTAAGAGTCCTCATCCTTAAGGGATGCAAATAATACAAAACCCATCTGATATTGTCGGATGGGTTTTGAAAATGAGACGGCTCAAGTCATTTACCGAACTCACAGCAATTTAGTAGAAGCCGTGGCGAAGGATCCTCAATTCTTATTGAGCGATGCGCCAAGTGCTGAACTTTCCAAGCCCCACACCCACTCAAGTGATTGAATTATATAGTTATTTCAAAGACGACTGGATTCTTAAAAAAGCTGTCTTTTTTATTGCCAACAGTCGACGTCACCGATAATCTCTTCTTCTTCCTGAAAAGCTGAAAATATTAGCATGTAATAGGTTGACAAAGCCTAGTGCGAAGTGGCATTTACGACTGGCTTAATTCGGGTAGCTGGAGGTTCTAATGTACGCGATTATTCGTACGGGCGGTAAGCAATATAAAGTACAAGCTGGTGATGTTGTTCAAGTTGATAAAGTTGAACAAAAACTAGGCGCAGAGTTTGATATCAACGAAATCTTGATGGTTGGTGGTGAGTCCACTCATGTTGGTCAACCTCTTGTTAAAGGTGCGAAAGTAACTGTTGTAGTTACTAAGCAAGCTAAGACTAGAAAAGAAATCGTTTTCAAAAAGAAACGTCGTCAAGGTTACAGAAAGTTTGCGACTCACAAACAAGAGTTCACAGAGCTTTTCGTGAAATCAATCACACTTGATGGTAAAACAACTAAAACAGATGCTACGCCTAATGTAGTAGACGTTACTGCGAAACGCGCAGAAGCTGCTGAAGCTCGCGTTGCTGCTCGCAAAGAACGTGTATCTAACAAAAACAAAGGCGAAGAAGTCGTAAAAAAAGCTGCTAAAAAAGCTGTAGCGAAAAAGAAAGTTGCGAAAAAAGCAGTTAAAAAGACTGCTAAAAAAGCGACCGCTAAGAAAAAAGTAGCAAAAAAGACTTCTAAAAAAGCGTAATCACAAGATTTTTAAGCGAGGTTAGTCATGGCAAGTAAGAAGGCCGGTGGTAGTACAAAGAATGGACGTGATTCACAGAGTAAACGCCTTGGCGTAAAACGCTTCGGTGGCGAAAAGGTTCTTCCAGGAACAATCATCGTTCGTCAACGTGGAACAAAATTCCACTTGGGCAACAATGTTAAAATTGGTCGTGACCACACGATCTATTCAATTGTTGAAGGTCTTGTTAAATTTGAGCGTTTTTCAAAAGATCGCTTCAAAGTTAGTGTTTATCCTAAAGCTGTCTAGTTCCCACTAGATTCGGCTCTTGATAAGCACCAAGAGATTTTACAAATGCATAAAAAGGAGCCTTCATTGGCTCCTTTTTTGTTGTATATCTCTCCTCTAAATATTGGTGCTCATATGAAATTCATTGATGAAGTTAGTATATCGTTGGCATCTGGCCGTGGTGGCCCAGGTTGCGTTAGTTTCCGTAGAGAATCGGGTGCTCCTCGTGGTGGACCTGATGGTGGAGACGGCGGCAAGGGTGGCGATGTCATCATCAAAACTTCTCGCCACATCAACTCTCTGGTCGATATCAGACAAAACAAAAAATATTCCGCTCAAAATGGTGAGATGGGCTTCGGTCGCCAAAAGCACGGTGCCGATGGCCAGGATCTAGTATTGATCGTTCCTGAGGGAACAATCCTTCGAAATCTTGAAGGCGAAATCGTTGTTGATATGACTGGCATCGAAGAGCACGTTCTTTTGCGTGGTGGCCGTGGTGGTAAAGGTAATGAGTTTTTTAAAACTTCCATCAACCAAGCACCGACACATGCGCAACCGGGTGAAGATAACCAAGAGCTTGAAGTTAAGCTTGAGCTTAAACTTATCGCTGATGTTGGTATCATTGGTTTCCCGAATGCTGGTAAGTCGACTTTAATTTCCCGCATTTCTGCAGCGAAACCTAAAATCGCTGACTATCCTTTTACAACTTTGACGCCAAACTTGGGAGTGGTTAAAGCGGGTGATTATAGCTCATTCGTGGTTGCGGATATTCCAGGATTGGTAAAAGGCGCGCACGAAGGTGTGGGGCTTGGTATTCAGTTCTTGAAACACGTCGAGCGTACTCGTGTGTTCATTCATTTGGTCGATGCTTCTGGCATGTCTGGTCGCGATCCTATGCAAGACTTTGAAGATCTGAATTATGAATTAAAAATGTATGATGAGAGCAATCAGGACAAAGAGGGTTTCTTCCCTCTTTCCACGCGTCCGCAGTTTGTCGTGCTCAACAAAATTGACACTCTCAGCATGGATCAACTTGAAAAACTAAAATTGAAGTTCAAAAAGACGACGGGCTCTGCGCCATTAGCGATTTCTGCCGTAACCGGCAAAAATATCACTGACCTGGTTACTGAATTGGGCCGTCAAGTTTTGAAGGATGTAGAATAATGAAAATCGGTATTTTCGGCGGAAGCTTTAATCCTCCTCACATGGGTCACATCAATGCCATTCAAACAGTGGCAAAGAAAATGGGTTTGAACAAAATCCACGTGGTCCCTGCAGCACAGAATCCTCTTAAAACTCCAGTGGAAGGTCCAACAGCTGAACAGCGTTTGGAACTTACCAAGCTCGCTTTCGCTCAATACGGTGAAACATACGTGGTTGATGATCAGGAGCTAAAACGCGGCGGCATGAGCTACACAATCGATACAATCATGAACCTTCGTAAAACTTATGAAGCTTCTGATTTGTATTTGATCGTTGGTGCTGACAAGTTCGAAGAACTTAGCCAATGGAAAGACTATTCCAAAATTTTGGCCGAGACCAACTTGGTTGTTACAACTCGTCCGGGTTATGACATGCCAGAATCCATGGATGAAATGCCGGGCTACCTAAAACCATTGGTAGCTGACTTCGATTTCAACTTTATCGAATTGACGACTGGTCGTAACATCCAGTTCATCACTCTTCGTGATATCGAGATTTCTTCCAGCGAACTTCGTAAATGGCTTCGCACAGGCAAACCGGTTGAAAAGTATCTGCCTCTTTCTGTTGAAACATACCTCAAAGAGCACAAACTTTATCGCAACTTGGGTGAGCGTATCGGTGATTTCGAAAAATTCACTGAGTTTTGCGCGAACATTCTGTACGCCAACAAAGGTATCAACGTTCGCGGTTTTGACTTGAGAAAGATCACGGCTCCAAGTGAGTTTGCGGTGGTTGCATCAGGTACATCCACTCGTCATGCGTCTGCGATGGCTGAAAACATCGTGATCGCGGTGAAAGAGGAATTTAACGTTCATCCACAATCTGTTGAGGGTGTTGACGAAGGTCGCTGGGTATTGGTGGATTACGGTTCATTGATCGTTCATGTGTTCTACGATTTCGTTCGCCAGGAATACAGCCTTGAAAACCTTTGGAGAGATGCCAAAGATCTTGGTCTTAAGGACCCGTACGTTGGGAAACAACAGTAATGAAATTCATTTTGTACAATCTCGCGACCGCCAAGGAGGCATGGGCCGACGAGGTCAGCGAGTTGTACAAGAAGAAGATTTCGTTTTTTATTCCCTTCGACATTCAAAGTCTGAAAGCAAAAAAGTCGGCTCGTGAAGACGCCGACTTTAAACGCAAAGAAGAATCCGATCTCATTCTAAAAAATATCAATTCAGACGATTTCGTTGTTCTTTTTGACGAACGCGGATCGGTTCTTGATTCGATTCAATTTTCAAAAAAAGTGGAAAACATTCTGGGAAGTTCCAAGAAGCGAGCGATATTTATTATCGGCGGTGCTTTTGGAGTGAATGAAGATGTCCGGAAGCGCGCAGATCTGAAAGTCGCATTATCGCCAATGGTGATGAATCACCTAATGGCCCAAGCCATGAGCCTGGAACAAATTTACCGGGCGTTCACGATTATCAAAAAAATCCCCTATCACAATCAATAGTTACGCCGTACCTTTTCGAAATGCGACGCGTTCCAAAAAGGAAACTGTTACTTTATGGACGGTTCCACGGGGGTTGATTGCCTAGTTCTTTTTCGGGATTGCGGCCTAGTTCGATAAGTCTTTCCCACTCGAACGGGAAGAAATCACGCTGTTCATTTGCTGCGAAATCCTCGTTGACCGGATTGGGGTTGTTGCAGGCGTCGTCTGGATCAAAAGTATCTTTAGAGCAGATTGAATATCTGACCGAGCCATCATTATCACCGATAGCCTGGCCCCACTGAGCAAGCGTCATAGGCTGATAAGGGTTTAATGCAGGATCAAGAACATAGGCGACACCGTCGACTTGATAGGTGACTGCGACGTGATACCACCACTCGACCCAACCATAAGGGGCGTTGTCGGTCTTGGCACGCAGTTGTCCGAATGCATAAACTTTCTTAGGGGCGGATTTTTTAAATTCGATCAGCTTTTCTGCCGCTAATTCGGCGCGGGCATAGCAGCCGTCATCTGGGTAAAGCCAGGTAAGGCGACGAGGATGGGAGTCACCATCTTTCATAAAGAAAGAATCGCGAATGAACTGAAAGTTAGAATTTAAATTCTTAAAGTTGCCAGCGCTGGGAATTTGCGAAATCTGAAGGTCGTGCAAAGGTACCGACAGGCTTTCAGGCAGGTTTCCGGATGGGGTAATACTGTGGGTAGAAAGGATATTCGTAGTGCCGCGGCTGCGAGCTTTCGCATCTTGAAACGACTCATTTACAAAACGCTGCGCTGGCAATCCCGCCTGCGCAATTGCACCTGCTGACATTAAAAAACAAATGAAAATCGCGACCATTTTCATGAAAATCCCCACCTGTATTTGTTTTTTAGGTCGGACTCAAAATCATGTCAAATGAAAGCCTGACTTGGCTTTTAAGTTGCTGTGCAGGGTTATTATGAATGGCATGCGCAAACTGGTTCGAACATTTATGACTCCGTGTCTGCACTGCGGATCCTTTTGGAAGTCCGACGGACTGCTTTGTGATCCCTGTCGGGAATGTGTCGAAAGTTTCTTGAAGACTCAACTTGAAGCGCGCACTTTGGGAATATTCGACGCCTATATGCTGTTTCGTTGGAACCCGGGAACCAGTGACCTGTTGTCGGCACAGTTAGCGGGGCTAAAGGGATATCGCAAAAACCCGGATTGGAAACACTGGGCGCAAAATTTCATTTCCAAACGAATTCAAATGGGACTTCCGACGCGAAAGATTATCATCATTCCAGCGCCCTCTTCGGGCCACAGAGCTGGAGATCACGCCCAACAATGGGCGCAGGCTCTTGCTGATGCTGTCGGGGCGGAGCTTTGTCTGTGTCTGACAAAGAAGGCGAAAACACATCAGCGTGGAGCCACTCGTGACAGGCGGGTTCTGGTTGAACTGGAACTCGATGAAAATTCTTCAATGGTGTCTGAATTTTGGTCAGAGGCTTTGTGGGTTTTTGCGGATGATATCGTTACCACAGGCTCTACAGCGCTTGCCGCCTATGAAGCACTTGGGAGGCCCCCTCATTTTGAAGCTTGGGCCCTTGCCCATAGGACGCTTGCTTGCGGAGAGTGACCGTATCTGCTATAACGCCGGAATGTTTAAACAAATCGGTGCCTTAATTTTAGCTATCGGACTTTCCTTGAATGCATTTGCAGCTGAAAAGTCCAACGCCACTCTTAAGAAAGTATCCCAAAAGTATCGCACAACGAAGCTTGTGGAAATGAAAGTGGAAAAGATCGATAAGCTTGTTCTTCAAGGTCGTGAGAACAAATTCGAAGGCACGCTTGCGATTTCCAGTGGAAAGATTCGCTGGGAGAACACTACGCCTGAAAAAAGTCTTTTGGTATTTGATGGCACGACAATCTGGAGTATTCAATATCCACCGAAAGAATTTGGCGGCGATCCGCAAATTGCCCGTGGAAAAGTGAATAAAAAGAACAAATCCCAAACCATCATTGCAACTTTGTTGGGTGGTGATTTGCAGGGGAACTTTAAAGTAACCGACGAAAAAACAGACGGAGATCAATCCACTCTCTCTATCGTTCCTTTGAAAGATGATTTGTCGATTAAGGACATCAAGCTTGTGGTGAACACCAAGAAGGTTGTTGTCGATCAGATCTCTTATCAGGATGACGTTCAGAACGTCACGACGATGAAGTTCTCGGATGTGAAATTTAAAAGCAGTGTTAAAAAAAGTTTATTTAAGTACGAACCACCAAAAGGTGTACCGGTGACAGATCTATGAAACAAGAGACTATTCAAAATAAAAAAGTTCATTTTATCAGCTTAGGTTGCCCTAAGAACCTGGTCGACAGTGAGATCATGGCGGGTACTTTGATGAAGGATGGTTTCGAAGTTGTGGGTGAAGCCGACGAGGCGGACACAGTTATCGTGAACACTTGCGGATTCATCGAAGACTCAAAAAAAGAATCTATCCAGCGCATTCTGGACATGAGTGATCTTAAGCAACAGGGTAAAGTTAAAAAAGTCGTAGTCGCTGGTTGCCTTACTCAGCGCTATAAAGACGACCTTGTTGAGGGTTTGCCTGAGGCAGACTTGTTCGTGGGTTCTGGTGAATTCCAGAATATCTCCAAAATCCTGAAAAACTCTGAAGCTGGCGAAAAGCAAAAGACATTCTTCAATCTTCCAACTTACCTGCAGGAAGAAGCTACGCCGCGTGTGAATTCTCAGCCGGGTCACCGCGCTTATTTGAAAATTTCTGAAGGTTGCATGAAGCGTTGTGCATTCTGCGCGATCCCTTTGATCCGTGGTAATCTGCAATCTCGTTCTATCGACGCTATCGTGGCTGAAGCAAAATTGCTTGTGGCTGGCGGCGTGAAAGAACTTATCATTATCAGCCATGATTTCACGGACTACGGCTTTGATATCCGTCGTAAAGATCCAACACGCAAAGAAAGTCCTGTGGAGCTTTTGAAAGCATTGGAACACGTTGAAGGCCTTCAGTGGATCCGTTTGATGTACTTGTACCCAGATGGCATCACCCAAGAGATGGTTCAAGTTATCAAGAACAGCAAAAAAATCGTGCGTTACTTCGATATGCCACTTCAGCATGTGAATGATTCAGTTTTGAAAAGCATGAATCGCAAAATGACTCGTGATGAAATCGAAACAGCATTGATGAATATCCGCGAACATTTGCCAGAAGCGGTTATTCGTACTCAATTTATCGTGGGTTTCCCTGGTGAAACCGAAGAACAATTCGAAGAGCTTCTGAACTTCGTGGCTGAACAGCAGTTTGACCGTGTTGGTTGCTTCAAGTACTCCCCAGAGGAAAACACTCCGGGTGGCCGCATGGACAACCAGGTTGATGATGAAACAAAAGACTACCGTCATGATGCATTGATGGAAGTTCAACAGAACATCTCCCGCAACAAACACCGCGACTTCGTAGGCAAAACTATCGAGGTTATCGTTGAAGGTTTCTCTGAAGAGACAGATTTGCTATTGCAAGGTCGCTTCTGGGGTCAAGCACCGGATATCGATGGCGTTGTGTTGATCAACGACGGTGAGGCGAAGGTCGGCGACATGGTTAAAGTTCATGTGACCGACTCTATGGAATACGACCTTATCGGTGAAATCGTAACGGAAAACTAGAAATTACAGTTTTCCGAAGCACTTTCAAATTTCCCGACCCAATCTGTGGTGCGGGCATTTCTTAAAACTGTCGTAGCTCTTCTAAAGGCTACGGCATTTTTTTTGTCATACTTGCAGGCGTTCTTATACGCGATGTATGCCACATCATATTTTTTAATATCAAACGATGTCGTAGCCAGGCCCAGCCAGGAGCGAGCCGATTTCGGATCAGCCTCTGTGCCCGTCTTGTAGTATTTCATGGCCTCTATGGAGCTCTTATCGTCTTCCAACAGGCGACCATACGTGTATTGTGCAAATTCTGATTTCGGAAAATCAGTCGCAGCTTTCTTCAGCGCTGCCTTGGCCTTTTCGTCGTCACCCATGCCCTTCATATTCAGACCCAAATTAACGTGCGCACTAGCGCGTTTAGGATCGGCCTGGATGGTTTCCCGGCAACTGGTGATGCCGGCGTCATAGGTGCTGTCTCTGGTGTTCACGTCACAAAGTATTTCCAGGAACTCCGGTCGCTTTCCGATATTATCAACCATGTCCTGGGCCAGAATACGCATTTCATAATAGTTCGGGGGAGTACGATCCTCGTACATTTTCAGCAAAGCATGATAAGGCGGTTCGTATTTTGGATTCGCTTCAATAGCGAGTTTGTAGTTCTCCAAGGCCTCTTTTGGTTTCTTTTGCATCACATAGGCATTGCCCAGCAGTGAAAACGCTTCTGCATCCTTGTCATTTTTGCTGACCAGATTGTTCAATGCGCGAATCATATCGCCGGTTTCTCCGCGCGCTTCATGGGCGCGGGCTAAAAGCAGGATCTCGGGGCGGCCGATTTTGTCGATGTTTTTCCATAGCAACAAAGTGACCTTTTGATAGTCCTTCTGGGTATAAAACTCTTCAGCAAGCTTGATCACGAGCTGCGTGTTTTGGGGTTGTTTTCTGATTTCTGCCTTCAGTTTTTCCACCTTATCCTGACCGGAGGTCGGGGTGGGTGTTCCAGCACTGAGCGATAATGAGACAAAAGGCAAGATGATTACCACGAGCAAGTGTTTGAAATTCAGTCTGCTTTTCATATGTTGTATTATGACTTAAATGCCCAAGCGAGTGAAGAGATCTAAATATTCAGCTGGACTAAAAAGCAATCGCGGTCAGGCTGTGATTGAGTACGTTTTGATATTAGTCATTACGGTGTCTCTTATTTTGATGTTGATCACTCAGATCTTTAAGCCTTTTCAGGCATTTGTTCAGTCATTCACCGGGGACTACTTTGCCTGTTTGCTTGAAAAGGGTGAATTGCCAGTGTTGGGTGGCGACAACTCGGATTTAGAATGCAAATTCAGCTTCCAGAATGTTTCGAGTGAATTTAAAAACAATCCCTCATCTTCGAAATCCAATTCCGGGGACAGTGAGTCTTCAAGTAAACCACCGAAAGAATCAAGTGCAAGCTCCTCCTCGTCGTCAGGAAGCAGTGGCAGCAGCTATGCAGGTTCCCGATCCAGATCAGGTGGCAGCGGCCGTATCAGTCGTGCACGAGCACCCACTTCAGGTATAGACAGTTCCAGCGAACAAGGTGGAAAAGTTGTAGAAATAGCCCTGGAAGGCGGTGGTGCCGGTGGATATTTCAAATCCAACAATGGTGGTTATTCCGTGCAAACCGGCAGGCGTGTCGCTTCTGTACCGATTTCAGGTTTGACGGAAGATGAACGCAAAAAACTAGAGAAAAAAGCCAACGGTGGAGGCAAGACCACTGTTGTGCAAAATGATGGATTTGCTCCGCCGAAAAAGAAAACAGCTGTAAAAAAACCAGAACCGAAACTTGAGTTGCCGCCCGAAGAAAAGGCCGTCACTTTTGGAAATTTTATACGTTGGTTATTCATTGCCGCGTTGATTATTGCATTGGTTATTTTCCTTGGCGGTCAGGCACTGCAATTTTCCAAGAGCGGTGAAAAATAGTCTGCATCGCGTTTAGAAAATTTCCACATTAATTCTTAAGTTATCTGTCACCAAACGGAAATGCTTGATACATCCGAGCGCTTCAAGCATACAAGGCACTCGCTTGATTCGAGGGGGCCATTGTTGGAAAATGTGATTGAGATCAATCGCAAAAAATTCTTCACAATTAGTGAAGCACGTCAGTTGTTGCCGATAGTTTATCGGTTAACTGAAGAGGCTAATCGTGAGGTCAAATTGCACGTCAATCGCATCGAGGCATACTCGGACAAGACCCACCCGTCAGTCGTGATCATTGAAGAACAAATTAACGTCATTATTGATCGTTGGCAGGCCAAGATTGAAAAGTTGGGAGCCGAGCCCAAGGGTTTGTGGATGGCAGATTTTGACAGCGGAGAAGGTTATTTCTGCTGGAAATACCCAGAGACCCAAGTGAATCATTTTCATGGTTACCACGATGGTTTTTCGGGACGTACAGTCATCGACTGACAAAACCCGACTTGAAACTCCAATAGGTCAGCGTATATTGAGGCCATGAGAATAGCTCTGGCACAAATCAATCCAACTCTGGCCGATTTCAAATCCAATAAAGAAAAAATTTTAAATTATATTCAGCAAGCGCAACAGCGTAAGTGTGACATGGTGGTGTTTCCTGAGTGCACGCTTTTTGGTTACCATCCGTTTGATTTGCTGGAGCGTGAACAGATCGTAAAAAAGCAGGAAGCGGAGCTTAAAGATCTGCTTAAAAGAATTCCCAAAGGTATTGCTGTTATTTTTGGGATGATCACCAGAAATCCGGATAAAAAGGGCCGCCCTTACTATAATTCTGCCGTCTTTGCGGTAAAAGGTCAGAAGCCACGCTTTTTCCATAAACAATTGTTACCGACCGGGGACGTATTCGATGAGGCTCGCTTTATTGAGCCCGGTGATTTTTCGAAGAACTACTTTTCCTGGAAGGGTAAGAAGTTCTTTCTGACAATTTGCGAGGATATCTGGGCTTGGCCGGATGCCAAGGGGCGCTCGCCTTATAAAGTGAATCCTCTGGCAAAAGTTAAGAAGCAGAAAATTGATTTAGTTGTGAACTTAAGTGCTTCACCCTACTTCCTTGATAAAATGAAACAACGCGAGTACGTAACCATAAAAACGGCGCAGTACTTTAATGCTCCGATCTTGTATGCAAACCTCGTGGGTGCGCAGGATGAAATCATTTTTGATGGAGCAAGTTTTGTTCTGGATAAAAATGGTAAAAAACTTATGACTTGTCAGGCGTTCGAAGAGGATTTGAACGTAATTGACCTGGATACCAAAGAAGTTTGGAATAAGAATGCAAAAATAACGGCAATCGAAGAGCTTCGTCGTGCCTTGGTACTGGGAATCCGTGATTTCTGCGCAAAAACAGGAATGAAGAAAGTACACTTGGGTTCCAGTGGTGGCATTGACTCTGCCGTCGCTGCTGCTTTGGCTGTAGATGCCATGGGACCTGCAAACGTAACGACTCTGGCATTGCCAGGGCCATACAACGCACAGATGAGTCTGGATCTGGCGCGGGATCTGGCGAAGAACTTGGACGTTGAGTTTAAGACCGTTGAGATTGCTCCGATGTACGACAAAGTTGTGGAGCAACTTCAAAAGGGTATCGATCTTGAAGGATTTAGTGTTGTAAATGAAAACCTGCAGGCTCGTCTTCGCGGACTGACCCTGATGGCCTACTCAAACCAAAACAACAGCATGTTATTAACAACCGGGAATAAGAGTGAGTATGCTTCGGGCTACTCCACTTTGTACGGCGATATGTGCGGTGGCCTGGCGCCCTTGGGTGATTTAACTAAAAAGCAAGTCTACGAACTGGCACAGTACTATAACAAGCAAGGCGAAGTGATTCCTGAAACTATTATCACTCGTCCGCCGTCTGCAGAACTTCGTCCTAACCAAAAGGATCAGGACTCTTTACCACCTTATGATGAGTTGGATAAGGCCGTGGTCAATCTGGTGGAGCAGGCGAAGGAGCCAAAGACCGTTGCTGATAAGTGGTTGCTGCCGGTATTGATGAGAACGGAGTTTAAGCGCTGGCAGGCGCCGCCGATATTGAAGGTTTCACCGCATGCATTTGGTCGCGGTCGTCGGTATCCAATTGCTCATAAAGCCTAAAGAAAAAGGCCGTGTTACCACGGCCTTTTTTATTTCTAAGATTTAAAAACAAAAACTAAACGCCGAAGAAGTCCATTTGCTTTGGCTGGCGCACGATTTGTGGGAAGCGGAGTTCAGGCTTGCCAGTCAGTGCTACCAAGTTTGCAATTTGTGGAGCCTGTCCACCAATGGAAATACGTTTCAACATTTGCGTGAACATATGGCCAAGGTAGGTCGCATCTTCTTCCGCTCTGTGGAAGTCAGTCGTTGGAATTTTCAAGTGTTGAACCAAAGTTCCCAATTTATAGTTTGGAAGACCTGGGAAGACTTTGCGTGCGATTGGCAATGAATCCAGCACGATTCCGCGAGGAGCTTTGGATTCATGTCTTTTTACGTCAGCCGTAAGGAATTGCGCATCGAATGGAGCATTGTGCGCAACCATGATGTCATCACCACAGAAGTCAGCCAATGAATCCAACAATGTATCGATTGTCGGTTTTCCTTTAACCATGTCGTCAAAAATACCATTTACTTTTGAAGCACCTGGGGGGATTGGACGAAGAGGGTCCACAAGGGTTGCAAATACGGACTCTGGCTCACCATTAATGAAGCGGACTGCTCCGATTTCAATAATTTGATCAACGCCAGGCACTGTTCCAGTTGTTTCAAAGTCAAAAGCTACAAATCTCATGGCATAATTGATACAAAATGGCAGAGGCCCTTTCAACAAAAGAGTGCCTGAATATGGGGGAACTTCTTCGTGAAGTCTAAGTCTGGAAAATGTATAACCTTTTTGCCGGACAACCGGATTGCCTTGGTGAGTCAAAAGGACCGGAGTGTGCTTGATGTAGCCGTGAGAGAAGGCTTGCCTTTGAACCACACTTGCGGGGGGTTCGGAACTTGCGGCACCTGCCGTGTTTTCGTGCGCGAAGGATTGGAAAAACTGCCTCCACGAAATGATGTTGAATTGGAAATGTCAGAGGACCGTGGATTTGCTAATTTTGAAAGGCTGGCGTGTCAGACCGAGCCCGTCGACGGACTGGTTTGCGAAATTCCAATTAAGGTGTGATGTAAAATGGATTTGTATAAATCCAAGTAAACCATTTCTTCGCATCGGGTATTGGCAGCATCACCGTAACTCGAACTTGGACACGATAAACGCCAGGTGAAGTAATTTGATATTCCATTTCAGGATCATTTACCCGGGCGATATCAACGCCGTCCTTGAAGATGACGACTTCAAAAAATTCTTTAGGCACAGAGGGAAGTTTCACTTTTAAAACCATTCCCTTTTTCAATTTAATCTCTGAGCCCATCAAGTGGGTTTGACGATCATCTTCAACAGTCGCAACAAATCCTTTCGGATCCCCCAGGATATCCATCGCCATATAGAAATTGCCCTGCTTTAAGGCATTGAAAATCTTGGCGCGATCTCCATTGAAACTTCCAGTCAGTTCGGACTTTAGCAAAACGTGATTGGACATAATTTCAAAGGAGCGTTTGTAGGAGGGAAATTTGATAAAGTAGTTTGCCAACGGAATGGCGCGGGCAGAAGCCTCGGCGCCGGCATAGGCGACGACCTTTCGTTGCTGGGAGAGTTTATCTAACAAAGCGATCTCGTCAGTGGGCTCGGTGTAAAGTCTTAGAAAAGACAATCGCGGATTGAAAGGATAAATCAGCAAGCTCCAAATTGTCGAGGCTTTGGAATAATCCCAGGCGCGATTGGATAAGCTTTTCAGATTCCACAACTCAAAACCATCCAGGCCTGTTGGAATTTCACCACTCCAGGAATATCCGGCCTTGTAAGGGTGAGCCAGAATCGTCAATGAATCTTTATTTGCGCCGGTTTTCTGCGATAGCAAGTCGGCGAGTTTTACCTGAGCTTCACCCAGAGTATCGCCAATACTTTCCTGAGTCAGGGAGTAATATAGAAGTCGCGAATCCAAGTAGCTATACTTGCCCGCGGAGAGCACCAGCAAATTGCCGTGATACGATTCAAAGCTGGTGGGCATATTGAAAAGATTCAAGTCGGTAAAAACCAGGAAATCCAGGCCCGCAAGTTTCGCCGAGGTAATCACGAAGTTAGGAGTTGCAGATCCTGAAGACAGATCCGTATGCACGTTCAGAACGCCCTTGTAGTCGTAGTAATTCGAAGCGTGTGCTTTGGAGATCTGGTGGGGAACGATGGAAGTGTCGAACTGATTCAGATAGAATCCGTACAAGAAGTAGGTGACTAGTAAAAATGATAAGGCTACGAGTGTTTTCATGGTCGTGTGAATTCCAAAACAACAAAATCGGGAGCGACTTTTCTAACTTCCTGATAAGTCCATTGTTGTTCGGAAATCCACCCTGGTAAACCATTGCCTTCACGCTTCACCAAATAAAACTTATTTTCCTGAGGCTTTGCTTCTGTAAACGTGTCGAAATAGTCATAACGACTGATTCCCTGAAGTTTGAATACCGGGTTCTTACTGAAATACCAAAGTGATGACGCCATTTGATAGGAATCTCCATATAATGGCTGGTAATTAACAGTTTCTTTTGCCAGCAGTTCGTAATCAAACGGTTCACTGATCTTAGGATCCAATTTTCTTAATTGTGGAATAAAAAGCAGACTGATCACGATTGCGATAAGAGCCCCAAAGAATCCCACGTAGTAGCGATACCACTTCTGCATCTTGGGGTGAAGAACGGCTAACATGAAGACAGCCGGATATGCGATGATTGGCCAATTGGCCTCAACCAGTGCCTTGAAGGATGTGCCAAAGAAGAACAGCAATGGTACCCACGCAAAATACAGCAGATGGCGCATGGATGCTGGCACTTTGGCTCGAAGAGCTCCCCAGAAAACCCACGGGAAGATAATCAGAATTTGCGCCAGCACATAAGTGATCGTCCATTCGACGTTATAGTCAGGTCTTTCGAAACCGTGATCCAATTGAAACCGGAAGGACGAAAAATCATTTTGATAGTTCCAAAGGATTACGGGAAGGCAGAACAACAACCCAGTGACGAGTGTAACCGGAACGTACTTCCAGCGGACTTCTCGCCATTTCTTTTCAAACAGCAGGTATAGAAACAAGCACGGTACGAACAGAACAATGTGATACTTTGCGCAGAATCCCAAGCCCAATGCACAACCAAAGGCAGCATAGCTTTTTAGATCTTTTCTTTGAAGAACAAGATCAAAGAAGTAAATGGAAAGAACCCAGAAGAAGATCACGGGCAAATCCGGTGTCACTATCAGCGAGCCGAAGCCTAGCAGGGGGGAAAACATAACCAGATAGATCCAAACCCGAATCTTTTCAAGGTCCACGTGCTTTCGTAAGAACTCAATACCAATCCAGATAGTGAAATGTCCAAGCAGAACTGCAGGCCAACGAACAGCATTTAAGAAGGGTTCGAGGAAATGCCCTAGATAGAACAACCAGGCGACCATCGGCGGGTGATCAAAATAACTTAGTTGCAGACGATTCGACCAAACCCAGTAGTAGGCTTCGTCAGCGCTGAGTGGGAGCAGCGCCGCCAGAATTAATTTTACGAAGAGGCTGATCAGCCAAAGTCGCTTTAGGTCCTTCAAACTTAGTAGCTCAATTTGATTGGCTTGCCCAGGTCACCTGGGATGCCCAGTTCTTTACCATTCAGGATAAGATTTACTGCGCCGCCATTTGAGAAACTGATCTTCAAACCGCTTTTGCTTTTAAACGTGTGGACTTGCTCTGCAGAGAGCTTGATCTTTTGCGGCTTGCCGCTTGGTGAAGAGTATTCAATTTCTACTGTATCCAATGCCTCCACGATCAATTCCACAGGTTTTGCAGGAGTCGGCGAAGGAGTTGCTGAAGCTGTTGGTGCCGGAGTAACAGTCGCCGCGGCTGTAGCTGTCGCGGATGCAGCCGGCGAAGCAGTCGGTGAAGGGCTGGATTTCACAGCTGCCGTCGGACTTGGAGTTGTCTTCGGTGTTTCAACCGGTGAAGGAGTCGACTTCGGAGAAGCTACCGGTGTTGCCTTGGTGATCGGCTCGGACTTTTCGTCAGTTTTGGTGATTTGTGCCAATGGGGAGGCTTCTGGAGTCGGACTTGAGCTAGAAGAACTCATCGGTTCGGAAGGAATGGTAGCATCACCATCTACTGGCGTAGCACCCTCCATCATTTCTGCGACTTCAGCTGTCGGTACTTCCGCTTCCTTGGAATATTTGTCGATCATTTTTTTTGTAAAAATAATCAAACCTGCCAGCACAACCAAAAGCACACCAACAGCAATCGTTCGAGTATTGTTCTTTTTATTCAGCGGAGAATAGTCATTGCTTGAAGATGTCGGCGCCGTCTTGCGGATGGGTGTGACAGTAGCTTCCTTGGATTCAGAAGATTCCATTTTGGCGTCGGAGTCAGTTTCCTTTTCCGGCGTGGTGGATGGGCGGATGTAAGGTTGTGGACGAGTGCTGCCCATTTCCTCATAAAATGTTTCCAGAATTTTATCAGCATCCAGGCGCAGGAAAGTTGCATAGCTTTTTACAAAACCGCGCAAGAAAGTTTTAGCCGGCAATTGATTTTCATCACCGTCTTCAATGGCTTTCAAAACTTTGCTGCTGATTTTTAGGGACAAACCCACTTCATTCAGAGAGAGGCCTTTTTCTTCACGAGCTGCCTTCAGTATCTCACCGGTTTTTTTCATTGTTGTCCCTTTCGAATCAGTTCCAGCATGCCCTTGGATTTTTCACGGAATTTGCCATTTGGATAGTAGCGGATGATTTCCTCAAAGCGAGCGACCGATTTGGATTTATCTCCCATGCGGTAGTAGGCCAGGGCGCTATAATAGTGGGGCTCGTCGATCAGATCCTTTTGGCAGAAACCGATGGCACGGTCCAAGGCTTCCGAGGCCTGCGAATACTTTTTCTGCTCAAAAAAAGCCCGACCATAGTAGGTATTGGCCCAGCAATCATCTGCAGTCGAAGAGATAACTTTCAGAAAAGCATCCTGGGATGCCGAATACTGCTTTTGATGAAATTTGGAAAGTCCAAGATTTGTGTAGGCTTTAGTGAAGCCACCGTAGGTTAAATCATTCAAAACCAAAGTAAGTTCTTTGTCGGCTTCTGCATACTTACCCACTTCAACCAATGTGCGGGCAAGATTGTTGCGTGCATCTGTATAACTTGGATTCATCGAGATTGCCTTGCGAAACTGTTTTTCTGCAAGGTCATAGCGTTCTTTTAGGAAATAGGCCTGCCCAAGGCTGTTTTGAATTGTGGGATCAGTGGGATCAAGTTCTTGCGCTTTTAAAAGTGCGGCAATGGCATTGGGATAGTTCGTTTCTTCGATAAAGGCGTTACCCATTCGAAGATATAAAGCGGCTTTGTCTTTGTCTTGATTCCAACTTGCACATCCCACCAAAGTGAGGGCACAGGCAGCGATAATCCATTTACGCATGAATAAAAAGGTATCATTAGAGAGCTAAGAGTCAACCCTGAGCTCAGCAATAGTCTCTACATGGTCTGTCTGGGGAAACATCTCGAAAGTTTGCATGCGTTCCAGGCGGAATTTTTTGCCGAGTTGTTGGGCCGAAGCAAAGAACCATTTCAGGTCCCGAGCCAAGGAAACGGGGTGACAGCTGATGTAGATGATTTTTTGGGGACCTGCCGCAGCAAGTGCTCGCATAATATACTCGCTGGCGCCGGCACGAGGAGGGTCCAGGACCACCAGGTCCTGTTTTTGGATAGTGGCTCTGCGCATGTAGCTTTCCACGTCAGACATGAAATAGCGCAGGCGCTTTTCCTTGTTCTGAGCCCGGCCGCGCTCCACCAGTTTTGGGTTCAATTCAACCGCATGGACGTTGGCAGATTTATACTTGTTCATCAGCGGGAACGTAAAATTCCCAGCCCCGGCGTAAAGGTCAAAAACTTGTGGGTAGTCGATATCGCCAGCCCAGTTCAGTGTGGTTTCTAACAAATGTGGATTCTGGAAACGATTAACCTGGGAAAAACCAATCCCGTCGTCTTCATCAGTGATCAGGCCGTAACGGATTTCTTCGTTTTCAGAGATATACATTTCAAGACGCAACAGATCTTTTGATTTCTTATCCGCAGCCCATTGACGGACTTCAGGGAATTTTTTTGTCAGAACTTCCTCGGTGATCAGGCAATCGTCGATCTCGACAATTTCATGGGAGTTTCTTGCAAAAAAACCGAAGCGGCCATTATGAAATTTTGGCTGAATGCGGTTGCGATAGCGAAGCGAGCGTGGGCTTGGTTGCAACGGCAGGTAATCGAAACTCAATTCAGGATTGAATTTTCGGATTGTTTCCAGCACCAAAGCTTCTTTTTGTTTTTGCTGTTCTAGTTCAGTCAGATGCTGCCAGTTGCAGCCGCCACAGACATTGGCAACAGGACAAGGTGGAGTTCTGCGCGCGGGTCCTGGTTTTAGAATCTCAACAATACGTGCTTCAGCAAAATTCTTTTTTGCTGTGGTGATTTCAACCAAAAGCTCGTCTTCAGGGGCGGCTAAGGGCACAAAAATAACAAGGCCATCGTGGCGGGCGATGCCCGCGCCTCCGATGGCCATTTTCTCGATCTTAACTTGGATGCGAGAATTTGCAGTCACAGACTACGCGTTGCAGATTTCGTGTTTTTCGAAGAACAATGCAAGTTCGCGAGCAGCAGATTCAACAGAGTCAGAACCGTGAACCGCGTTCTCACCAACGTTGTCGCCGAATTTAGAACGGATAGTTCCTGCGTTAGCTTTTTTAGGATCAGTTGCACCCATGATTTCGCGGTTTTTCAAAACTGCGCCTTCACCTTGCAAGCACATCAACATAACTGGACCAGAAGTCATGAAGGAAACTAGTTCGCCAAAGAATGGACGAGCTTTGTGTTCAGCGTAGAATTCGCCAGCTTTATCAGCAGACAAAACAACGATTTTTGCAGCAGCGATTTTCAAACCGTTTGCTTCAAACATGCTTACGATGTCACCGATAGCATTTTTTTTCATAGCGTTAGGTTTGATGATTGAGAATGTTTGTTCGATAGCCATTAGGTATCTCCTTGTTATTTACAAATTGTGTAAGTGATTTCAAAAAATTCTGGTGTTTTATGGAACTGTGTTGTGCAAGTCCACTCGCGTGTTTGCAGAGTGATCAAATTACGAACTGAAACCACTGTTTGAATTGCCGTACCCGTGGAATCATCAGCTTCAGTGAAGCCCTGACCCTTAATCACGTAGCGGAAATCGGGATTAAATAAATTCAAAGTATGCTCGACATCTTCAGTAGCCATGATCACGACTTCTTTGATGCGACCGGCATGAGCTGTTGTCGATGCAAATAGCAAAGCAATGACTAAAAGCTTCTTCACAGTGGTCTCCCTTTTTTAGGCCTCTTGTTAGCCTTTCGGGGACCCCACTGTCAAGCATTCCGTCCTAATTTCGCAAGTTTACGTATTCCTCTAAGGCATTGATAATATGGTACAAAGAGCTGGATTTAGAGAAGTTTCCGGAAAAAGTATCCTGAGCTGAAAGCTGATCGTACCACATACCTTTTTTAGGGGTCGCAAAGAACTTAAACAGGGTGTCCATGGCATCATCGGCGGCCTTGTGATAGACCGCCTGATCTGAAACCGGGACTTCCTTGGCCAGTCGAACTGCTGCTTTAATACGCTCACATTGTGGCCAAAAGCGCGAAGAAGTCAGTTTAGGCGTGAAATCACTCCACATTTCGTCGAAAGCGATTTTGCGAACGGGGTCCGTTCCGTGCTTGTCGGCTGAAAGGAAAAGCTTATGACGAACGGCTTTGCAGTCCTTGCCGGTCAAATCCTGATACAGGGAAAACAACCAGGACCATTCAAATTGGTGGCCCGGCTCATAAACGAACTTGCCGTTTTCGCGCAAAGCATTCCAGTTTTCATCGAAGTACTCGCCCAAGATGCCTGTTTGCGGATCAATGAACTTGTTCAACGCCAAGGTTGCTAGCTCTTCGCCAAGCTTCCACCATTCTTGATCCTTATCGATTTGCATCCAGGCAATTGCTGATTCAAACATGTGCATGTGGGGATTCGATTTGTATGAAGCAGTTCCCTTTTCATCCAGTTCTGTGAAGCCGCCGGCTTTAACGCTTCTTTCGCGGTACAGATATTTCACCAGCTCTTTTGCGCGGGTTTTATATTCAGGTTTTGGATCCATTTGGTAAGCCTGCGCCAAACCAAAAAGCGCGAAGGCCTGTGTATAAAGATCGGGATTCATGCTTTTGGGAGTGCCATCTGCAAGAACTGAATAAATAAATGAACCGGATGGTTGTTGAAATTTATCAATCATGTAGCGCACACCCTGATTGACTGCAAAAGTGGCTGTGTCATGGGAGACAGTCTTCATACGAAGTCCCGTCAGGAAGGAATAAATCTGACGGGATTGCACCATTGCACGGCGAGGCATTTCCATCGGTTCACCTTCAAATGTCAGGTTCTCTTCGAAGCCGCCATTTTTGCGATCGATGCCTTTACCGCTCCAAAGAGGGAAGACATCGTTAGTAAGCCAATTCTTTGAAAATTCAATTCGTTGTGAAGGATTCATAGCGCTCTCGGTTCTTCAGAAAAAGTTGATATCTGAAGCATAATTCCTAAGCGCCACGGGTCAAGGCAAGTTTAAATTTTGTCGCTGATCAGTGCGGCCTTTAAGAACGTTTCGCCGTTGCAGGTGCCGTTTTCGCAGCTATTGAAGTTAATGCATCCACCGCGAGTTTGTACTCTATAAATATCGTCTTCCAGAATATCTTCAGCACCACGACTTAGAATTCCAACCACTTCGCCCCGGGTATTGAAAAGCGGGGAGCCTGAGCTGCTGGCGAATGTGTCGACTGAAACTTTGAAGAAATTTGAGTTCGCATCGGCATTCTTAATTATTCCGATGTCTTGCTTTAATGGCAGCCCCAGGGGATAGGACATGCTCAGCAAGGAGTCACCTTCGCGCAGATTTACATCAGTGGCAACTTTTACGGGTCTGATTCCCACGACATGTTGATTCAGCTCTACCACGGCAAAATCCATCTTTTGATCAATGGTGATTACTTTGTTGCAGGAGTAAACATTCAGGTTCATTGCTGTGTGGTGCGCGCCAAATACAAATCGCGCATTGGGACACGAGTTGGTGCTTTGCATGCAGTGTGCAGCAGTCAGAACTTTGTTCGATGCAATCAAAACTCCACTGCAATGACCAACAAGTCTTTGCTCTTGAAATCTTTCATTGTCACACAGGGGATACATGTCTTTTAAAACAGGAAAATTCTTGCGAGTTCCATCGTAAATCATTGCGGTCGGCTGGCCGACGACCCAAGTGCGATCATTCACGGATACTTCTTCGCGTGAATCACCGTTATAGTAAACAGCGTTAGCGAGGCATCCAGCGGTGAAAATTAATAGAAAAATTCCCAATGATTTCATGGCCCTGCATCTTAGCAAAGTCCGCCTCGGGCGGGGTAAAGGAATGGGGAATTCGTAAAATCTACGCGGTGGTTTGTCGACAAATTCGACAACGGGTTGCTTAGAACGACTTAATCACGAAATAGGGTATGAGAATATATAGCGTTACATCACGAACCAGGTAATAGCTGATGATTATGGCGAACATCTTCCAGCCATATTTCTTACGGAGGGCGCGGAATCCGCCGTCTTTAAATGTCTTTTTGACCTCGCGAAGAAGGTCTTTTCCGGGCTTCAGCATCAGCTCCAATGATAGGCCTCAGGGATGGCTTTGGCAAAGCAGGCTGAAGATTTACAGTAGGGGATTTTCAATGAGCTTTTATTTAGGCTTCCAGCTTGCATCAGGAAGGGGGCGGGAGTAAACGGAGGGCTCACTTAAGGAGTACTTATGAAGGCCTTGCTTGCATTGATTTTTGTCGCACAATTTCCGCTTGTTTCCATGGCTTCTTTCACGCAGCTGCGCTGCTCAACTATTGGTAACGAAGCGACTGTGACGGTTCAACTAAGCCGTGCAGTAGATGCGCAAAATCCATGGGTGGGTATGAATACCATCGGTGCAAATTTAATCGTGAAGCGTACTGGTGCATACAATTCTTATTCTACTGCTATCACACTGAGCCCTCTTGCTCAGTATGGCGACTTGAACATGCGTGGTGATGCTGCTCAAGGGGGAGTTTACCTGCAACTGTATCCGGTGATTGCTGGTGGAACTGCCACTGGAAAATACACAGGTCAGTTGTTTGTGAATGATCTTGATAAGCGCGAGTACTTTGATTTCCGCAGCGAAGGCAACGAGCCCGGCTTGGTTTGCCAGTAATTAGCTTGCGCCTTGTTTTACCGCGCTGTTAACTTTTTTTGCAGGAACAGCGCCTGCTGGTTTAGCCAGATCTGCTTCCGCTTTTTTGCACGCCGCATAGTCTTTTAGTACTGTTTGCAAAGAAGTGGCTGGAGCTTTGATCATTGAAGTGCTCATACCAGGATATACAGCTTCCAACTTCGTTTTCACTTCTGGCATAAATCCATCAATTGATTTTCGCGAGTAAGATATCTTGGCAGAAATATCTGCACATTCCTGAATTTTATTTAAATCAAAACCAAATCCGCCTGTATCAACTTTATTCAAAAGATCCTGGCATAGCTCTGCCGTTTGGACGTCACAATTATAGGATTTTGTGTCTGGTTGAAATTTACATTCAGCCATTCCTAAAACCTGGTTCTCACCATTCAGCTTCGTGAAGGTGAAGTAAGTACCTTTTTTGCTCCGATAAGTCGTAGCTACGTTATCATTCTTTAGATAAACTATCTTTTTATATTCGAGATCGGTTTTTTTCTCATAGATTTCATTGCCCGAAGATTTCTCTGTGTAATTGTACCCGGCGGTTTTCATTTCTTCATGATTAAGTCCAAAACCGAATTTCTTCAGTGGGTTCGCATGTACTGGATTGGCTAATATTGCAGCAACGATAAGTTTGATAAACATGCTTTATTAATCGGAATTTCAGGGAACATAATTAACAGTTGTAATCAGTGTTTTTGGGATTGAAGTTTACAAACTTCGAACTCGACCATAATCTAGCTCCATGAGGAAAAATCTTTTACTTTCCATCAGTTTGCACGTGGTTCTTGCTGCATTCTTGTACCTTTTTTCTGAGGGTAATCTTGATGGACAGAACGTGCCGATTCAGATTGAGATTTTGCCGGCGGCGGTCCAGAAATCGGCTGTTCATTCCGCGTCCCCAGGTACGGGGGCTGCTAAGAAGAAAGTTACAAGAACAGAAGCTGCCATAGTGAGAAGTCTTTTTGGATCAGGCTATGTTGCTGACTCCAAAGTCTTGGGTGATCACCAAAAGCACCATTCTGAAAACACTTTCGCAGATGGCAGAACCTACATAACGGGTGCTGACAATTTCATCTCGGATACTGATCAGTGGAGTTACTTTGAACAGGTCTTCAAAAAAATAGATGAGCAACTGATCTTTGATTCGATTCTTGCTCAGTACGACCATTTTGGAATTGTCTATGTGGAATTCGAAGTGGATGAACAAGGCCGATTTGTTAAAAACAGGCTGAAAGTATCCGCTGAAGACGCCATTCTGAAAGTGCATGCCTTGCGCGCACTGATTAAAGGCTTGCAGGAATCCTTCGATAAAACGAAGTGGAACACAACAGGCACTAGTCACGTCTTTCAGGCGCAATTCGTGTACTTGCAAGACAGCCCCAGCATCAATCAAAACAAGCAAAAGGCTTTTGGAAAGTCCGTCCTGACCTTCACTCGGGCAACAAATGAAAAGCCAATTCCCAGCACGATCAAAGAGCAGCTGTTAACCGGTGGGGTTCATTACGAGTTGTTTTCCGTGGCTGAGCGATGGCAAAAGTACAACAAGAAGAAGAAGCTTCGTGAGCAGGGATTCGATCCGTTCTCTACCTACAAGTCCGATCCACTTTATACTCTCTAAAGCGATGGGAAAATCCAGATATTAGGCCTGTACCTTGTATCTTTATGAGACTGATTTGCTCGATTTGAATTACAAATAAAATTGGATACCTAAGTGAATTATCGAGTCCGCCGATATGGTAACCATGTTTAAGTTTATAGCTACAGTGCTAGCACTCTCTTTGTTTGGTATGCAATCATCGGCAGAATGGGCGAAAGAGACCGACGCACCTTATATATTGAATAGTACTGAGCAGGTGATAACTGTTGATGATAATGGTTTGTCAGATTCAACTGTTACCCGGGAGTTTCAAGCACAAAACGAGCAAGGACGAAACTTTCTAGTCAGACAATCTGTACCGACACTTCCGGACGCTTCGACGTTAAACTTCATCAAAGGTTTTAGCGAAACTTCTGGGGTTGTCACTGCGGTCCAAGCGAAGGATACTAAAATGGTTGATTCCGTTGTTGAACAGGGGATCACCAATGGCCGTGAAATGGTGATTCCGTTTAGCAATATCCAAATTGGCTCAAAGATCAATTATACATTCCGTGAAAAACAAAAGAAGTTTCTTGTTAAGGGACTGTTCTCGCGACGCTTTACAATTGGTTTGTTGGTTCCGGAAAGGGCGACCAAGGTAAAGATAAGGTCGTTGCTTCCGTTATTCGTTAAAATAAACGACCCGTGGCAAGCTATTAAGTCGAAAACTTATCAAGATGGACCTCATCATGTCTTGGAGTTTGAGCAAACTAAGCCGCTATATAAGCTGCCAATCGAATTCAATCCCATGCTGAACAAAGACACAGTCACTACTATCGATATCAGCACAACAAATGATTGGGCGGTGATCGCGGGGACCCTGGGAGAAGAATACGAAGACTCCATGAGGGTAGGAGTGTTTCCAAAGGCATACGAGATAATTCTTGAGAAGGCTAAGAAGCAAAAATCAGTTCCTGAAAAGATTGATGCTGTGACCTCGGAGCTCGCAAAGATAATGACTTACTCCGGCGATTGGACAAGCTTTGAAAAAGGCTACATTCCCAGGAGTCTAGATCAAATTGCCAAATTGAAAACAGGCGATTGCAAAGATTTTTCAATAGCTACAACTGCGATGCTGCGAAAGATTGGTATTAAAGCCAATGTTGCATTTGTATATCGAAGCGGCTGGGAGCAATTTAACTCCTCGATTAATCGCGCTTCGGATCCCATTGTGACACTCAGATTATTCAATCATGCCATCGTGAAGATTAGAGACGGAAGTAAAATTCTTTGGGTAGATCCAACAAATATTGTTAGTAACTCAACCCTAACTTTTTCTGATATCACCGGATCCCCGGCGTTAGAACTGTCGTCTCAAACGCGAGCCCTTGAAAAAATTCCTGTGCCATCATTGGAGCAATCGCGAATTGTCTTCGATAAAAGTATTAGTATAAATGCTGATGGTTCAGCAGACTCTGTCACCTCATTTGAGGTCGCGGGTGAGTTCGTGAACCAGGTGTTGGGGATTTCATTTAGTAGAAACGAAGATGATGCAAAGAAGTATCTGACAACTCTTTTGGCTTCGGATTCGGGAAAATCTAGTTCAACCTTTGACGGTGTGGATTTTAAAACGCGTATTGCAGCGCCAATGAAGGGCAAGCAAAGTGTCTTTGGCGAGTTGATAGTCAGCAAAGATAAAGAGGATAAAACCTACCTAACAGTCCCAGCATCCAGGTCTATTGCAATTATGTTTGCGCTACGGGAAAAAAGAATTACTGATGCAAATATTGGTTCAATTTTTTATGAAAAATCCAATACTCACGTAAAAGGCTACGATATTGTCGGCTATCCCGAGGGTTGCACGGTTTTATCACCGTGGTTCAAACTTACACGGTCCTTATATAAAGTTGAAGATGGATTTCGCATCAAAGATGAGATGCAAATCATGAAGAACGAATTCACCGCTAAAGAAGTAAGTTCTGATAAGTTTCAATCAAGTCTGGGCGATATTGCTAGTTGCCTTGCCGGTCGAATAGAAATTCGCAAGCTTTCGGAAGATGAAACTCTTGCTATACGCCTAAGGGAATACACACTAGTAAAAGCGAAGGAGGAGTACGACAGTCCCGGACCAAAATCAATTAGTGGATCCCGTCATGCGCAACATATTGTGAATCAGATTCTTTTGTCAGAGCCAGAGAGCAGACAGGCGTTGATATTGAAAGCTAAAGCTGTGCGAATGGTTGGATATAAGGTCAGCACAATGGACCGCACTGAATACTTGAATGAGTCTGAAAGAATCCTGGACATTGTTCTTGCGAAGTCGCCAAGGGACCCAGAGGCAATGCTTCAAAAAGCCTGGATCGATTACTATAGAAAAGACATACCGAAGATGGTTTCAAGTTTTACAGCCGCAGCCAGTGTTTCACCCAAGGATCATGAGCTATATTATTTGAGCGGTACAATTGAAAAGAAGCAAAAGAACACTGAAAAGGCGCTGGAAGCATTCAAGAAAGCACTTGATTTGGCGCGCACAGATGTGGAAAGAAGCAAGGCAGCAGTGGGTGTCGCCGAATGCCTGATAGATAAAAAGGATATTGATAAGGGAATTTCCTTTTATAAATATGCCATAAAGAAACAGCCGGAAAACTCTTGGGTTGCAGGGAATTTTGCCGGACTTGTTCAAAGACTTGGACGCTGGGATGATGCCATTGAAGCAGGTGAGGTGGCAATTCGCGTAGCCGACTATGGACTGGCGAGAAAAACACTTGCTGATGCTTATGGTGGAAAAGGTGTAACCCACTTGTCTCGAGAATACCCCTCCGTCGAAGCAAGAAGAAAGTCCGAAGACCTTGCTGAAGCAACCTTCTCTAAGGGGCTTCAGTATGATGCAACAAATGCAAAATGCCTGAAGGGTCTAATATTTATCTATAACAACAGAGCTATGGATGATCGTCAGGCCTCCACTGCGACAAAAGCATTGAGCTATTTGAATCGGGCTCAGCACATCAAAGAATTCAATTCAGATTTTTGGCATGATATCCGTCGAGATCTTGAACTGGTTGCTGCCGGCAAGAAAATACCGTCTGATCGCGCGCCCTCTTCCGAGCAAAAAAAAGGCAGCCCGTGAGGACTGCCTTCATATACTAACTTGAGTAAAAAAAACTACTTCTTAAGCATAGATTGCATCGTCGTTCCCATGTCAGCAGGGGAGCGAGAGATTTTGCAACCAGCAGCTTCAAGAGCCTTAAATTTAGCTTCTGCAGTACCTTTGCCGCCGCTGATGATCGCGCCAGCATGACCCATGCGTTTACCAGCAGGAGCCGCAGCACCAGCGATGAAGGCAGTCACAGGTTTTTTGAAGTGAGCTTTGATGTATTCAGCAGCTTCTTCTTCAGCAGTACCACCGATTTCACCGATCATGATTACACCGTCAGTGTCTGGATCTTCATTGAACAATTTCAAAACGTCGATGAAGTTTGTGCCATTCACTGGGTCACCACCGATACCTACGCAAGTGGATTGACCGATACCAAGTGCAGTCAATTGACCAACAGCTTCGTAAGTCAATGTACCGGAACGTGAAAGAACGCCGATACGACCTGCTTTATGGATGTGACCTGGCATGATACCGATTTTGCATTCGCCTGGAGTGATAACGCCTGGGCAGTTTGGACCAACCAAACGAGTACGTTTACCCTTCATGTATTCTTTTACTTTAACCATATCAAGAACCGGGATGCCTTCAGTGATACAGATCACAAGATCCAAATCAGCATCAACAGCTTCCATGATAGAGTCAGCAGCAAATGGAGGAGGTACAAAGATCACAGAAGCGTTACAGCCTGTAGCTTCTTTTGCTTCTTTCACAGTGTTGAACACTGGAAGACCGATGTGAGTCGTGCCACCTTTACCTGGAGTCACGCCACCAACCATTTTTGTTCCGTATGCCAATGCCTGCTCAGAGTGGAATGTACCTTGAGCACCAGTGAAACCTTGGCAGATTACTTTTGTGTTTTTGTTAATAAGAATTGCCATGTTCGCTTATCCTTTAATCGCAGCAACGATTTTCTTAGCTGCATCAGTCAAATTGTCTGCTGGAGTGATGTTCAAGCCAGACTCTTTCAACATTTTTTTACCAAGTTCAACGTTTGTACCTTCAAGGCGGCAAACCAATGGAACTTTAAGACCCAACTCTTTAGAAGCAGCGATTACGCCCTCAGCGATGATGTCACATTTCATGATACCACCGAAGATGTTAACCAGGATGCCTTTAACGTTTTTGTCTTTAAGGATGATTTTGAACGCTTCAGTTACTTTCTCTTTGTTAGCGCCGCCGCCAACATCCAGGAAGTTTGCAGGCTCAGCGCCGTGCAATTTGATGATGTCCAAAGTCGCCATCGCAAGACCCGCGCCATTCACCAAGCAACCGATGTTACCATCAAGTTTGATGAACGCTAGATCGAACTTGGAAGCTTCAATTTCAGAAGGCTCTTCTTCGTTCAAGTCGCGCATTTCAACGATGTCTGGATGTCTGAACAATGAGTTTGAATCGAAGTTCATTTTAGCGTCCAGGCAAAGAACATCGCCCTCTTTAGTAACAACTAGAGGATTGATCTCTGCGATAGAGCAGTCAGTAGCGATAAACGCGTTGTAAAGACCCGTGAAGAATTTCGTAGCTTTGTTTACGATCTCTGGAGCCATACCGATTTTGAATGCCAATTCGCGAGCCTGGAACGGCATCAAACCAACAGTTGGATCGATGTCGACTTTGATGATCGCGTTTGGATTGTGTTCTGCAACTTCCTCGATATCCATACCGCCTTCAGAAGAAGCCATCATTGCAGCTCTTCCAGTAGCGCGGTCGATCAAGCAGGCAACGTAGTATTCTTTAGCGATGTTGCAACCTTGTTCGATGAAAACTTTTTGAACAACTTTACCTTCAGGGCCTGTTTGGTGAGTCACCAAAGTCATGCCGATCATGTTTTTAGTGTATGCGGAAACTTCGTCCAAAGACTTAGCAACTTTAACACCACCGCCTTTACCGCGGCCACCAGCGTGGATTTGAGCTTTAACAACCCAAACTGATCCACCGATTTCTTTAGCAGCAGCAACTGCTTCTTCTGGAGAGTGAGCCAGCTTACCTTTAAGCGTCGCTACTCCGAACTTTCTCAAGACTTCTTTGGCCTGATACTCATGAATATTCATGTACTAACTCCGATTATGAACTTGCGTTTGT
The DNA here is from genome assembly GCF_047305925.1 of Bdellovibrio sp. HCB290. GTDB lineage: Bacteria > Bdellovibrionota > Bdellovibrionia > Bdellovibrionales > Bdellovibrionaceae > Bdellovibrio. The sequence goes on along the minus strand of NZ_CP178620.1, from coordinate 3,723,884 downwards.
GGCCCCATTCAATATCAAATCATACTCAGAGACAAGGATTACCGCTCGGCGCAGGACTGATGGAAGGTAGGGAAAATGGGGAGTGTATTGCGTTTGGAAAACGTGACTGTGACTTTTGACTCACAGGTCGTGTTGCGCTCCGTAAATCTGGATATCAAGTCCGGCGAAGCTTTTGTCATTATTGGCCCTAGTGGACAGGGTAAGACGACTCTACTGAAAACTTTGTCAGGCCTCGTAACCCCTCAAGATGGCAAAGTTTTTGTTGAACAAAGCGACTGGCTAACGCTGGGCAACAAAGAGCGACTGCCACTTCTTAAAAAAATGGGAATTCTGTTTCAAAAGAATGCCTTGTTCGATTCCCTTTCCTGTATCGAAAATATCTGCTTTCCGTTGCGTGAAACGACCCGCCTTTCGGAGTGGGAAATAACAAAGAAAGCCGAGAGCTTTTTGGATGCTGTCGGGATTCCTCATGCCCGTGATTTGTTTCCTGACGAAATCAGTGGAGGCATGCAAAAGCGTCTGGGAATCGCGCGGGCCTTGGCTTTGGATCCGAAAATCATTTTCTATGATGATCCCACTGCAGGGTTGGATCCTATCACTTCAAAAAAAATCATCACACTGATCAAGACACTTCAGCAGCAGAACAATTCCACCATTGTTGCAGTCACGAATGATATGAATCGTGCTTATCAGATGGCTGACCGAATTGCGATGGTGGTAAATGAAGAAGTGATTATCACGGGTACTCCGAAAGAAACTGAAAATCACCCTGATCCAAGAGTAAGACAATTTGTACGCGGCTTGCTTGAAGGGCCATTGACGGCGCTTGACCCCGCATAACATCCAACCCTAAAATTTACGGGTGATAGAGTTCAAAAAGATCGTCAAAAGATTCGGTGAGCGCACAGTTCTAAATGGACTTTCGGCGACTATTCGTGAAGGCGAAATTGTTTTCATTCTTGGAACGTCTGGCACAGGTAAGTCCGTACTTTTGAAAAATCTTGTGGGATTGCTGACGCCGGATCAGGGTGAAATCTGGATTGATGGCGAAGAGGTTTCCAAGTTTACCGAGGAGCAGTATTTGCCCATTCGAAAGAAGTGCGGAATGGTGTTTCAGCATCCTGCTCTTTTTGATTCATTGACGATATTCGAAAACGTGGCATTTGGACTGCGTCGGCACTATGATTATTCAGAAGACATCATCAAAGATAAAGTCGCCAAAGCCTTGCGCCTGGTGCATTTGAAGCAAGTCGAAGACAAGTTGCCATCACAGATTTCGTATGGAATGCAAAAGCGCGTAAGTCTGGCGCGCACGGTGGCGTTGGATCCCAAGATTCTGCTTTTTGATGAACCCACCACAGGTTTGGATCCGGTCACCACAACAGCAGTGAATCAGTTGATCTATGATCTTTCCCGATCTTTAAAAACAACTTCCCTCGTGGTCAGTCATGACATGAACTGCGCTTTATCCATCGCCGACAGAATTATTGTTCTGGATAAGGGGCAAATAGTCGAAATGGGCACCCCGGAAGAACTAAAAAAATCAGAAGTGCCTCTGGTTAAGGACTTTTTGGCAGAGGTGCTGGCATGATGACATTGGCAGTGGGAGTTCTGGATGAAATTGGCGGGACTCTTATCTTTCTAAAGAAGATCATCAGCACGATCTTTGTAAAACGCCTAAAAACCCACGAAATATTCACGCAAATTTGGAAGGTTTCCACCGAATCCTTCGCGATGACGGCCATGGCGGGATTCTTTGTCGGCGCAATCATGGCTGTGCAATTTGCAATGCCGATTCGCGAGTTTGGTGCTTTGGGATTCCTTGGGGGACTAGCGACCAGTGCGACTTTCCGGGAAGTTGGCCCGATGTTGATTGCCTTTATGCTTAGCGGAAAAGTAGGTGCCTATACTTCGGCTGAACTTGGAACTATGCGAGTCACCGAGCAAATCGATGCCGTTCGCTGTCTGGGCGCGGATCCTATTCAGGAAATCATTGTGCCACGATTTATTGGCATCGTCGTTTCCAGCTTTTTTCTTCTGGCTGCGGGTCTAATGATGTCTGTTTTTGGTGGGATGGCGCTGGCCCAGGCATTTGCAGGGATATCTGCTGAAGAATACATTCGTCACATTCCAACAATTGTCCATCCGATATCTATTTTAAGCGGGTTGATTAAAAGTCTGGTATTCGCGGTGGTTCTTGCGACCATCTGCACCTATAAAGGTTTCACAACTTCCGGTGGAGCAAAAGGTGTGGGTCGTGCCGTCGTGGCAACGGCCGTAACCACAATGATTTGCATTGTGGTTATGGATTGGTTCACCAGTTTTCTGGGTGATGTCATCATTCAGGCTTTCAGGGGGTATCGGTCATGATGAATTTACTGGCTGAAACCTTTTGGGGAACATTTTCCGGACCATTTCGTCGCAAAGAATTCTTTCAGCAGCTGTACTTTGTAGCAAATCGCAGTCTTTTCATTATCGTTTTCTGTGTTTGTTTTGCGGCAATTGTGACCATCCTGGAGTCATCATTTCACATGAAACTGGTTATTCAAAACGATGCGATGGTTCCGGGTTTTGCGGCAGTTCTTATTCTAAGAGAACTTGCAGCGATCGTGACGGCACTTTTGCTGTGTTCTCGTGTGGGGGCGGGATACGCTTCAGAAGTCGGAACCATGCAAATTACGGAACAGATCGACGCTTTGAAAATGCTGGGAATTGATCCGATCAACTATCTGGTTATACCCAGATTCTTCGCGTGTGTTGTGGGCGGCATTTTACTGACTGTGATTTCCAATATGACCTGTTTGTTTGCAGCGATGGTGATCAGCCAAAGTTATTTGGGGTACACGCCGGGAATGTTCATCGGTTCCATGCATCGCTTTGTTCAATTTAAGGATGTCTATTTTGCTGTGATAAAAGGTGCCTGTTTTGGTGGAGTTATTCCATTAGTGGCATGTTATTTTGGCTTTCGTTGTCAGCAAGGTGCTGAAGGTGTTGGTAAAGCGACTACAAACACCGTGGTCGTGGCTTCGATTGCAATTATTGTTATAGATTTCATTTTATCTTATACTTTTAGTTACCTTTATTGAGGTTTTTCAGGAGCGTTTATGAAAGTGGAAACCAAGGTCGGTTTGTTAGCTCTGGTAAGTATAATCATGGTTATGGCGTTTGCTTATGCCATGGGCTTCATTTCACCATTCTCGAATACAAAAGAACTTAATGTGATGTTCAACTTTGCTGGTGGTATCGAAGAGGGTTCTCCTGTTCGGGTTATGGGTATCAAAGTGGGTAAGGTGAAATCCATCACATTTGATCCTGAATTTAAAATGGCAACGGGTGAGGAAGTGAAACTTCGCCTGACGATAACTGTGGATAAAAAGGCCTGGACGAGCGTCCGTAAAGATTCCAAATTCTTTATCAATCTTGCCGGAGTAATTGGGGAAAAGTTTCTGGAAATCTCTCCGGGATCTGCAGCTGCCGGGGAATTTGCCGCTGGTGAGTATGTTCGTGGTGAAGATCCTCCGCGAATTGATCAGCTTTTGTCACAAGGATACGGTTTGGCCGGAAAAATGATCGAAATACTGGAAAAAAATGAAGGATCTGTCACCAGCACGTTAAAACAGATGGATGCGCTGGTGACAAACTTCAATCGCACGCTGGTTTTGTTGGATAAGACGACAAAAAATCCGGAAATTTCGCGCTTGCTGAACAATTCCATCAAAATTAGCGACGATCTTGCTTACTTTACTTCAAATCTTCGATCTAAAAAGGCGGAAGACACTTATGATCTGGTTCATAAGCTTCTTTTCAGATTAGAACCACTTGATGGCCCGGCGATTAAGCAGTTCTTGCAAAAAGAAGGCGTCAGAGCCCGTATCTTTTAGATCATTAGCTAAAAGGAGGCTTCTATGTTTTCACGTTTTACGGTTATCACGGTTCTTGCCCTGCTGACCTCCAACTATTCCTTTGCTGAAATCTCGACATCAAATCTGTGGTCGGATTCAAATTCAGTATCTTCAAAAGCACTTAGCATTGAGCAGGATTATAGTGATTCTATGCGGGCCGAGCGACTTGGAATGAACTATTCTTCAACCATGGGTATGCGTCAGGATCGCAAAGTTGGATTGGGAATGTCTGTAGGTGGCCAATTGGGTCTGGTGGGAATCACCGGAGAGTTTAATTTTGAAGATGAAAATGGTGTTGTGGCCGGATTCGGGACCGGTCCCGGTTATAATTCGATCCAATTTTCCTGGAAGCATGCTTTTGAGGGCGATTATATCGCACCTTATTACACTGCAGGTTATTCCCGCTGGTATAATTCAATGGGAAATTCCACCTCATGGAAAGAATCGGGCATTCTGGACCGCGTTTTAACCGAAGATGAAAAGCGCACCGGACAGTTTGGAACGGACTTTTTAAATGCCTCCTTTGGTCTTCAGTATAATCAGTTGTCGGGTGATTTTGCGGGCACTTCTTTCTTCGCTGAAGTGGTTGCAATGTATGAAGTAAAACGCGCGCAATTGATTCCTTCAGGAACCGTCGGAGCTCTATACTATTTCTAAAAAGATCATCACTGATTTAAATAAAAAAGGCTCGCAGACATGCGGGCCTTTTTTATTTGAAAGCCGCTACCAGAGCGGATTTCGGACATAAAAAAACCCCAGAGTTGCCTCTGGGGTTCAGTGTACTAAATTAGTACAGCGTCTAACTACTTAGAAGCTTTTTTAGTAGCTTTTTTAGCTACTTTTTTAGTAGCTTTTTTAGCTACTTTTTTAGTAGTTTTCTTTGCTGCTTTTTTAGTAGCTTTTTTTGCTGCTTTCTTTGCCATGTGCTCCTCCTAGGATGCAAACGTTGTTGTTGTTACTTACTTGTAAAAAACCTTACTTACCCTAAGTCTTCCCAAATCGACCACCGCCGTCAACAAAAAAATTTCTTGCATATTTTTTGCGATCAACAAAAAGCCAGGGAGGCCCTTCTTGATCACTTTTTTTATGCTTTCGATGTTCGGACAAGCGCTCGTTCAGCGTTCACTTGCCAACATCTCGCGGGAATTTGCAATCTCTCAACGTCGTTCGCGGTCTTTGATGATCTTGAACTTCGTTGTGATCACATTTATCGCCGCGATTTCCGACTCAGCGGTATCGCTCTGGCTTTTCATCGGCATTCTTTTAATAAGTTTAAAGTTTTTTCCGGATATTTTCCGCAATTTTCTTTCGCGACGACTTTCTAAGGCAGTGATCCCCATGTTGGACAACCTGATTTTGGGAATTCAAGCCGGAAAATCCTTCCGACAAAGCCTGCATATGGCAATCGAAAGTCAGCGCGGTTGGCAGCGCAATCAGATGCGTGAAATCTATAATTGGATCGTAAGTTCCGAAAACTCCATCGTCGCGAAAGCCGCGCGGATAAAGGATTTGCAGGAAGAGTTGTTCGAGATTGATCGTTCGCAAACCCGCACGCTTGATCAGGTAAAAGCACTTCGAAGACAGTATAAAGTGGAAGAAAATTTTCGACGTAGGTCCGGACAAGTGACCCAGCAGATTAAGATGCAGGCGATAATTGTCACCGCCCTTTACGGGGCGCTTTTAGCATTTGTATTTGTGCAATTTGGCTTTATGAACCACCGATTTTTAATAATTTGTTCCCTTTTTATGTTCGTTTTGGGGCTCGTCATTATTTTTAGCGTGGGTCGGAGGATGAAATGGAAGGTGTAGCTCCGCCGCTGGCTCTTTTACTTTGTGTAAAACGCGCATTGGAGAAGGGACAACCCGTGAAATCGGGCATATTGAACTATTTAAAGCGTCATCATGGGGAATTTTCTGCCGTAGTTGCTCAATGGATGGCGCTATTGCAGCAAGGATTGGTCACCCATGGCCTCATTAATGAGATCTCATCACCCCATCGCCAGGTGCTCTTGCAGGTTCTGGAGCGGGGATTACGTGGTGAGGCGGTCTATAATGTTATTGTCAGCCTGGAAGGTGAAATGATTGAGGCCTGCGAGGACGAGATAAGTACCAAGCTCGCGAGACTTCCTTTTCTATTGCTGATCCCACTGCTCTTGTTTCAGTTTCCAGCCTTCTTGTTGCTGCTTTTTGGTCCCTTGCTGCAAAATTTTTTTCACTCTTTGGGAGGGGGGTGATAGAGTGAGCCCGTTGGGGGAAATCCATGGCCGAGCTTGAAACAAAGAAGAAGTCTGTATCGTTGGAGAAACTGGTAGGGGAGTTGATGAAAGATCAACCTAACAGAAATCTGGTGAAACAGCTGACTTCAGAGCTGGGAATGGAATATTCCACGGATCCAATGACTCAAATGAATACAGTTTTGCAGTCAATGAACACAGTTTTACTTCGTCCCAACCGAAGCAGAGACTTAGAAAGCTAATCAATCATGTCAGAAATCTATAAAAACATCCTGGAAGCTGTCGGGCACACTCCGATGGTGGAACTTCGCAACGTCACTAAGGGTTCTAAACATAAATTTTTCGCAAAGGTTGAGTACTTTAATCCCGGCGGAAGCATCAAGGATCGCGTCGCAGTTGCGATGATCGAAGAGGCTGAAAAACGCGGTGATTTAAAACCGGGCGGTACAATCGTGGAAGCCACTTCTGGTAACACCGGGGTTGGTCTGGCTTTGGCAGCTGCTGTTAAGGGCTACAAATGTATTTTCGTGATGCCGGAAAAGATGAGCGAGGAGAAAAGAGCAATCTTGCGCGCTTATGGTGCACAAGTAGTTATCACTCCGATGGTGGAACCAGAGCATGAGCTGAGTCACTATACTGTTTCAAAAAAGATCGCTGATGGAATTCCGGGCGCTTTCTTGACCAATCAATTCTTTAATAATGACAACCCAACTCGCCACTATCAGACAACAGGTCCAGAAATCTGGAAACAAACTGATGGTAAGGTCGACGTTTTGGTCGGTGGCGCAGGAACAGGCGGAACTCTTTCAGGCTGCGCAAAGTATCTTAAAGAGCAAAAATCCGGCGTTAAAATTATCTGTGCAGATCCAATTGGATCGATTCTTTACGATTTGTTCTATCATAAGAAGATCGTTGATCCGCCAGGATCCTATAAAGTTGAAGGTATCGGGGAGGACATGCTTCCAGGAAACGTTCATCTGGATATCTATGACGGTTTTGTTCGCGTCGGCGATCCAGAGGCATTTGAAATGACACGCAGACTGGTCTCAGAAGAGGGTCTTTTGGTAGGTCCATCCAGCGGAACCGCTTTGGTGGCGGCAATGAAGTATGCTGAAAAGATTGAAACTCCACAAAATATCGTGGTGATTTTCCCTGACAGCGGACGCCAATACCTGAGTAAGGCGTTTAATGACAAATGGATGGTCGAAAACGGCTTTTTGAAGGCAGATGATGTAAAAACTGTGTTCAACAGAGTGATCAGTGCAGAAGAAGCACTTAAAAACCTTTCGAAATAATAGGTATATTTATGAAAAACACTAATTCAAAACTTGGTTTTGCGACTCGTGCGATTCACGCAGGTCAGTCCCCTGATCCAACAACAGGCGCGATCATGACTCCGGTGTATATGACCTCGACTTATGTACAATCCTCACCGGGTGTACATAAAGGATGGGAGTATTCCCGTACTCACAATCCCACTCGCAGAGCTTATGAAAACTGCATGGCGAGCCTTGAAAGCGGAAAATTTGGATTTGCTTTTGCTTCTGGTTGCGCGGCGACGACTGTGATTTTGCACCTTATCAAGGGTGGCGATCACGTGATTGCCATGGACGATATGTACGGCGGTACATTCCGTTTATTCGACAAAGTTTTAAGACATGATGGCATGGAGTTTTCATTCGTGGATTTGACGAAAGTGGAAAACTTTGAAAAGGCGATCAAACCAAACACTAAAATGGTTTGGCTTGAGACCCCAACAAACCCAACTTTGAAGCTTGTTGATATCAAAAAGATTTCTGCAATCGCCAAAGCCAAGGGCATCATCGTTGCTGTCGACAATACTTTCATGAGTCCTTATTTCCAAAGACCTCTGGAATTGGGCGCGGATATTGTTGTGCATTCGGCAACTAAGTACATCGGTGGTCACAGTGATGTGGTTGGTGGTGTTGCGGTTACTTCTCGCGATGACATCGCGGAACGTATGGCATTCTTAAGTAACTCGATGGGTCCTATCCAGGGTCCTTTCGATTCCTTTATGTGCTTAAGAAGCTTGAAAACTTTACCTTTGCGTATGAAGGCCCATCAGGAAAATGCGATGTCGGTGGCTCGCTTCCTTGAAGGTCACGAGAAAGTTGAAAAAGTCATTTACCCAGGTTTGGAAAGTCATCCCCAGCATGCATTGGCCAAAGAGCAGATGCATGGTTACGGCGGCATGATCACTTTCTACATCAAGGGGGGAATGGATTCGGCCCGTAAATTCCTGGAAAACGTAGAAATTTTCGCGTTGGCAGAGAGCCTGGGCGGGGTTGAGAGCTTGATCGAGCACCCGGCGATTATGACGCACGCCTCCGTGCCTCCTGAAAATCGCAAGGCTTTGGGAATTGATGACAGCTTGATTCGTCTTTCAGTGGGAATTGAGGACCTGAACGACCTTCTGGGTGACCTAAAATCTGCGTTCGACAAAGTCTAATTGTTGACAGGCAGGGGGGCAAAAGTTAAACCAATGTCTCTTTGAACAAAAGAATTCAGTTAGTTCTGAATGGCTTGGTAGCTCAGTTGGTAGAGCAGAGGACTGAAAATCCTTGTGTCGGCGGTTCAATTCCGTCTCAAGCCACCATTTTTTAGATTTAAAAAGGCTCCCTTTGGGAGCCTTTTCTTTTTTGGAATCTATTTTTTTTCCAACAAAGATCTCAACATCCATGCTGTCTTTTCGTGGATTTGAAGTCTTTGAGTTAAAAGATCCGCAGTTGGTTCGTCGCTGGATTTTTCAACTACAGCAAAAATTGAACGAGCTGTGCGCGCCACTGTCTCTTGGCCAAGCACCAATGTTTCGATCATTTTTGTTGCGCTTAGTTTTTCACCAGGAACTTCTTTGATTGAAGAAAGTTTCGAAAACTCTGCATAAGTACCTGGAGCATAGTGTCCCAAAGCACGAATACGTTCTGCAATAGAGTCCACTGCTAATGCCAATTCATTGTATTGAGTTTCAAACATCAAATGAAGAGTTTGAAACATCGGACCTTCTACATTCCAGTGGAAATTGTGAGTTTGAAGATAAAGTGTGTAAGTGTCTGCCAGCAATGTGGATAGACCTTTTGCGATTTCTTTTCTGTCTTTGTCATTGATGCCGATATTGATTTTCATCGTATGCTCCTATTGCGCCTATAATCTTAGATCAAATAGGCAGGTGTTTGAAATGAAAATCAATTGTGACTCGACGACCAGGGTTATTTCTTTGAAACGAACTTGTCATCGGCCAAATAGAATCTTAATGGCCATGCCGCAGCTTCGCCTGCATAGTCGACGCCAATTCGGGGTCTGGAGACGATCTGGCTTTTTGAAACTTTAAATCCATCGTCGCTTATATATAGAGCGGATTTTTTGTGCCACATCGGTAGAGCGTTATGTTCTTTGTTGATTGCATAGTGTCTGCATAGTTTTCCGGGACCATTTGAAACTAACTGCGATTTTTCAAATTTTGCCGCTAATGGCAAAGGCTCCACCGCACGAATTAGCACAGCTTCAGGATGATTCTCAGTGCGAGTGACAACATTCAGGCAGAAATACATTCCGTAAATTTGGTAGACATAGCTATGTCCACCCGAGAGGTACATCGAAGTTGTGCGCGGAGTGCGACGACCTTCAAACGTATGACAAGCGGGGTCCGTGATTCCAAGATACGCTTCCACTTCGACAATGCGGGCTTTATATTCAGTTCCGGTAGTGTTGATGTGAAGTGATTTTCCCAGCAGGGCTTTTGCCACAGAGGTGGTATCCTCAAAATAGAAATCTTGAGGAAGTATCTTCATGGAGTGCGCACCACAAAGCTGATTTGGCGCCCGGAACTTTCTTTGTCCCGTCTATAAGAGTGAAAGAACTGATCTCTCACAGTATCCAGATGCAGGCTGAAAACCTTTTCCATGGAAATGCCCTGTGATTCAAGCTGAGCCTTGACCACCAGGTTTAAATCCACAAGGGATTTTTCCGATGAAATCACAGTGTAAAACATTTCTTTGTCTTCGTTGGATAGGTCAGAAAGGCTTGCCAGAATTTGGTCCCGGACGTCGTTACCGCATTCAAAGCTGTCATGCTGAATATGCGGACCGATCACCACTTCAATCTCCTGCGGGGGAATTCCGCGATTGATCATCTGGTGAAGGGTGTTGATCAAAATTCGATTGGCGACTCCGCGCCAGCCGGCGTGAACACCAGCAATGGTGCCGGTTTGCGGGTGATAGAACAACGCCGGTACGCAATCCGCCGTGATCACACACAATGCCAGTCCTGTGCTTGTCGAGATATGCCCATCGGCATTGATCTGATAGTCGCATTTTGAATCTTTTGATTCTACAACGATATCGCTGTGGGTTTGTTTGACCCGCACAAAATCAAAATCGGGATAAGCTTTTTTTAAATTATCCAGTTGGGAATCTTTGCCACCGAAAAAGTAGGTGATGCCAGGGGCTTTGATTTCATAGCCAAGGGGTGTTTTCTCAAGATTCACAGCAAGCCCCACTTTTTAATCAAAGCTGAAATATCTTCGGGCCAGTCTTTCTTAAAGAACATTCGTTCCTGGGTGCGTGGGTGAGTGAAGCCCAGCTCTGCGGCGTGAAGAAGAAATCTTGGTAAAGTTCGAAGATCCTCTTGAATGCTTCTCTGCTCGATTGATTTAATTTTTCTGTCGGCTCCGTACAAAGTATCGCCGGCAATAGGGATTCCACTTTCCGACAAGTGAACACGGATTTGATGTGTTCGCCCTGTTTCAAGTTTCATCTTCATATAGCTTAGGCCACTTTTTCGGGCCAGAACTTCGTAATGGGTAACGGCCCACTTTCCGATTTCAGGGGCTTCATCGGGATTCATCAAGGGCTTTTGATCATAACCAAGAACTGATGCGTATCTCTTTCGATCTACAGGATGGCGGGCCAGATAGCTTTTAATCGTGCCAGTAAGATTGCGGGCAGTGCCGATGCAGACTGCATAGTAAATTCTGTGGGTACTGCGCTCTTTAAATTGTGACGTCAGGGACTCATGGGCTTTATCATTCTTTGCAACCACAATGATGCCACTGGTCTCTTTATCCAGACGGTGAACAATCCCGGGGCGTTCTTCACCAAACTTCATGGAAAGATCGTCAGTATGGGAAATCAGAGCATTGACCAGAGTATCGTGTGCATGACCCGCAGCTGGATGAACCACAAGACCTGCGGGTTTGTTGATGACGATCACATCGGAATCTTCAAACAGAACATCTAGCTTTAAATCATAAGCCTGTAATTCAGTTGGTACAGGAGCGGGTAAAGTTACTTCAATCGTGTCAGTGGCTTTTACCGGATGCGAAGCCTTTGCGATTTTTCCGTTTACTTTAACCAGGGAATTTTCAATCAGATGAGAAGCGCGCGACCGATTGTCGATTTCAGGCAATAAAGCCAATGCTTTATCCAGACGCAGTCCCACCATCTCGGGAAGAGGGGTTAACTGAATTGTCTGGGCCGAATTTTCAGAGTTTGATTTATTTTCCAAGCGCTTTTTTGAAGTTCTTCATATAGGAATCAGCGACTTTCTTGTCATCGATCCCTAGGGCTCTTGCGATTTGTACGACATATCCGCGTACAAAGACAACTGCTGGAAGATTATCAGGCTGCGTGCTTTCAATGGCTTTTACATACCAAGCATTGATTTTCGTGATTTCACTCATGCGCTCAACAGTGATGCCTTTATATTCGCGAACTTTCTTAAGGAATTCTCCGGTCCAATCTTCTTTGGCCAGGATTTCTTTTTCCATCGTTTCATCTTTGACGAAAACGACAGCTGTTTTTTTCTCAGCTGGTTTTGGTTCCGGAGGAGCCACGGTTTTGCTGGCTTCTATGATGGAGGCATAAGTTAAATCATTCAGTGAAGCCATACCGCTTAACAGTCTTTGGTCGTAGATGTTTCGTAGGATCTTGTTACCAAGAACCTGGTAAGCTTCCTCGATTAGGACCAAAAACTGGCGGGCTTCGTGTTCAGAAAAAATAGTGTAGATGGCTGGATTTTCGCCGGAGTATGTATTGCGAGCTCGTTCATAGGCCGCAGTCACTTCGTGTTGAGGTGAGTTTGCGGGCAGTTCAAGAATTTCGTAGTAATTATAACGAGTCGTCGCTTCCATGCACCTATTATACTACGGCGCGAAGTTCCTCGGGATCAATAAGTTGTTTGCACGTGGTTAAAAATTGTCCCGCTAGACCTGTGAATGGTTGCGCGAAAAGTACGTGTTCACGGCCCTTAACGGACTGCCACACTGCATTGTCGAAATCGATCGCGCCGGCAAAATCAATACTAAGGTCGTAGTACTTGTTGCAGACACTTTTCATCCCGAAACCCAGTTCAGAATGATTTTGATAGCGGCAACTGTTAACGATCAAACGAACAGGTTTCGCAGTCATGCTCTCAAAAAAGTCATAGTTCAAACCAGTTTGTTCTTTTAAGTACGAACGGAACGAAAAAGGTTTACCCAATGTTCTTTGGCGATGGCTTCGCAAAGTGGAAATCATATTGCCGTAAGCATCCGGTGTTGAATCCTGTTTAAGCGTGTGACAAACGAAGGCTTCGATAAAGCGGTATGTTTTTTCAATGCTGGTAGGCTCTGGCGAAGTTACCAGGAACTTCTCATCTGCAGCTTTGAACAGCTCAAGGTGTGGTTCCAAGGCGCCCGCCCCAAGGTCAACGATCACATAGTCGGCACGCAAACCGTGAAGTTGCGGAACTAGAGCTTGAATCTGCTCCATGGTGAAATCAATTGGTGACCAGGAATCCCAGAAGCCCTGAACGTAGGAAAGATTTGGATGCTGAGTTGGAATCACCAGCTCTTGAAGCGATTTAACACCTTCAAAGTAGTGTCTGATATTCATGTGCGAGGGCTTAACACCCATCACCGTGTGAATGTTGGCTCCACTTAAATCAAGATCAACGATGACTACCGAGTGGCCAAGTTTGGAAAGCGTGATACCCAAGCTAGAAGAAACAAACGTTTTGCCGACGCCACCTTTTCCAGAGGCTGTAACCCAAATCTTGGCTGCTGCCTTGTCTTTGGATGGAGATATTTTGAAAGGCAAAATGTCGTTGGTTTCGTTTTCTAAGTCGCGATCCATGGACTGTTCCTATTTCAACGGGGAAATCAGTATCCCTTTTTTTGTCTCTTCGGCTTCAGATGCGCGAATATAAAGGGGAATAAATGATTTCCAGTCTAAAGTTAGACCTCGTTGGGCGCGCTTTTCTGCCATCAAACCCAAAGTTTTTGCCAAGGGCTCGTTCGGAAAATCAGGGTTCAGGTGCATTCTCTTTTTTAACTCTTCCGGAAAATACTCATGATAAGTTTCCCAGCCATCGCCCACAACGGTTACGTCGCGATCAATGTGCTGAGAAAGTTCACGAACCGGAATCGCGGTGGGGCCCTTTAAATATTGGGGTTCATCACCGGAACAATCAAACATTCCAAGGTAGACCATGTTCTTGTAAGCATTCATGATTGCCAGAACCGGAAGCTTTGAAGTTTTGGCTTGTTCCGCCAGTAACATCAGCGAATCAATGGTCACCATAGGTTTATTAAAGCTATACGCGTAGGTTTTGCCAGCGTTGGCAGCTACACGAATACCTGTAAAACTCCCTGGACCTTGCCCCACTGCAAAGACGTCAATGTCTTCAAGTTTTAGTCCGGCCGTCTTTAAGGTGTTTTCAACAAATGGCGAGATAATTTCGGTATGGGATTTTTGTCGATGAGACGATTGCTCAGCGACGACATTTCCATCTTGTATGACAGCAACCCCGCCAAGCAGGGTGCTGGTTTCCATAGCCAGGATCTTCATAGACTAAAAATGCGAGTGAAGTCATTGAACAAGGCAAATATCATCAGACTCATCAGCAATGCCATGCCGACCTGTTGAGCGATCTCCATCTTGCGCAGACTTAGTGGTGCACCCTTAATAACTTCAATTGTGTAGAACACCAGGTGACCACCGTCCAATACCGGAATCGGCAGAAGATTCAGGATGAACAGATTCACAGAGATGATAGCCATCATCTGCAGGAACGGCGTGATACCAATTTTATAAGTTTCGCTTGCAGCCTGACCGATAGAAAGAACTCCGCCAATGTTTTTTGGAGAGATCTTGGCTTCGAACAAACGAACAAAACTCATCACCGTCATAACAGTGAAGTCCCAGGTTTTTTCTGTGCCGCGAACGATGGCCTCCACAGGATTGTTGGTGCGAACAACAACTGTATCTGGCGTCGACAGATTCACAACCGGAGCAATTCCGATTGTGTAGCGCTTTTCTTCACTTCCGGCGACCGTCATTTGCGTTGTCATTTTAGGTGTGATTTTCAAATCAACACTTTGGCCTTCGCGCTGAACTTTGATGTCGACTGGATTCTTGCCATCAAAAGATTTGATGTTCGCAATTACATCGTCCCATTTGTTCAACACTGTATTGTTGATGGCTAACAAGCGGTCGCCTTCTTTCAGGCCCGCAGCTTTAGCCGGGGAGTTGTCCATGACTTTGCTTAGGTAAAGTTCAGATGACTCAAGACCCAATGCTGCCATGGAGAACGTTTTCATGCTTTCCAATGGAGCCATAGTGACTGTCAGTGGCTTGTCCTGCTTGTCGCCTTCACGTTGACCCATGATTTCAAGTGTTAGTGGCTGTTGTGTGCTTGCCTTGCCTAGAGCTGTTTCCAGATCTCTCCAGTGACTGACTTTGCTGCCGTTGATACCAACGATAGAATCACCTGTGCGCAGACCTAAAGCAAATAGCGGAGTATTTGGAATAACACCCACTGTTGTTCCGGCGGACAATGCCGTTAATCCCTCAACAGCTGCCATGTAGTCGTAGGCGCTTAGAATGTTTGGATTTGGCTCCGCTTTGGCAATGACTGAAATCTTTGATTCTTCAGTGCTGCCTTCATGTTGAACGACGACATCAAGATGCAAATCCTGATCTTTCTTAAGGCTTAGAACATTCTGAATTTCTTCCCAAGTTCCGATCTTTTGATCGTTGATGGAAACAATTCGGTCGCCAGAGCGGAAGCCCGCTGCGTAGGCTGCAGATTGTTGTTTGATATCACCAAGCATTGGTGCTTTTGCATCTTCACCAATCAAGGCAACGATCATCAAAACAAAAATTGCAAAGAAGAAGTTCATCAAAGGACCTGCAAGAACAACCGCGATACGTTGCCATACAGTCTTGTGAGTGAATGCGACTTTTTTGTCTTCCTCAGAGATTTCCATGCCTGGTTGTTCGCCAAACATTTTGACATAACCACCCAGTGGAATAATTGAGAGGGCATAGGTCGTATCACCTTTTTTGTATTTCAGTATTTTCTTGCCGAAGCCAAGGCTGAATACTTCGACTCTAACCCCGCACCAACGAGCCACCAGGAAATGCCCCAGTTCGTGAACGAAAATTAAAATACCCAGTAGGATAACGAATGGGAGGACTACTGATAAACCGCTGTGAATTAAATTTAATAGCATTTCCATCCGGATATTCTAAGTGGTTAGAGCATCCCTGATCTACTAAATTACAAACTTTATGTCGAGGTGCTCGACTTTATTCTTACGACAAAAGATGAGATAGGATCACAACCCCGAGCAGGACAACAGGACTTGCGAATAGGACGCCATCAATTCGATCCAAGACGCCGCCATGCCCAGGCATGATTTTTCCGGAGTCTTTTACGTCCGCAACACGCTTAAGCAGGGATTCGAAAAAGTCTCCAAACTGACCGACAAATCCTGAGACAGCAGCCAATCCCAAAATGAAATACCACGTGTGTTCCGGCAGAAGAAACTTCCAGCAAAGCAGGCCCGCAATAACGGAACCTACGATGCCACCGACAGAGCCCTCCCAGGTTTTCTTAGGGGAGACAGTCGGCATCACCTTGTGTTTGCCAATGAGTACTCCAAAACAATAAGCCATGGTGTCGCCGGCGAATACAACAGCCAGCAAGAAGATAAACCAGCCAAGTCCTTGCTCCTGATCAAGTAATCTATATGCAAAGGATGGCAACAGGCCGATGTAAATCAAACCCAGTGCCGAGTGGGCTTGAAATCGGGTCATGCGCTGCAGGTCGCCGGTTTTATTCAGCTGCAAAAGACTTATGATGGTCAGAACAATCAATGACAGGGCAAAAAAGATCGCTCCCAGGTTGAGTGCCATTGTAGAAACGAAAAACACCAACAAAGAGGCTATGAAGAATGCTCCCTTAAGAGTGTTTGAGCTTTCTGATTTAAACAGAATTCCAAGCAGTTCCCATGCGCCGAGAACCACTGCGATGGCGATAATGATTTTAAGTCCCGTGATTTTTAGGAAGTAGTATAACGCAAAGATAATTGCCAGTGCCACAAGGGCAGAGGCGGCTCTAGTTAGAAAGCTTTTCCAAGTTGTCATTTGTAGAGACCTTGCCATAGCGGCGTTGTCTCACGGAAAAAGCATTTAGAGCTTCCTCGAGATGAGCCTCTGTGAAGTTAGGCCACAGAGTTTCCGTGAAGTAGAATTCCGAATATGCGGCCTGCCATAGTAAGAAGTTTGATAGTCTTTGCTCGCCGCTAGTTCTAACAATCAAATCAGGATCTGGAGTCGGATACGTGCTTAACGAAGTGCTAATCAAAGCCTCATCGATCTCATCTGGTTTGATTTCACCTTTAGCCACCATGTTCGCAATATTACGAACGGCCAAGGTCATTTCCTGACGAGAGCCATAGCTCAAGGCAAAGACCAAATTCAGGCCTGTGCATTGAGCTGTAGCTTCGCGAGCTTGTTGAATTGCTTTGAATACATCTGAAGGAACTTTGGAAAGATCGCCGATCACAGAGAAGCGGATATTTTCTTTTACCAGATTGCTGGTTTCCTTCGCCAAATATCGGCGCAGGATTTTCATAAGGAATGAAACTTCAGCTTGTGGGCGGAACCAATTTTCAGTCGAGAAAGCGTAAAGGGTCAGGTTTTTGATACCTTTGCGGGAGCATGCCGTGATGATCTTCTTAGCTACGCGCGTACCTTTGATATGACCAAAGGTACGTGGCTTTCGCTTGAGCTGAGCCCAACGACCGTTACCATCCATAATAATTGCAACATGCTTAGGTAAAGTCACCGGACTCCCAAACCTAGATAGTCAAAATCGACTTTTCTTTTTCATCAGCGATTTGATCCACTTTTTTGATCATATCGTCTGTTACTTTTTGGATGTCTGCTTCACCTTTTTTAGCTTCGTCTTCGCTTAGAGGTGCTTTTTTGTCAGCTTTCATTTTTTTGATAGCTTCATTGGCATCACGACGAGCCATGCGAACAGCTACGCGTGCTTCTTCAGCGATTTTCTTAACTTGCTTGGCAAGGTCTTTACGGCGTTCTTCAGTAACGTCAGGAACTTTCAAACGAATCACTTTACCATCGTTCATTGGAGCCATGCCCAATTCAGATTTGATGATCGCTTGTTCGATGTCTTTAAGGATAGAAACTTCCCAAGGCGCGATAAGGAAAGATTTTGCATCTGGAGTAGATACAGAAGCGACTTGAGATAGTGGAGAAGGATTTCCGTAGTAGTTTACGCGAACGCCATCAAGCATAGAAACTTGTGCGCGGCCAGTACGGATTTTTTTAAGCTCTTCACCTAAAGCAAGAACGGACTTGTCCATTTGTGCTTGGGCATTCTTTTTAATTTCAGCAATTGCCATGTTGAATCTCCTTGGTTGCGCTCTAGTGAACTAGAGTGCCGATAGTTTCGCCCTGAACAGCCTTAAGGATATTACCCGGAACTGAAAGGTCAAAAGTAATAATAGGAAGTTTGTTATCCATGCACATAGAGATCGCAGTTGAGTCCATAACCTGAAGACCGCGATTCAGTACTTCGATATAGCTGATTTTATCGAATTTCTTCGCATCAGCATGTTTCACAGGGTCTTTGTCGTAGATACCGTCAACTTTAGTCGCTTTCATGATCACTTCAGCGTCAATTTCCATCGCGCGAAGAGAAGCGGCTGTATCTGTTGTGAAGTAAGGGTTGCCGGTGCCTGCACCGAAGATTACCAGGCGATTCTTTTCAAGATGACGGATGGCTCTGCGACGGATGTACGGCTCTGCGATTTCAGCCATTTCGATAGCTGTTTGTACGCGGGTAGGTACGCCGGCTTTTTCAAGAGCATCTTGAAGAGCCAGGGCATTGATACAAGTCGCAAGCATACCCATATAGTCAGCACTTGCGCGATCCATGCCTTCAGCAGATGCGGCAACACCACGATAGATGTTACCGCCGCCGATTACGAGACCAATTTGAACGCCCGCCTTATACGCTTCTGCCACGTCCTGCGCGATCTGTGTGATTGTCGCAGTATTGATACCAGTCCCTTGCTTTCCAGCAAGAGCCTCGCCACTTAGTTTAAGCAAAATGCGTTTATAAACAGGCGCTTTCAAATTAGTGTCCTTTCATTTGAGCTGCAACTTCAGCTGCAAAGTCGTTGGATTTCTTTTCGATACCAGCGCCCAATTCGAAACGTACGAAACGTTTAACTGTAACGTCAGCGCCGATTTCTTTACCAACATTTTTCGCCAAATCAGAAACTTTCAAGTCCGGATTCTTAACGAAAGCCTGATCCATCAAGCAGTTTTCAGCCAAGAATTTACGGATTTGACCTTCAACGATTTTTTCGATCATTTCTGGTTTTTTGCCTGATTCAAGGTTTTTAGCAGTCAGGATTTCTTTCTCTTTAGAAACAACGTCCGCTGGGATTTGTTCAGAAGAGATCGCCATTGGGTTCATCGCAGCGATGTGCAATGCAACGTCTTGAGCGAAAGTTTTCAATGCTGGGTTAGAAGCAGCTTCTGGTTTAGAAACAGCAACTTCAATCATCACGCCGATTTTGCCTTCACCGTGTACATAAGTGTGTACCAAAGTGTTTGCAGTAGAAGTGTACTTCTCTTGACGGCGAAGAACGATTTTTTCACCGATAGTTGCAGTAGCTTCTGTGAAAAGATCACCCAATTTTTTTGAAGGATCTTTTGCGAATGGTTGAGACAAAGCGTCAGCAGCAAGTTCAGTTTTGAACATGTGCTCAGCAACGTCAGCAGCCAAAGCTTTGAAACCGTCGTTGCGTGCAACGAAGTCAGTTTCAGAGTTGATTTCCATAACAAGACCAGTGTTGCCGTTAACTTGCGCGAAAACCGCACCTTCAGCAGCAATACGGTCAGCTTTTTTAGCTGCAGCGCCAAGACCTTTAACGCGCAACCATTCAACAGCAGCGTCGAAATCGCCAGAAGTCGCTTCAAGCGCCTTTTTGCAATCCATCATACCTGCGTTAGTTTTTTCTCTTAGCTCTTTAACAAGAGTAGCGGAAATAGACATTAGGAAGACTCCTTATAATAAGAACAGTAATAAAGATCTTTATCAAAAAATTCCCCGGTGATACCGGGGACTAGTCACGCCGAAGCTATTAGCGTAGGCGGATCGTATGCAAAGTAAAGGGTGGTCAAGCCACCCTTTCTTCAGAGACCTGACAGAAATTACTCTGCAGATTCGTCTTTGTTTTCAAGCTCAGCTTGGATCTCAACTTCTTCTGCTGTACCAGCAGCAACAAGTTTGCGACCTTTGTTGGCTTTAACAACAGCTGGACCAGCAGCTTTTTTAGGAGCTTCTTTAGCACCAGCTTTAGCAGCAGCAGCAGGAGCGCGGCGTTTTGGAGCTGCGTCGTCACCTTTAGCTTCTTTAGCAACGTCAGATTGTTTGTCTGTCATTGTGCGGATTTTTTGTTCCCAAGTTTTAGCGCCTTCGATGTAAGCGTCAGCAACTAGGTTTGTGAACAATTTGATAGAACGGATAGCATCGTCATTACCTGGAATTGGGTAATCGATAGAATCTGGATCAGAGTTTGTATCAGCGATACCAACAACAGTCATACCCAAGCGTTTAGCTTCAGCAACTGCGATGTGCTCTTTTGGAAGGTCTACTACGAACATAACAGAAGGCATTTCCTTCATGTCGCGGATACCGTTCAAGAACTCAGACAGACGAAGGTATTCTTTTTCGATTTTTGCGCGTTCTTTTTTAGTAAGGTAGTTGAATTCGCCTTTTTCTTTCATAGCATCAACTTTGCGAAGACGATCGATAGAAGATTTGATCGTTTCGAAGTTAGTCATCATGCCGCCCAACCAACGTTTAGTAACGTAGTATTGACCGCATTTTGCTGCTGCTTCTTGAACAGGCTCGATAGCTTGTTTTTTAGTACCAACGAAGATCATGCGACCACCGTTAGCAGCGATTTCTTTTACGTATTCAGCAGCTTTGTTCGCGCGAACAACAGTTTTTTGCAGGTCGATAATATGGATACCGCCGCGAGCTGTGTAAACGTAAGGTTTCATTTTTGGGTTCCAACGCTGTGTTTGGTGTCCGAAGTGAACTCCAGCGTCTAGCATTTCTTTCATGGTAACTTGTGCCATGGTAGTACGTCCTTTCTGGTTAATCCTCCTCTAGTGCAGAGCCAGCTTTTTTTGTTTCGCCGGAAGACCCCTTTTTCAGTACTCGGGGACCAGGTTGTGCTCTAGAGTGTGTTATTGTTGGACTCACGGGATATCATAGCGTGGCACAGAAGGGCAAGGATCTTTTGCTCAGTCTGGGAGCAGATCTTAGGGATTCGGAACCCGCAAAAAGAAACGCCGCATCACAAAGATGGCGACGTCAAAATAAACCATTTAAAATCAATAGGTTACATGTTTGCTTCGGCAAAATCTTCAGTCGGCGCTTTAGAGGTCATGGACTGCTCAACTTTGAAGCCCAGGGAAGCAATGATCATTTCAGCCTGTAAAAGAGAGCCCACCAGGTTCTTTTGCTCATTCAAAGTGGACGATGCCACCCAAAGATTTTCAAGGCTTGGGATTGTTTGGTTTGCGCTGAGCTTAAGATCACCGTTGCCAGCGATGTAAGGAGCCACAAAAATTCTTTCAAGCTTCACGTCATCCAAAGCTTCTGGATAAGCGCGTTTGATCTGGCGTTTGATTTTCTTCAAAGCCATGCCCACAACTTCGCTGTCGTCAGTAACTTCAGTCTCAATGAAAGTGATCCATTGTGAAGCTTGCAATTGTTTGCCATCAACTTCAACAGCTGGCATGAAGCGACCCGCGCACGGACCGATTTCATCCTGAGTTGTGCCATTCAGAACATGCACGGCAGTGGATTCAGTCACAGCTTTGCTGTGGCAGATATCCAGGCACAATGCTGTCCAATAGTTGTTTTTAGCAAGCTTGGTGCGTGCACGCACAGAGATGGAATCTTCCGGAAGCAAAATTGAAAGATCGCGAACAGTCCCAGCGAAAATAAAGTTTTGCGCATGGATGGTTTTAGAGCCATTCACAGTCACAGAAGTCACTCGCTCGCCCTCTTGGTGGAACTTGGTCACATAAGAGCGGGGAGTGAAATCACCTTTGAATTGCTCCATCAGTAGTTGCGCCCATTGGAATGGTTGCAATTGAAGATCAATGCGTTTGCTGGAGGTGAAGTAAGAAAGCTCTTCCCAGAATGCTGGCGGGTTTTCGCCAAAGCCAAGGAAAGTTTTAAAATTACCGGAGTCGTAAGTCACTGGCGCTTCATCCGAAACATCTGCGATCACTTTTTGACCCAGAAGATTTTCCAGAAAGCCCAGGGCTTTTTCAGAAAGTACAGAATCAGGAACAAAGCGGATGCCGTTATTAATCGGACCAGTGGGGAAATTGATTTGTTTGTTTGAACCGCCGGAATTATCCAAGCCATCAAGCAAAATGATGTTCTTTGTTTCGCGACTTAAAGCTGCTGCGATACTAAGACCTGTTAAACCACTACCAATAATTGCGTAATCATAAATATGAGCCATGTAAATACCTTCCCCCAGAAGGCCGGGGCTTTGCAAGAAGGAAGGCTTTAGAATTATCGGCTAACGCATTTAATCAATGTGCGCAGGACGGCTCTGACAGCGGGTTTGAGCCAGGAGTGCTTATCGAGTGAGCAAGCAATGGATGGCGAGATTCTGTAGTAGAAGTAAACGAATTTACGACCCAGGAATGAATCTTTCAGAACCTCGTCACGGAAACCACGAAGTGTCTGCACCTCGTATGCTTGGGGACCAAAAGCAGAAGTTGCAATAAAACATCGTGGTCGTTCTTTATCCGCAAGCTTCAAGAAATTCTTTACGATATTTGGATTCTTGGCAGTGCGAACAAAGGATTCAGCTTTTTTAATGATATCCGGATATATCGGCGTGAACTGCACGAACATGGCAAGTTGCTTTGCAGAGTTCTGCATGCGTTCGTGGTAGCGGTCATGCGTGTCGTAGATGCGCATCAAATCCCAGTATACAGAGGCCACCACTGTCAATTCTGTATGGCGAGCGCTTTCTTTAAAGGCTTCGGGGCGAAGTTTTTCACCCTTTTTTACTTCAAAAACAATATCCAGAATTTTTAAATATTTTTCGTAGGCAATGGCAGCTTCGGCATACATCTTTTGCCCCATGGAGTTGCGGGCTTGTTTAATCAGTTGTACGCGGCTTTTCCACAGAGTCATGCGATGCTGTTCACGGGCACGTTCTTGCGCCATCAAGACACCACCACTGCTGGTTGCAGCGGTTCTGCGCAAATCAGAGATACACCCTGCACACACTTCCGGTGGCAGATTGGCTTCGCCAGCTTGCTGCAATTTCGCAGCAAGATCCCCTTCGATGGGGTGAAGCTCTGTAACTTGAATTCCGCAGCGCGGGCATTGAATCATATCAGTCCTTGTGCGGCAATTTGCGCACTTCCTTCATCTTACGGTGCAGAACTGATTTAAAGCAAATTCATTGGATCGATGTCGATGATAATTTTAACTCCCGACGGGACCCATTCCTGGTCTCCCAGGAGCTGACGTGAGAAAGGATTGGTTAAATTTGCCTGGGACGATTTTACGAGGAGATGATATCGGAATTGTCCTCGTAGTTTCGCAAGTGCGGCCTCAGCCGGCCCCAAGACTTCGACCGCTTTATATTTTTCAACTTGGGCCTTTAGCCCATGAGCGCGTCTGGCTAAAAGTCGGGCGGTTTCTTCGACGGCGTTTAATTTCGACCCTTGAATGCGGAAGCTGACGAGCTTGCCGCATGGAGGATAGTTAAGAGCTTCGCGAACATTCAATTCGTGTTGGGCGAATCCTTCGAAGTCATGGGATTTTGCAAATGTCAGACTGTCGTGTTCGGTGTTGAATGTTTGGATAATGACCAAGCCCGGGCTTTCACCCTCTTTGACGTGACGGCCGCTTCGGCCACTCATCTGAGTGATAAGTTGAAAACTGCGCTCTGTCGCACGGAAGTCCGGAAGATTGAAGCCGACGTCGGCAAGCACAAGCCCCACCAATTTTAACTTTGGAAAATCCAAACCCTTGGCGATCATCTGTGTGCCAACCAGAATATCAATCTCGCCACTTTCCATTCGTGCGATAAGATCTTCAAGATCTGCGCGATTTTGAATTTCGTCACGATCGGCACGTGCAATTACTTTGCCTGGAAAAAGTCGCGCCAAATCTGTCTCTAAAAGTTCTGTTCCAAGTCCGATGGCTTCCAATTCGCCTTCTTTGCAATCTGGACATTTCTTTTTCATTTGCTCATGATAGTCACAGTAGTGACAGACCAGGTGAGATCCCGCATGCAAAGTCAGCGAGATGTCACAGTTAGGGCATTCGCGGGTGTGACCACAGGCGGGGCACACGACCATTTGCGCAATTCCACGGCGATTTAAAAACAACGCACTTTGATCGCCCCGCCCCAGGGTTTCCCGCATGCGTTCAAATAACTGCGGACTCATCCAATAAGGCAAGTGCGAATATTTTTCGATCATCAGTTTTTGATGATCGTCATCGGCTTTAAGTTTTCTTAAATCGATAACTTCGATGTCCGGCAATGCGCGACCGGCAACACGATTTTTAAGGGGATGAAGATGATACTTGCCCTCTTGGGCATTCTTCCAGGTTTCCAAACTTGGGGTCGCGGAGCCAAGTACAACAGGGCAGTTCATGATTTTGCCCATCATGACTGCGGCATCACGGCCGTTGTATTTCAGTTTCTCGTCTTGTTTGTAGGATGGCTCGTGCTCTTCGTCGACGATTATGATTCCCAAATTAGGAACTGGACAGAATAACGCGGATCTGGCGCCGATTAAAATAGATTTGCGACCTTCGACAATATCCCACCACTGGTTGGTACGCTCACGATCGGTAAGCTGAGAATGGAGTGCTGCGATTTTATCACCGAAGCGACGGGCGAAGCGCTGGATCAGCTGTGGTGTTAAAGAAATTTCTGGAACCAACACCATGCCACGCTTTCCTTCTTTTAAAGCTTTATCAAGAAGGCGCAGATAAACTTCGGTTTTACCGGAACCAGTCACGCCAAATAAAAGATGTGTGGAAAAGCCCTCGTGTTTGGCGATGGCTTCGAAGGATGATTTCTGTTCTGGAGTTAAATCTGGAATTTTATCAGCATCAAGTTGTGGGATTACCGGTGCGCGTTTGCTCGCGCGCTGTTTGTCTGTCTTTTTAAGGGGGGGGAATGCTGACTGAACAACCTGACCCACGGGATGCAGGTAATAGGTTGCAAGCCACTCCAGCCACTTTACAAATGGATCTGGAAAGGGAGCATATTCTTCATCTATGGAATCAATGGCTTTGATTTGAAACTCTGGGACTTCATTTGTTGGCCCAAGAATAAGACCTTTGGTTTTGCGCTTTCCCAATGGGACATTGACAAGTTGACCACGGACCAGAGGCTCTGCCGAGCTGTATGTCAAAGCTTCTGGAAGGGGTGCATCGACTGCCACCTTCCAGAGAGAAGCTTCACTCATCTAAACCTCGAGTAGAATTCAATTACTGCGTCTTTAGCCGGGAGTTTTTCAAGACCATCCAGTTTGCTGTTCATATCCAGTGAATTTGGCTGGAACTGAGATGCTGCTGTTGCCGGACGAGCCGACGCGCTGATCAGACGTATAGTCGCTGTGTTGTTGCCCCAGCGAATAGTGCGCGCGCGCGGATAGAAAAGACCTTTTGCAAACTGATTGTAGTTGTCTGCAGTCATTTCTGCCTGACTTGGTAGACGGATTTTGCGTATTACAAAATGATCTTGCTCGATCCACAATCCCGGATTGTTGTTTTTTTCGTCTTCAGGAGTCGGAGTTCCGAAGGCGTAGTTTACAACGCCACCGGTGCGGGAATAGCGGACCCAGTTTTCCGGTTCGTATTTGATTTCCTCTGCTTTTCTGGCCGACAAGCGCTTTGAGTAAGAGCCTGCTGGAATGATCTTCATCGACGCCAAAGAGTTCGCAAAAATTTCCGGACTTCTGAAATTTAAGTACTTCTCAAGGAAATCATCAGGTGTTTTGTCGCTCTTTTTGTTTCCATTCAAAACTGTCCAGCGCTGTCCGCCGACGTATAGAAACTGCATGCGGAAATTGCCCTGAAGTTCTTTGGTGCCAGTGACCGTCAGTCTCATGGTGCGGTCGTTTTCAATCAACCACGTTTCACGAACCAGGATCGAGTCATCGCCGTTGGCAAACTGAACTTCCTGCTCGACAGCGTAAATTCCGTTGCCTGCGTTTTCAGAAGTTTTTTGCAAAATAGTTCTGGTCGGAAGAATGAACGCTGATCCCAAAGCTGGGATCAACATACCAATAAGACTTGCAAGTATAATTTTATTCATCCAGGTCCCCAATGCTTCAATTACTTAAGAATCTTTGCCAGTTCCAGGATATAGGATTTTAGATCCGCACTTAGTTCTGGGTTTTTCAGTGCAAGCTCAATATTTGCCTGCAGATAACCCAGCTTATCACCAGCGTCGTAGCGATCGGCAGTAAAAGTCATCGCATTAAGACCTTTTTGTTGGCAAAGAAGCTTCATGCTGTCAGTAAGTTGAATTTCGCCATTCAGGGAAGGCTTCGCATTGCTTAATAGATCCATAATGGAGTTATCAAAGACGTATCGACCAGGCAATGCCCAGCGACTTTTGGTTTCAGATGGCTTTGGTTTTTCCACCAATGATGTCACCCTAAAGAAGCCCGGGGATTTTTCCTCGACTTCAGCGATACCGTACTTGGAGACGTCTTTTTCAGAAACTTTCATCACTGAAATAGTGGAGGTTCCAGTTTCTTCAAAAGATTTAACAAGCTGAGAAGTTACGTTGGCTTCGCCGTTTGCTTCCATCGTGATTTCGTCGCCCAAAAGAACTGCGAATGGCTCTTTGCCCACAATCGGAAGGCCACAGTGCACGGCGTGACCCAGGCCCAAGGCGTGTTTCTGGCGAATGCTAATGATGTTTGCGGAGTCGCGGGCTTTTGTTACACGCTCAAGAAGTTTTGATTTTCCGTCGCGTTCAAGTTTGTCTTCAAGCTCATAGGACATATCAAAGAAGTCTTCGATGGCATGCTTACCGCGACCAGCGATCAGAACGATGTCTTCAATTCCAGCTTTGATAGCTTCTTCAACGACGTAAAGAATTATGGGAGCATCAACGATTGTAAGCATTTCTTTAGGAACTGTTTTGGTGGCTGGAAGAAAACGAGTACCTAGACCTGCGGCTGGAATTATGGCTTTTTTTACTTTAGACATCCTTTTAAAATCGCAAACGTTTCATTCTAATACAAGTTATAACGAAATGTGCTGCGATTGGGCTCCAAATCTGTTTTTTGTCATAAGAGTTCCCAGTGTCGTGATATCGTTAAATTACGGGGGAATGTTCATGAAAATGCCAAACAAGCAAACAACGGTGAAAATCGCCGGGGTCATAGCTGCCTCATTGGCGCTTGTTGTTTCCTTTCAAAACTGCGGAAAGGCGGGTTTCGATTCGTCTTTGGATGACACCGGTGATTACGGCAGTTTGGACGCGGCGCTTACGTCAAAGTACGGATCGTCGGTCGCAAATAAGATCACGGGAATTCCTTTTGCGTTTGATGGTGGCTTTGATCAAATTTCCTATAACTCATGTGCCGAGCGCACTTTGATTTCCAGCAACGCTTATTACGCAATTCGTGCCGGTGCTTATTCATCCCAAGGGATCACCGTACCAAGCAGTTTCTATTCATACGTTGATGCAAATTTTTCTCCGATTTACCCGGCGACCTCAGTGACGAAGGCTCAATATGCAGAGTACTTGGGAGACTCGCCAGCAAATATTAATGTGATGCCAACGATGGCAGTTCGTGATCGTACGAACTTAACCAGCGTTTATTCGGCAAACGGCAGTTTGGCATTGAACACGGATATCATTCCAATGGCTGACGTACTGTCATCGTCATACATTATGGAATCCTTGTTGGGTGCTCGAGGGCAAATGGTTCGCTATTTCCCGTTCTCAACAAATTCGCGCACACTGGAAGCGAATTTAAAGTTTAATTCTGATCAAAGTATTTCACAAAGTCTCCGCGACATTTTGCAGTTGCAGGGGCAGCTGACGATGACGTACTTGAATGACGCTTCAAATATCGGTGCAGTGGTTAATTCAGGATCCGGTAATAAAGCATCTGCTTACGGTCGTGGATATCGCATGTCCTTTGGTCAGCCTTTGGGTATTGCGAACGGTTTTTCTCCGCTTAATGTTCTGCATGTCCTTCAGGAAGTGGACCTGAAATCAGGAAATGTGATTTCCTCCGCATGGAACTGTAATCGCAGATACAAAATTTACCTGACTCGTGATGCAGCCTCCTGCCCGGCGCACACTGCTTCCGAGATTGCGGGCAACGCTGCTCTTCGCGGCGAAATTGAAATTGTTCGTCGCCATTTCCGCGCAGACCAGTGGGATGTGAATGTCACAAACGGTTGTATGGTTCCCAAGGCGACAGTGCCTTCATGCTATGTGGAAAACACTGTGAATAACGTCGCTCAAGGTGTGGAGTACAATGCGGCGGCGGCTTGTTACAATCCCCTTATTGGCAATGTGTCTTCGGCATATCCAAACCAGATTATTCCGACTAAACGTTGCGCGAACTACGCAACGATCTGTATTAAGAACTAATTCTGCGCAACCTGCGAAGCCAGTACCTGATGCATGTTCTTCGGGTACGGCTTGATATAATTCAACGGATCCACCATTCGGCCATTCAATTTAATTGCAAAATGCAAATGCGCTCTGGTGCAGTAACCTGTGCATCCGACTTCTGCAATTCTGTCACCCGCTGCAACCGTTAAGCCCTGTTTGATTTTACGATCAATTTTGTAAAGGTGATTGTAGGAGGATTCGACGCCATGAGCGTGGCGCAGAACTATGTAATTGCCGGCAGCACGATTGTGACCATAGCGGACCACGATGCCTTTGCGGGCTGCAAGTACGGGTTCACCAATCGGCAGTTCAAAATCCACACCCAGATGCGGGACTTTTCTGCGGGTGATGGGATGCAGGCGGTTGGGTTGAAAGGTGCTGGCGATTTTTATGTAATTCACCGGAGCATAAAAGGCCCGTTTTTCCTGCAGATCCTGGTCGTTGAAAAACACGCCACCGTATTTTGACTTAACAAACTTTTTGCGAACCGGCTCGCCATCGATCTCTAGTGAAGTTTGCAGAATCTCTCCGTATTTTACAAACTGTCCTTCTTCATACTTTTTTTCCACGGTGAACCAGAAAGGAGCTCCACGGCGCAGATTGCGGAAGGATTTGATATCGAATGCATAGGCATCCATAAAGCGCGTCGCAACCCAATTGCTGTTAATTTTTGGCAGAATGGAACCCAACACTGAGCCATGAACTTTTCCATCAATGCGCAGGGCAGTGGTTTTGAATTTCGGATGATACTGACCCGCCTGCACTTTGCCGTTCTTTTTTACGATGCGAAATGCATCAGAGGTTTGAGAATCAAACATGCGAATCTCGATCTCGCCGGGACTTTTGCGAACCAGATATCTGGTGTCCAGAGTCAGAAATAGACGGCGCAAACCCACGTCAGCCGCCAGCACTATTTCGCGCTCGCGAGTGCTGAAACCATGATTTCTTAGGATATTGATTAGATTGTCACCGGTTCTTATTTGTTTCGCGGTAAAGTTGTTGGCGTAGGCGTGAACTGATTGATAGTATGTGACGACCAAAATGACAGTGCATATGATGCGCGCGAGGTGTTGATTCATGCTCCATCCTTTGAGCTTAGTAAAAAAACTTTCTGTTTTTCTTCTGCTTTATGTTAGCTCGATACAAGCAGTAGCCCAAGTTTATAATTCTTCGGCATCAGTAGCTTCGGGTGGAACTGGACGTGCGGCTGTGGAGCCCGGAGATGCCAGCTTTCTGAATCCCGCAACCATGGCTCATTTGGGCGGAAGATTTTTTTTCACATCATTTGCAGAGAATGAGTTCGCGGCGTTTTTGAGTGATAACACAAAGGAAAGTGCAATTCCTGCTGCAGCTGCCTATGTGCAAAGAACTACAGATCTGGAAACTCTGGGCGAGTTGAAAGAGCACGATATCGCAGTCACTATGGCAGAATTCTTTTTGGATAAATGGTCGGTGGGTCTGACGGGGCATTATATTGAACAAAGTCTGCCGCTGACGTCATACACTTCGTTTAATGCAGATTTGGGCATTCTATATACTCCGGTGGACCATATCGGCCTGGCTTTGGTTGGATATAACCTGTTTGGGCCGGACACGAACACCCCCGAGGAAATCCGCAGGAAAACCAAAGTGGGTGCCGGATTTAACTATCTTTATCAAAGCGCAGCCCGTTTTCGGGCAGATGCCGATTCCGAGGGATACATGGGTTTGGGCCTTGAAACCTTCATAAATCGCTTTATAGTCTTCCGATTTGGCTTTTCCGACGATTTTAAGGAGTCCCGGCCACGTGGATCTTTGGGGGCTGGATTCAGCGGCCCTAGGTTCCGCCTGAACTACGCTTATTACGGGAATACACAAAATTCATCAGATTATAGGCATTCGATTGACTTGATTATTCCATTTTGATAGTTAACTCGTTCCGTCTGGCCTATCCCGGCATAGGCGGTTAATAGCGCACTTCGGCACGGCCGGAGTTTTAATTAATATTCCGGGGGTAAACCGTGGCTTCTAAAACTAAAAAAACTGAATACATTCGCGAGAAAAAAAGAACAACTAGCGGTAAAAAACGTAAAGCAGCTATCCGTACTAAAGGTACTACTAAGTCTGCTAAAACTCTTTTCAAAGACTAATTAGCCTCGTGCTTTGAAAACTAAAAAGCCTTTGGGTTTACCAAAGGCTTTTTGCGTTTGTGCTGATTGAGATCAGCTTTTATCTGACCTATTACACTCAGCTTACAGTTGGCCGACTGCCGTTCTTAAGCGGCCTTTCACTTCCTGAACGCCACCTTTTAAGTCCCACGAAAATGGCATTTCAACCCAGCCTTCTTGTCCTGGATAGAATCTCCAGGTTTTCAAAGCGGCCAGGGTTTTCTTATCCAGGTTTCTAAAACCCGTGGATTGTTTCATCTTAAACTGAACTGGAAAGCCTTCTTTGGTGATGTAGGCCTCAAAGCTGACTTTGCCCTGATGACCTTGAAGACGTTCGTCTTCGCTGTATTGAGGTCTTTGATTTCCAGGCATCTGTTTCAATTGATCCAGGCTTCTAACTCCTGTCGGAGCACCGGCAATTTCTTCACCTGCTTTTTCAAGTCCATTATTTCCAGCACCGTTACCCGCTTTTTCACCTTTGCCATTGCCGTTGCCACCATTTCCATTGCCGTTGATGGCAGAATTAGCTGCAGCAAGAGCGGCTGCTTCTTTGGCGGCTTTATCTTTGGCAGCCGCATCAGCAGCAGCACGTTCAGAAGCCATCGCCGAGGCAACAGCTTTTGCATTCTTCTGGCGCAAGTTTTTTTGTGACTCTGCCAAGGCAGCAGCTTGAGCCTGATTTTGTTCTTCCAGTGATTGGATTTCGTTGTCATGGTCGGCTTTAAGGGCGCTTGCCATGGCGTTCAATTTATCTTCTTCATCAGCAAGCTTGCTTGCAGACTTCGTATCGATATCGTCGAAATCTTTATTCAGGTCTTCACCAATGTTGGCGTCGGCTTTTTGATTCGCAATTTCGCCAGCATCAAGTTCTGGAGAATTGATGTCGTCGATCGACATAGGTACGGCTTTGAAGTTCGTTTTTGCAGGTGCAGCTTTCGCCGTTTGGTCCGCAGCGGCTGGTTTAGCCGAACCTGCAACATTCGGTGCTGCTACTTCAGCAGCGAAAAGGTCGTCCTTCGGTTCTGGCAAAGTGACATCTTCAACAGCCACGGGTGCGGCAACGACACTCTTTTGTGGAGCTGCTTGCGCACTTTGAACTGGGGCTGCCGGAGCTGACTGAACTGCTTTCGCAGGAAGCTTTTCCGGAAGAGCAGCAGCAGTAACATTTGCTGGTGCGCCACCTTGAGTCGGCTCAACATCAGCGCCTTTTGTGGCTTGGTGAAGGACAGGCTCTTCAAGCTCGATGGTGATAGTTTCAGTTTTAAATTCATTCATCAAAGGCACGCTTAGTACAGCCATGGATGCCGCCGCTGCGATATGCAGAGCCACGGACATGGTTATAAAGCGTGGGGATTTATTAGCCTCTGGGGGGCGGGGGACAGGAATTTTAAAGTCCGGAATGAAATCCAAACCAGCCGTTCCCGAAGTGAACAGGCTAAGCTGCTTATCATTCTCAATATTTTCGTTATTACGGTCGAAACTCATAAAAACTCCTCTGCCAATAAGAGGAGCATTATCAATTCCCAGGCCAACCCCAGGCGCTGCAGGCTTAGGCTGGCGGCAGGGGGGTGGGTATTTTTTTCATGACTGTTACTCTGGAAGTAACCCTTCCGGAGTGATGCCGCTGTTGATCGCCGAAGCAATTTTTAAGTGCTCAGCGTGACCAACGATCTTGATCACTTCTTCCATTGGCAATGGATCCGGATTCGCGATCTTGGCTTTTTTAAGTTCCAGAATGCGTTTGTGATTAGATTCCAACTGCGCCTGATCCAAAGAGCCTTGAGCGACCGCGCCCAACAGAGCTTCGACAGCAATCGGTGGAACATCAAATTCGTTGCAGTACAAAAGCAAATCACAGCCAGCCTGCAAAGCGCGAACCGGGATTTCTTCGATATCATAGTGCGCTGACATGGCCTTCATTCCCAAATCATCTGTGATTACCAGTCCGCGATAGCGCAATTCTTCCTTGATCATTTTCTTAACGAAAATTTCTGACAAAGTAACTGGCCATTCGGGATCAATATTCGGGAATTTTATGTGTGAGGTCATCACCATGTCGACGCGGGATTTGAAGGCTTTCTTAAATGGAATCAGCTCGCAGCTTTCAAGGCGCGCTTTATCCAGATTTTCGACAGGCAGATCTTCGTGACTGTCGACAAGCGTATTACCGTGACCAGGGAAATGTTTTGCACAGGTGATAATGTCAGCTTTGATGTAACCACGAACCAGGGCAGAGGCATGCTTTGCAACCATTTCCGGATCAGAACTGATTGAACGATCACCAATAACTTTATTGGCTTCGTTGGTGAATACATCCACAGAAGGTGCAAAATCCAAATTGATGCCTACGGATCTTAGTTCCTGGCCCATTCTGTTTGCAAAGTGAAAGGAAACCGTCGGCGCATCCAAATCACCCAGTTTTCTTAGGGCTGGCCATATTGTGAAAGGTGGCTTCAAGCGATGAACGCGTCCACCCTCCATATCAATACCGATAAAAAGTGGAGCTTTGTCAGCTTGTCTGTGACGCAAAGATTGAATTTCCGCACACAGGTCATGAACTTGTTTTGGATCAGCCACGTTTCTTCCGAAAAGGCAGATGCCACCGATGTTTTTTTCAACGATAAATTTCTTTTCATCTGCCGTCAGTGCGTGGCCCTGAATACCGATGAACATGTGCTGTCCGATAACTTGATTAATACCCATATTATTGACCTGGTTCAGTTTCTGGTTGTGTAGCTTGAGATGGAGCGGCTGCAGGAGCACTGATTGTGGTTGCCGGCAAAGTACTTGGTTTTGCCTTTTTTCCCTGGGCAACGACGTTTTGAGTACCGGCTGGCACGGCTCCAAAAAGAGTTTTCAAAATAACGGCACTGTAGGATTGTCCGTTTGTTGCTTCAGCGGGAGTAGCCACAAGTTCTGTGGAAATTCCAGTGCCCATGGCGCTGGTGCCAATCACTTCGCCGCGATCATTGACGTAACTTAGGAATTTTGAATCCTTGAAGGTGTTTAGAATTTTAAAGACCTTAAAGTCATTGTACGTTTGCTCTTTGCCGACCAAGGCCTGACCTTTAGCTATTCCGGCATCTTCTTCTGCGATGGCCTGATACTCATACTTGGTTTCAGAGCGAAGACCTTCTTTACTTTTTAGCATCAGATACACTAGGAAAGTGGAAAGGAAAGTTCCTTTGGGAATCTTCTTTTCAATCTTCGAAGCTTTGCCGTTCGTGCTGACCAAAGCAGTCATAGCGCCTGCTCTAAACTTGGCGTCGATCGTTTTGGATTCTTTGCCGGCAAGCGAGGTGTATTCATAAGAAATCGGCGCAAGTTCAGAATCAGCAACTGCTTTCAGGCTTTCGGTCGTTTCAGTAGTGCCTTTTCCGGTTTTAATAAAGTAAGTGCTGATGAAATGCTTTTTCTTATCATCAAACTCATAGCGACTGATCACATAACCGATGTGATCTTCGCCGGCTTTGATTTTTGAATATCCCTCAAACAAAACGGCTGCGCCGGAAGTTAGCGGAGCAGTGACTATTGAGCAGACAGTAAGTGCTGTTAGAATTATACGGACCATCGTCGAGATTCCTCTTGGTTGTCTTGGATAAAAGTCTGTCATCTCACTATAGAACAAGTCAAAGTTTTCAAGGTCGAGTTATTGCCTCTGCGCATGCTATACGCGACAATAATCAAACGACATGAAGAAAAGCCAACCACCACCTATTCAAATACTGAAAAATCGCAAAGGTCAGGTGGCACTTTTTGTTGCGCTTATATTCCAAATTCTGTTTATCTTTTTTGCCATGGTGGTCAATGTCGGACTTCTGGTCCACCACAAGATCAACCTGCAAAACTCTGTGGATTTTGCCGCGTACTACGGAGCGATGAAGCAGGCTGAAAACATGAACGCCATCGCACATGTGAACTATCAGATACGTCAAAGCTGGAAATTACTTGCTTGGCGTTATCGCATGATCGGAACTGCCGGGGATTTCGAGGAACATCCGCTATTGAAAGATCCGACACGGGGACTGACATTGCGACCGGGGTCTGCGGATACTGATGACATCAACATGAGTGCCAGGGATTTTTACGATGCTCCTTCATTCTGTGCAACCTATGTTCCCTTTAAACCGATGCCGGATGGCGAGAATACGTGTAAATACTTAAAAACGAACAGTGGCATTAGGATTTTTGAGAAAAGTAAACCGATTGCCTTTCACCATAGTATCAATGCGGCGATCAGTAATGCCACAGAGCTACTGCGAAGTCGTGCCTTTGAGCGGTGTCGTTACTTCGGTGCATTTAACTACCGTCTTCTTGCTCAGTACGTAGTGGCTTATAACATCGATCAGGGTGATCGGATGTTGTTGATTGCGGCGATGTCCCGATCAATGAGTAACAATACCAGTGACTTTTATGATTTGGACGGGGACAGCGTAAAAGACGGAATGGTGAAGACTTTGCGAAACAATCTGACTTCTGCCAACAATAACAGTGAGCTGAAGGTGCAGATCTATAATTCACTGGGGGCTGAGGGTTGCAACAATCCCGCTTCTGATAAGATGCCAGCAAAATGGTTGGTGCCGATCAGAATTGCTCCGGCTTTCAACTATATCGATACGGAATGTCGTCAGGAATCGAACCGTATCGACTCTGTTCCAAAGGAGCTGGCAGCAGATCCAAACAATTGGCCCCGCGAAGTTCGTGAGGATCAGGGGCATCCACTATGGAGAGAGATCAGTGAGCTCTCCCAGTATGTCGGACTTCGCCAGAATATTGAAGATCCCTACAACTATTCGATGGGTGTCGAAAAGAATCCATGGTGCATGGCTTATGTTGGGGTCAGTGCCACATCCACTCCAAATATTCCATTCTCTCCACTCGGGGCTGTCCAGTTAAAAGCGCGGGCCTTCTTTAAACCGTTCGGTGGCCGAATGGGTCCGTGGTATGAATCGCAATGGCCGTCGGGTTCTGAGAAGTCAACGGGCGGTGGTAAGATGGATGAAAACCTTCCACCAAGAATTTTCGATACTGGTAATATCGGTAATCCCAAGGATGCGACACGGGCAGGTAACTATAGTCGCTTTGTTGGTGACCCCGTGGGGTTGAAAAGTCGAAACATGTTGTTTCAGTTTGGTCGCGCAATTTTCAGATTGGATCCGACCTGGAGTCAGAATCGCTCTAACACGACTGCGGATCTTCGCGACAATGCTCCGAACTTTGACCACTGGAAGCAGTTGCCATTTGATTTTGCCAAACAAAGTTCAGGAAATGGAGACCTTCTGGCGTGGAGCGAAGAGGCCCGCGGGCCATCGCGCTTTAGAAATTTGGAATTGTTAGCAGTTCTTCCGGATCAGTTCGACATGGCTTACTATTCCATCGAACCGGATTTTTATCACAACTACTACAAGCGCATTAAAGATAAGTTCATTCCTAAAGTTGTGGCGGGGTTCGATAAACTGGTGCGCCCTGATATTGGCTATCACAAGGACTATAATCAGGGTGGTGAAAACCTGGAAGCATTCAGTGTGAAAGATCAGTTTAAGGTTCTAAAGAATCCAGAGATTCGGGAACTGCAGCTTGATATCGATCAAAAGCTAACCTATGTTTCCAAAGACTGGAAGAACGTGCTTACCGGCTGGGCTGACAATGGCTTGCTTGACTACTCTTTAAACACCGACAAGTTAGGTAAATGTACAATCGAGCCAAAATACGATGGTGAAACTCCTGCTCCACCAACCTCGGGGAATTGTATAGTGGGTGGCAGTACGGGCTATTCAGTTAAAATGATTTCCTCGGATTATTTGAACTCTGAGCTGCAACTGGGTGGAGATAACTCGGGCAGTGCCAAGATCAAGAATCTACCGCCGTCTGACTTCTAGTTTCATTCGCATATTCTCGAAATGAGACACTTAAGATTCTCTGACTTTTGTCCGAAAAGAGACAGGTAGGGGAATATCTATGAGAAATGCGATTCTTCGCGTGTTTACGATTCTTTTCACAATGTCTTTCGTGTATTCACCCGCTTTTGCGGCGGAACCTACTAGGCATAGTAGTGAAGCCAAAGTTGAAAAGGAAAAACAAGGTTCAGCGGCACCAAGCACTGTAGCTAGCGACACCACCAAAGCTCAGGACATGAATGAGGCGGAAGCCGGCGGGTTGGTTGCAACCAAAGCTGACTTCATGAAATTCT
Organism: Bdellovibrio sp. HCB290; assembly: GCF_047305925.1. Lineage (GTDB taxonomy): Bacteria > Bdellovibrionota > Bdellovibrionia > Bdellovibrionales > Bdellovibrionaceae > Bdellovibrio. The sequence goes on along the minus strand of NZ_CP178620.1, from coordinate 3,687,372 downwards.
TTTCTGAATACAAAAGATTGGCGAACGGAAAAATTTTGGATACGAAATTCAAAGCAGCTGATGCCGCTTACTGGAAGTATCTGGATAACTGGGATACTTGTGTAAATGGCCAGAAAGCGGCTGCTTACGCCTGCCTGTCAAACTTAAGTCCCAATATTCAGGATGGAGTCGCTGCGATTAATTCCTTGATGGCGGTAGCTGGAGCTGCAGCAGTAAAGGACAGTTGTAGCTCAATGGGTAAGGCAATGGGCATTGCACAAGCTGCCTTGACTGCGTACACCGCAGCTTGTGGTGCAGCAAAAGGTCACTGTGGTTGGTATTGTAGTGCAAGTATGAAGGCATTGCCCCAGTTGCAGCAGGCCCTATCTGGTGACTATAAATGTCAGAACGATCAGGATCCGTCATGTGCTCAAAGCATGAGTCGCTATGCGGATTTGCGTGCAACTCTTTTGAATTTGGCTAAGCAAGAACTTGCGCCAAAGGATGTTCAATCAATCGCTGGAAAAACAGAGATTTGTACAAGTAAATACGCACAACTTTTACTGTCCGCAGGCACAGGTATTTATGGTGTCGTAAATGCGATCAAACAAGCAAATAGTTGCGAAGATGCTTCCAATGCTGATTCGTCGGTTGCGGGATCAGAAACAACCGCTGAAAAGTGTGCGGTTGCATCCAATGCGAATCTTCCAGAGTGTATCTGTTTAAAAAATCCAATGCTTGAAGGTTGCGGATCTACTGCAGCTAGAGCCTCCATGAACGCTTCCGAAGGTGGGCTTTCTGCCTTGTCTGCTGGAAGTACAGAAGCTGGTAAAGATGGTCTTTCGGCTGCTGACCTTGCTGTCGGCGGTGGTGAACCTGATTTAGGCGGTGCTCGCAGCCCATCTAGTTCTGCTGGTGGTGTGGGTGCTCCTGTCGGTGGTGGCGGCGCCAACTTGGGTGGTGGCAGTGGCTTCGGTGGCAGTGGCGCTGCGGGCGAAGGCAAAGATGCACAAAAAGCGCTTGATACAAATATCCTTGGCGGCTCCGGTGGTGGTGGCGGAGGTGGAGCATGGGGCTCTGGTGGTGATGGTGACGGGGACAAGTCCGGATACCGCAGCTATTTGCCCGGTGGTGCGAAAGATCCTTTAAAAATGAATGGCGGCGCTACGAATGCAAGTAAGGAAGTTACTGGCCAGGGTGGTAAATCCAACTGGGAAAAAGTTCGTGAACGTTATCAGGACAACCGGTCTTCTTTACTAAATAACTAGGGGACAGAATGAAGATGTTTAAAACCATAACTAAATCGGTTTGTATTCTAAGTATCTCGATGTCTCCAGCGTATTCGTTGGCAACATCCGGGGTCGATGGGACGTCGTCCTCGACGACTAAATCCGCGCAGCCTGCTGTGAACAGCTCTGCAAATGATGCGGCAAAATCAAATAAAAAGGGCGAGGCATTTAATGCCGTGGCCAGTGCTACAGAGTTTGGAATTGCTGCGATCAATTGGTCTCGTTGTTCATCGGATGACAAAAGTGCTTGTGCGGTGGCCGCTGCATTCACGGCAATGGCGATTCTATCGATGAAACAGGCAAAGGAAAACGGCAATAAAGCGGCGCAGTCCATGTATACGGGCGATTTGTCAGACGCCTATGGTTCAAATGGAAATTACAATTCTTCAGTGGCAAATGATCCTGAATACAAATCTGTTGCGGCTGTTGGCTCTGATTATATGAAGAAAGCTGAGGCGGGACTTAGTGACTTGAAGGCAAAAGGACTGGTGAACAGTTCAGCTACGAAAATCACTTCCCCTGATGGCAGCACTTATAATGTTTCTGATATGTCATCTCCGGCGGGGATGGCAGCGGCAGGTCTTCCTCAGGGTGCAATTGATTCTGCGATGGCGGGGTCAGCACAAGTTGAAAAGAAAGCGCTGGAGAAAGTTAAAATCGGATCTACAACGGCAGTTAATGGATATGAAGAAGGCGGCGGTGGAGGTTCGCGCTCACCAAGCAATTCAGAGTCTTCGGGCTCGGGTGGCTATTCAGGTTATGCGGGTGCCGGATCAGGTGGGTCTTCAAGCCTGCTTGATAAAGATCCTTCCAGACTTGCTGCAGGAATGAGTAAGAACTATAACGGAGAGCCGATTGGCGTTGCCGCTGATAGTATCTTTCTGATGATGTCCCGACGCTATAAAGTAAAAGAGAGTCAGGACTCGTTTTTTGGTGCAGCTGATATTGATTTAAAAAAATAGTTCTATAATAAGATGGTGTTGCTGACGCGAGTGCCGTCAGCAACCGTCACATCATCCCCGATAATGACATTTTCAAGCGAGCAGTCCTTACCAATGACTGTTCTGGATCCGGCGCAAACAAAACCCGAAAATTTTGAATTGTTATCAATCACAGCTTCTGACGAAAACTGTAGAAGGGCTTGATTGAAATTCTGCGTGATAATCCGTGATGTAGCAAACTGTGCAAATGTTTTCTCAAGCGCCTGTTTTTCCGGGGAGTCAGGTGCCACTAGAATTTCCAAGCAATGCTTGGAAGCCTCTAAAAGATCTGCGGGATTTCCGGTTTCAAACCAGGTGCATTCAAAAGGAAAAACTTGGGCCTTTTCGCCTTTCGCAACACCTGCCATCACACCGTCATAAAGGATGTTTGAAACACCTTTTTCAGGAAGATAGTTAAAGATTCTTTCAGACAGAATCTGAACGCCAATAAAATGCCATGCGTTTTCGCTGCCTTCGATTTTTGTTTTGCCAAAGCCTTTGATGTTGCCTGAGTCGTCAGTCCACACGCCACCGAATTTGGTGCCAACTTCAGGATGATTCATAACCATCAAAGTTGAAAGTGCGCCAGTGGCTTGATGGTGGGCAATGGCTTTGGAAAGTATTTGGGAATCTTTTGGAAGAATGACTTCATCAGCGTTCATCATGATGAAATCGCCGCCACCTTTTAAGTGCTCACGGGCATTGCTTAAACCGCCGCCGCTTCCCAGGATTTCACCAACCTCATCACAGAAAACAAGTTTGTTGGCGCCGTGGTTAATTCTGTTGAAAAGGCTGTGGATCTTTTCTGGCAGGTGATAGGTGTTCACGACCAGTTTGGAAATGGAAACTTCTTGCAGAAAACCCAGGGAGTGAGCCGCCAGTGGCAAAGTCAAAAATGGCATGGCAGGTTTGGGCAACAAATTCGTATAAGGGCGAAGGCGGGTGCCTTCACCAGCTGCAAGAAGCATTACATTCATAGAGATTCGTACTTTCTTTCAAGCGCACCTGAATCAATTAGAATGTCAGCAAAGACCTTATACTCTGGGAACTCATTGATCGCTTTCATAACGCGTCTTAGGGTGCCTGAAAGGTACTTCAAGTAACGACGATCTTCACGTTGATGGAAGAAGCTTGCGAAGCTGCCGCACGCCTTAAAGCAGCGCTGAATGGATTGAAGCTCATAGATACGATCAAAGTGTTCACGAGAGAAATCTTTCGGTAGATACTGCTTTGATTGTTCCAAATAATAGTTAATCAGCTTGTTTGCCATTTCGTCACTCATGTCGACATATGAATCACGCATCAGACTAACCAGGTCATATTGAATCGGACCGAGGCGCGCGTCCTGGAAGTCGATTACATGAACTTTATCAAGTTTGATCATCACATTGCGGGAGTGATAATCGCGATGAGCAATTCTCTTTGGTTCAGCATCTAATCTTGAACAGACATCCAAAAAGATATCGGAAATTTCTTTATTGGTTTTTTCATTGAAAGGAAATTTCAGCACGCCGGCCAATAAGTTGTCTTTGCCATAGTTCATTTCCCAAAGAAATTTCTCTGTATCAAACTTCATCTTAAAGGCAGAGCAGTTGGGATCATGATCAAGTGTGGCTTTATGATGGATCTTTACGACCTCATCTACTGTCATCTTGTACCACTCCATGGAAGACTCGTGGCTTTGGCTTTCCCAAAACTTTCTTTCCAGCATCAAGTCGCCCAAATCCTCCTGAAGAATAAGTCCTTCGCTGGGGGACATAGCCACAATTTTTGGAACGTGAACGCCGTTTTTGGCAAAATGATTAAGGACGCTCATCAGCGGATAGTTCGCTGGATCAAAAGGCTCCCAACGCATTAATACCCAGGACTGATTGTCGTGTACCACGCGGTAATAGCGGCGATTCGAGGCATCTCCTGCAAGAGAAAACACCTTGAACGAGTCTGTGGAAAGGGAGCGGCTTAGAAAAGAATTTAGAAAATCATCGTGAGTGACCATAAGAAAAATTCTCACAGACACTCACTGTAAATACAAGGACTTATGTAAGTTCGGGTTCCTTCAAAAAGAACAGTTCCAGAACTTCTCTTAAGCCTTGGGTATTCAGTGGAGCACGGTCCACCTCGAAACAATTCACAGAAGCCTCGTCAACCAAGTCAGACGCCAATCCCTCAACTTTTGCCAGGTCTTCCAGGCTTAAAGCGGAACTTGTGATAATCAACGGTTCGTCGGATTCGTGTTCTTCGCGCAGATAGTCCAACAGCAATTCCTGTTCTGCAGGATTCAGTTCCTCGATTTTCTCGACGAAAACTGTCATTGCACCCATTTTTGCGATGTCGAAACTGGAGTGAAGCTGACCTTTGATATCTTTAAAAGGTACGAATGCCCAGCGACCTGTCAGCTCGTGAAGTTGAAGTGCAACCTTCTTGTTGGTTGTTTCTGTAGAGCCTTCAAGATGGATCAAATGCGATACAAGTTCAGTGGATAGACCTTTGGCCAGGTCGTCAGAGTTATCTTCAAGAATTTCGTCAATGCTTGGGAGCGTGTCGTCGCCGAAGACATGAAGATTTTCTGTAGCAAAGTTAGCTTTGCTAATTTCAACCAGATTGGATTCTTTTTGTTCAAGATACCATTTGTACAATGCGGGTTCCATAACCATGCGAATCAACTGAGTTACGCCCTGGCGTTTTTCCGCATTAAGATCCAGCGCCGAAGGTACAATTGCCGTACCCAGCAAGGAACCGTTTACTTTTATTGGAACGTGAAAGTCAGAGCCGCGAAGATAAGTGTCCTGATCAGTTTGCACTGACGACATATCCATCAACTGCCGGATATATAGGTCTTTCCCATAGCGAGTTTCCACAAGCTGCTTCAGTCGAATCATGAATGATGAATCCATAGTTGTATTTTGCATACTAAACACACCCCTTAACAAAAACCCTTATATACAAAGACAATGCCAAGCGCAGGGGAGGTTGGGAAAACTGCATATTTTCAGGGCTTTAGGTGGTGTTGGTGCAAAGAAAAAGGGCCTTGAAGTTAACCTTCAAAGCCCTCTATTTTTAGTTCGAACAGGTAATTAATTTAGGGTCAATGCCGTAAATCAGCGCCGCAAATTAGCGGGCGATCTTACGCTTATCCAAGCCGTATTTTTCGACTTTCATGATAAGACCGGCGCGGCTGATACCCAGTTCTTTTGCAAGTTTGGATTTGTTCCAACCTGTGCGACGAAGACCCTCACGGATCATTTCGCGCTCTAGATCTTCCAACGCATCCTTCAACTTACCTTGCAAACGAGAACCTTGAACTTTGTTCTTTTCGCCAGCCTCCAAAATTTTTGGAGAAAGCAATTCACCCATCAATTTTGATTCTTCACCGGAAAGAACACACAGTCTTTCGATTTCATTTTGCAATTCACGAACGTTACCTGGCCATGGATAGTCGTACAATTTTTCAAGAGCACGCTTCGTCAATTGGTGTTTAACACCGCCTTGAGATTCATGGATTTTGTTCAAGAAGAAGTCCGTCAGGAACGGGATGTCTTCTTTGCGCTCACGCAAAGGCGGAACGCGAATGTTGATAACATTCAAGCGGTAGTACAAGTCTTCACGGAATGTACCTTGCTCAACCATCTCTTTAAGGTTTCTGTTCGTCGCCGCAACGATACGAACATCGACTTTTCTCATTTCAGTCGCACCCACTGGAGTGAAAGTACCTTCTTGCAATACGCGAAGAAGCTTAACTTGCATTTGTGGAGAAGTATCACCGATCTCGTCCAGGAAGAATGTTCCTTTGTCTGCCATTTCGAAAAGACCTTTTTTGTCTTTCAAAGCTCCAGTAAATGAACCCTTAACGTGACCGAACAATTCTGACTCCAACAAGTTGTCATTGAATGCTGAACAGTTTTGGATGATGAACGGTTTTTCTTTACGGTGAGAGTTATAGTGGATCGATTTTGCGATCAATTCCTTACCTGTACCGTTTTCCCCTTGAACCAGAACGGTCGAGTCTGCACCTTTGATTTTATCAAGCAAGGCGTACAAAGACTGCATTGGTTTGGATTTACCGATCATGTTGTCGTACTTGAATCTATTGCCAAGTTCTTTATTCAATTCTTTGATGCGATCTTCACGAGAAGTAATCTCAAGGTGAAGAGTCACGATCTCTTGAGCAACCAATTCACACACCTCAGTGAAGTGAGTGCGTTCATGGTCATCCAGGAATTTCAATTTACCCAGACATTTTTCAATCACTTCACCGGACATACCGAAAGCGGCCAAGCGCTCACGGATTTCGGTCATGCGAGATGAAAAGTTTGCTTCGCGGAAGAAGCCCATCGCTACCACAGTGCCGACGCAATCATTTTCGATCATGATTGGGAAAACACCCACGTCAAAGCCAACAATGTCCCACTTGCGAAGTGAAAAGCGGTTTTGAGATGTGCGAAGATCATCAAGTGATTTAGTTACAAGCTCAGCGATGCTGGCTTGACCGGCTTCTTTATTTACTAAAGCAGCGATAGCAGGATTGTTGAAACCAGCTTTGCCAGAGTCATACCCTCTTAGTGCACCTCGTTCGTCAGTGAATACAACGTCGATATTCCACCAAGCGCTAAGGATATGTTTGAGTTTTTTAATCACATGTATATGTTCAAACTCATCCCAATTAATCATTTCAACTCCCTTTTAATTTTCTAGAACTTTCAAACTGTCGATATTTTTATCGTCAAGAAACTAGACGGACTTGAGGGTTGTGTCGAAAGTTCATGCAAACCCGGACCTTGGTCATATAAGTTTTGTGCACAAGAAGTGCAGTTTGTTGAAATAACACCGTGATTTCTTGCGCTTAGAGATCGACTCATTTTGAAACGAAAAAGTGATGTGTTATCGTTGCTGAATATGAAATGTCTAATTCCATGCATACTTTTATGCTTTCTATCGTTCAAAGTTTTCGCAGAAACTCACAAGTGTGAACCTTACGATGCAAAGATATTCAATCAACGTGTCTTCATTTCGCGTTGTCTTTCGTCAAAATTCTTTTCAAAAAGTTTGAACAAGAATGTTGAATTCAATGTGATAGTTCCTCCGGGATATATGCCGGATGCGGCAACTCCTTATCCCTATGCGATATTCTTACACGGTCGCGGCGGGGATCGTGACTCCTTGATGTCAGCGGGAGGTCTGGAAGCCTATGATCAAACCATTCGCGCAGGAGCTCGGCCCTTTCTGATTTTTGCACCGAATGGGCAAAGTCACTATTGGATGAATGGAGCCAAGTCTAAAGTAATGATGGCGGACATGGTGACGAAGGATTTAATCGAATTCATTGAGACAAACTTTCGCGTTTTTCCCAATGAGCCTTGCGACCGCGCGTTATACGGAATTTCTATGGGCGGCAACGGTGCTTTGCAGTTGGGTTTAAGCAATCCAAAACTTGTCTGTACGGTTTATTCTTTAAGTCCGGTGTTTAGAACTCCTGCGGAGATTTGGACTCCCAATAGCAACAGTGTGCAACCTCAAGAGGACTATTATTCCTATGGTGTGGGTAAGGACTTCGAAGCGCGCAGTGCCCGTCATATCTGCCAGAAGCTGAAGAAGCCAGGAAGCGAACGCTGTCTTCCATTTAAAAGCTTCAGACTGGAAATTGGCTCAACAGATTCTTTCCTTAAGGACACTCCGGATACCAAGAAGTTCATTGAAGAGCTTAAAAAGAATCATCCTGAGTTTGAAATTGGCATCAAGGATTGTGATCTGAAGGAAGTCTGTGATCAGAAGAAAGACTGTAATTCACATGCGAACACTTACTGGCAATGTCGTATGCCGCATGTGATGAAGTGGTTGTCGGAGCAGTTTAAGTAACTGCTCCAGATACCTTAGCTGTGCTGTAGGCTGTGGAAATTGTGGTACTCGCCCTGAAGTGAAAGCAAACTTGCGTGAGTTCCGATTTCAACGATTTGGCCTGCTTTCATAACCACGATTTTGTCTGCTTTTTGGATCGTTGAAAGACGATGAGCAATTACCAGGGCCGTACGGCCTTCCATCAAGTGATCCAGGCCCTTTTGAACTTCGATTTCACTTGCTGTGTCCAAGGCGCTTGTCGCTTCATCCAGGATCAATACTGGCGCATCTTTAAACATCGCACGTGCGATGCTGATACGTTGTTTTTCCCCGCCTGAAAGCAGGTTGCCACGGTCACCCACGCGGCTGCGATAGCCTTGTGGTGTTTTCATGATGAAGTCATGAGCGTTTGCAAGTTTCGCCATCTTTTGGATGTCGTCACGGCTACGGTTGTAATCGCCAGCCCAAATATTCTTTTCGATGGAATCACTGAATAAGAAGACATCTTGAGTAACTAGTGCAATGTTGCGACGAAGATCTTTTAGGCCCAAATCCTTGATATTCACGTCATCGATCAGGATTTCGCCTGATGTAGAGTCAAAGAATCTTTCCAGCAGATTTACGATCGTGGATTTACCGCTGCCGCTTGATCCGACCAATGCTACAACTTCGCCGCGATTAATTTCAAGATTTACGTTTTTTAGAATCAGATCTTTGCCATAGCTAAAGCTGACATTTTTGTATGTGATTTTTTTCCAGTCTTTAGGGAAAGGAATTGGGTTTGCCACCTCAGGAACCTCAGAAGGATTTTCGATGATCTCGAAGATACGACGAGCGGAGATCGCAACTTCCTGAATACGGATGTAGGCTTCTTGAATTTTTTTGATTGGTGCATTCGTCATCAAAAGGGACGCGATGAAGCCAATAAAGTTACCTGGAGTGCCGCGCCCAGCAGCTATCTCATAGCTGTTGTAAAGCAGGATTAAGGGAACGAGTGCTGTTGCGATAAACTCAGTCGCAGGACCGGCTGCTTCTTGGCGTTTGAAAACGATTTTGCGGATTTTTAGGAAAATGCTTGATTCATCTTCCAAGCGCTTTGCCATATCTTTTTCAAGATTGAAGGATTGAATCACACGAACGCCGTCCAAGCTTTCCTTGATTGTAGATGTCATGTGTTCCAATGTTTCGCGTTCTTGCGGGATGTATTTGCGCATACTCCGAGCGACAGATTTTAGGATCATCCCGATCAAAGGAGTTACAATTAGAACTGCCAGTGTCAGTTTCCAGTCGATTCTGATCAAATTTATGATCAGACCCACCAGTAGAAGAGGATAAAGAAAAATATCGGCAATAACCCGCAAGCCATCTTGAATGGTTTTGATATCATTCAAGATACGGCTGATAAGACCGCCAGATCCAGTCGCATAGGTATTGTGAAATGATAGATTCAACTTCATGAACTTGTATTGAAGCTTTTCGCGGATTCGTGAAACAACTGCTTCAGCGATATAGTTCATGTTGTATAGATGATAGTAGCGCGAAACAGCCTGAATGAATCCCAAGCCGATAACGATAGGAATTTGTTTTTTTAGCTCAACTTGGTTATTGGCCGAGAGCGCATCAAATAGAACTTTGGACAAGAATGCGATTTGCGCAGACGCAAGCGCATAGGCGACGCCCGTAGTGGCAACAACGGTGAAGCGTTTTTTGTGGGGCTTAATTTCAGCAAGTAACTTTTTAATCTCAGGTAGCATTCTACTTCCGTCTCGCGGGTATTATGCATTCCCGTCGATATAGCGTTTTAAGTATTGGCCGGTCAGGCTCTTTTTAGCCTTCATGATGTCGTCAGGGGTTCCGTGAGCAACAATACTACCGCCTTTTTTACCCGCTTCAGGGCCTAGGTCAATAATATAATCAGAGCCACGGATCACGTCCAAATTATGCTCTACGACAACGACGCTTCCGCCTGTTTCGATGAGCTTATTAAGAACTTTCATCAACAGGTCCACCTCACGGAAGTGAAGGCCTGTCGTAGGCTCATCTAGAATATATAATGTCGCCTTTTGCTGAACCTGGGACAGTTCTTTAGCGATCTTAAGGCGCTGGGATTCACCACCACTTAGTGAGTTCGCAGGCTGACCCAATTGCAGGTAATCCAAGCCCACTTCCTTCAAGACAGAAAGTGGCTTACGGATGTTCGGGTGCGCAACAAAGAAGTTCATGGCTTCAGTCACGGTCATCGCCAGGATTTCAGAAACATTCTTGTCTTTGTACTTAATTTCCAGGATTTCGTTGCGATATTTTTTACCGTCGCACACGTCACATGGAATAACGACGTTATCCATGAACATCATGTCGATTTCTTCATAGCCCGTTCCCTTGCAGGCCGGGCAACGACCGCCATCCACATTCAAGCTGAATGTACCCGGAGTGTATCCCCGAGACTGTGATTCAGGAGTTGTGGCCATGATCGTACGAATAGCATCGAAGGCTTTTAAGTAAGTGATCGGTGAGCTGCGCGCAGATTTACCAATCGGGGATTGATCGATCAAAAGAACATTTTTAATGTGATCAACACCTTCAAGGCCTGCGTAATCTTGCGCTGGAAGGTACTCTAAATCCAAAGCGCGGGCTAATGCCGGATATAAAGTTTTGGAAATCAAAGTTGATTTTCCGGAACCACTGACACCCGTGACGGTTACCAGGCGATTCAAAGGAATTACCACATCCAGATTCTTAAGATTGTGGCCTCTAGCACCTTTAAGTTCGATTTTAACTTTATAAGTATCAATATCCACCGGGCGAATCGTACGAAGATTTGCCGAATGCTTATTATCTTTCAAATAAGGGACCGTGTTGGACTTGGCGTAGTTATAGAATTCTTTGGTAGGGCCGGAATAAACGACTTCTCCACCAAGATATCCAGATCCTGGTCCCATCTCGATGATGTTTTCGCTGGATTTGATCACATCGTGATCGTGTTCAACAATTACCAGGGTATTGCCCAGATCTTTTAGGTCCTGAAGAATAGAAATCAGTCGGTCATTGTCACGGGGATGTAAGCCCACTGTGGGTTCGTCCAGCACGTAAAGTGCCTGGGAAAGCCCCATGCCCAATTGGTTGGCCAGAATCAAACGTTGATACTCGCCGCCAGAAAGAGTTCTGGTTTCGCGATTCAGGGAAAGATAATGAACACCCACGCGAATCAGGAATTCCAGGCGCGAACGAATCTGTTTTAAAACTTCACCGGCCACTTCCGTCTGATGCGGGGTAAGTTCGATTTTTTTAAAGAACTCACAAAGATCCTCAATGATCATGGAAGACAGATGATTGATATTCGCGCTGCCCACCAAAACATGGTTGGCTTCTTCACGCAGGCGAGCACCTTTACAATCAGGGCATAAGAAAGGACTGCGGAAGCGTGCTATAAAAACGCGGACGTGCATTTTGTATTTGATCTGATCCAGGTATTCAAACAGACCGCGCACGCCAAAGAAATCGTCATTACCTTTCCAGATAACTTCGCGATGCTCTTTGGGAAGATCCTGCCACGGAGTATGAATATCGATCTTGGCCTTCTTACAATACGCCAAAAGTTGCTTCTTTTCGTGGGCGGCACTTGGCATCCAGAAGGGACTTAGCGCCCCTTGCGCCAAACTCATCGAAGGATTTGGAACTACTTTGGCTTCATCGATATCCAAAATATTTCCAAAGCCTTTGCAGGTAGGACATGCGCCGATGGGGGAATTGAAGCTGAACAATCTGGAAGTCAGAGGTGGCGGAGTGTAGCCGCACACAGGACAGGAAGATTCTTCGCTAACCTGCAGGCGCTGTCCTTCGGTAGTCAGGATTGTAGCCTTGCGGGAAATCAGATTGGTATTGTACTTGATACTGGCTTCGTAGGCTTGGGTCATTGAATCGGCAATGCGCCCGCGTTCATCGGCATTGAAGCTCATACGATCGATAATCAGGTAAAAGGTTTCCTTCGGAAGTCCTTTTTTAATTGCAGCAGGATCACCAATCTCAACCACAGTTCCCATTTCTTCGTTCGTCAGGCTGGACTGAGCGACCGGGATGCTGATGACTTCTTCCACTGTTTTTTTAGTGGCACCTTTGGTTTTTGTTTTTTTAAGCGTGGCCTTTTTTACCGCAACTGGTTTTACAGTGGGTGCAACTTTTGGAATATAAATGCGCAAATAGCCATCTTGTAAAAGCAGCGAGTGCAACTTTTTGGCCTGAGCAACACGTCCGCTCTCTGTAATCTCCACCATGATGTAGCCACGTTTTCCCGTGAATTCTTTGATCACTTTATCAGTGGCTTCAGTGACGCTTTCTTTTTCAGTGGGGCAGTGATGTGTCGGGCAATAAGACTTGCCGATTTTTTCGTAAAGCAGGCGCAGATAATCAATGATTTCAGTCGTTGTGCCAACCGTAGAGCGCGAGCTTTTAACGGTGTTCTTTTGTTCAATCGAAATTGCCGGCGGAATATTGCTGATGCCTTCAATGTCAGGCTTCGGTGCTTTGTTCAGGAACTGACGGGCATAGTTGGACATGCTCTCGATGAAGCGGCGCTGACCTTCGGCAAATAGAGTCTCAAACGCCAGAGAGGATTTCCCTGAACCACTCGGGCCGCAGATCACAGTCATTTTACCGACCGGGATCTTGACCTCGATGTTTTTAAGATTGTTCTGTTTCACACCCCAGAGGTGGATATCCTTCACTCAGAGAAATCCTGTTTGTAAAAGTCTGTTGCTTCTTCTTGCTTGCTGGAAGCAGCAGTGGGTTCAGTTCCTTCAGCGAAGGCCTGGCGTAGGATGTTCTTAGTAGAAGCATTCGCAAGTTTGCCAGTTTCACTGTCAATATTTGCAAACACGATACCATCGGGAACTGGGAAAGTCACTTGAGGAAGTCCTTCGTGGGCTGCTTTCATGTATTCTACCCAAATTGGCAATGCGGAGCGGCCACCGACCTCGCCCTTACCCAGACTTTTTTCTTTGTCAAAACCCACCCAAACGCCAGTGGCAACTTGAGCTGTATAACCAATGAACCACGCGTCATAGTAGTTGTTCGTTGAACCAGTTTTACCGGCGACTTCGCGACCTAATGCTCTTGCGCGGGCGCCAGTACCGTTCTTATCTTCAACGACACCACGAAGAAGTGAAGTCATCACGAACGCAGTGGTTGGTTTGATCAACTGATCTGGATCCTGGAAGAAAAAACTTTCAGCCATCGCTGCTTTTTTTGGATCTTTCTTTTTGAACTCTTCAAGCTTTGCAGGCTCTGCTGCAAGTGCCAGATACTCTTTGCGACGATTCTCGAAATCATCTTCATAAGGTTTCATTTCACGCTCAAAGCGAGAGTCCAAAGAAACATTTTCCAGAATGGTTTTTCCGTCCGCATCAGCCACTTTATGGATAACTAGCGGACGTGTACGTTTACCCAGACGACCGAACTCTGAAAATGCTTTTGTCATTTCATACAGGGTCACGCTCGAAGACCCCAACACGAGAGTGAAGTCGGGATTCAGTGGGCTGAAGATTCCTAAGCGACGGGCATACTCGGTTGCCCAAGGAACACCAACGTCTTCAATAATTTTTACGGCAGGAATATTCAAGGATTGTGAAAGAGCATTTCTGACAATGATGTCGCCACCGAAACTCTTTGAGTGATTCGCGGGCTTCCAGGCCTTGGTATCTTTGGAGTCACCCTGACCTTCTTCATCACCCACGGAACCTTCATACACCAACGGAGCATCCATGATTGGAGTTGCCGGGTTGTAGCCCTTATCCATAGCAGATGCATAGACAATTGACTTAAATGAAGATCCGGTTTGGCGAGGTGCCTGAATGGCGCGGTTGAATTCGCTGCGCGCGAAATTCACGCCACCCACCATGGCAAGTACATCCTGGGAATCTTGATCCAAAGAAATCAAAGCGCCTTCAACCAAAGGCTCTTGATCCAACTCCAGGTCAACATAGCGATTGAAGTCAGGAAGGTTCAAAGGTGCAGATCCCTTTTTAGGTGCAACGGCTCTAGTAGTCGTAAACTTGTCGCCAACAATCTTAACCTGAATCACGTCGCCTTTTTTTAAAGCTTCGGATGGTTTCTTTATTGTCGCCAGGTCATAGCGTTTATCTGAATCAGGCTTACGTGCCCAAGTCATGGAATCAAAATCAATCAGACCCTGGGAGTCAGCGATCTTCACGTAAACCAAGCCCGCATTGTCGTCCACATTCATTACAACACCTTGAACGGTGTCTTTGATTTTAATGTATGAGGGAAGAAGAGGGTGCTCTTTAGCGGCCTTAGGATCAACCGGTGCAACCAGATCCGCGTACTTACCATCAGGCTGAATAATTCTTTCAGGTGTCGAGTCGCCGATTAACTTCGTTCTGTTTTCGTTGATAAAGTTTTCAATATCAGAATCTGAAGCGATGTTTTTAATCGGACCACGATAGCCCTGGCGTTTATCCAGACTTTTCAAACCATCCATGACGGATTCTTGAGCTGCTAATTGTTTTTGCAAATCCAATGCAGTGTAAATACGCAAGCCCTTATCCAGAACCATGTTTTCACCAAGCTGGGCCACCAGCATCTGACGGACAGTTTCCAAATAGAATGGCGCAAGCTCTTCGTAGTTTTCGCGAACGTAAACTTTAACAGGCTCTTGAATTGCATTCTCGGCTTGTTCCTTCGTGATGAAGCCTACTTCTGCCATACGACGGAGAACGTAAATCTGTCGTTCTTTGGCGCGGGAAGGATTGCGAATCGGATTGTAAGCACTTGGTGCTGTTGGCAAGCCCGCAAGAATTGCCATCTCAGGCAATGTCAGCTTGCTGACCGGTTTGCGATAGTAAGTTTGAGCAGCTTGCTCAACTCCGTAAGCACCCTGTCCAAAATAGATTTGATTCAAGTAAAGAAACAGAATGTCCTGCTTGGACAGATTCTTTTCCATTTCAATCGCCAAAAGAATATCGCTTAACTTACGAGTCAAAGTTTTCTCTGAAGACAGCATCAGAGTTTTAGCCACCTGTTGAGTGATCGTGGATCCACCCTGAACAGAGCGACCGGCGCGAAGGTTGGCAAGGGCCGCACGGAAGATCGCCTGCGGATTGATGCCTTTATGCTGGAAAAACTGATCATCCTCTGCTGCGAGAAATGAATTTACCAGGTCTTTAGGAATTTTGTCGTAAGGAACCAAGGTGCGGCGTTTGCGGAAGTATTCGCCGATCTTTTTCCCATTGCGATCATACACCTGACTGACCATCTCAGGTTTGTAGTCTTGAATCGTGATGATTTGGGGAAGATTTGACTTAACAGTTTGATAGGCAAGTACGGCGCCAACAGCACCAAGAATACCGAGAGCGACAATTGCCAGGATGATTTTTTTTAACACTGTAAGGGGCTCCTTTAACGAAGCCCCATTCTAGCAGTGTGTTGTTTGAGGGTCCAGACGTACTGGGCCGAAGGCGAGTGTTTCCGGAGGAATAGTTAGCTTCTTCCACCTTGGGATTCTGAGTTTCTATTCTTGATTTCGGTACCACCACCGCAAGCGGTCTCAACATAGTCTTGCAGTTCTTCGATTTCCTGCTGTTTATCTGCCATTTCTCCAGAGATGGCAGAAGCGGTGGTCGTAGCACCCGACGGAGGAGCTACCCCGAGTTGGGAAATCTGAGCATTCAAACGCTTGGTCTTTTCGCCATAAGTCTCAGTTTTCTTGGCGATAGTTTGAAGTTTTTGATCCAGCTTTTGCTTTGCAGCTGTCATTTTATTTTGGATATTCTGCATAAGCTTGGTCATGTTCTGATCAGCTTGCTCACCCTCTGTTTTTGCTTGCGCTTTGATTTGATCTAGTTGAGATTGTGCCAAAGTCAGGGCGTCGTCGATGCGAGTCATCTTATTTTGCACTTTTTTGATGTTGTCTTCCAGTAGTTGCATTTCCTGATTCTTGGATTCCATCAAGGCCTGGCGTTTTTGTTGATAAACTTCCATGCAATCATTCCAGATCGCAATCAGGTCCTGCTTTTGCTTCTTAGCTTTGGAGATCATTGTTCCTGATGATAGCCCACTAAGTGAAGCATCTTTCGCCATGACTGCTTTTTGATCCACGACAGCTTTCGTGCAGGCACGTTTAGCGGAGGCTTCAGTCATACCAATTAACTGCAGACTTCTATCGCGTTCGGCGGTTATTTTTTTACCATTTAAGTCCAAAAGTTGTGTACCAAGTTCTTCTAACGACTCCTCAGAGTCGCTATTAATTTTTTGGTAACTACTTATTTGTTCGCGTTCTTTGTCAGCAAGGTCACGTTTCTTACCTTGCAAGTCCTCTTGAGCCTTGTTCAGGTCTTCTTGAAGATCTGAGATTTCCTTATTGAAGTCTTCTTGAACGTCTGCTTGATCGTCAGAAAGTTTTGCAAGGTCCTCTTCAGTTTTATCAAGATCGTCTGTGTACTTATCTTTTTTGTCGAAATAGTCTTGGTAGGAGTACTGTGGACATCCAGATGCACGACCTTGCCCCATGATTCCCAAGGCACTCCCAAGAGCATTGTCGGAACCCAAGGCTGTTGCACCCAAGGAGTACATATCTAACTGACCATCGTCGCCAGCATCGCCACTGCACGCAGCGACCTTATCGGCACAACCACTTCCCGCGCCAGCATCTCTGCACAATTTAGATAGATCTCTTTTGGCATCTTGATACTGATTGCGATAGTCGCGGCACTCCAGCGCTTGGGAGTAGTTACTATAGTTTCCCCCTCCGAAGCCGTTATTTCCGTTGTTGTTACTATTACTATTGTTATTGTTATTGTTATTGCTGCTAGAGCTATTTGAGTTGGAATTCGAGCTCGAATTTGAGCTTGAACTTGAACTCCGTGTCTCCGCACCAGCTTGAATTGATATAAGTGTCGAGATGACGAGTGTGCAAACTAGTTGAACACCTGTATTTTTCTTGGTCTTTGTATTGGAATACATTGTCATTCCCCCTGATGTTAAATAATGGCTGCAATTGCAGTACCAATTATCGTCACTTTCAGAGGGAAAGTTTACGCCTCAATATGAAACACTAGACGTTCATCGAGGGAGCTTTGCCTGAATTAGAGCTGACCTGCAAACTTCCGCAGGCTGAACATTTTCTCGCTGCCAGAGGAATATTAGTCAAACACTCTGGACAGGTTTTGGAGTCTGCGGGTTTGACCTCTTCTTTTCTGAAGCGATTTGCCGCTTTAACGATCATAAAGATCGCAAATGCCACGATCACAAAATCGATCAGAGCATTCAAAAAGATCCCATAATTCAGCGTTGCCGCACCCGCTGCTTTTGCCGCAGCTAAAGTGGGATAAGCTTCACCGTTCAGAGTCACAAACATGTTTGTAAAATCGATCTTGCCCATTCCCAAGCTTAGCACCGGCATAAGCATATCACTTACGAACGATCCAACGATTTTGGTGAAGGCAGCACCGATGATGATACCCACAGCCAGATCTAAAACATTGCCCCTCATTATGAAGGTTTTAAACTCTTTTAACATACCAAAATCCTTTCTTTAGAATTTTGCGACAAGATTCAAAGTTGAAGTCGTTGCAGTATATTCCCCTGGAGGAGGAGGTTCGTTCTGATATTGTACCAGATAAGCCACCTTCAAAGAGAAGATGGAATTTAACATAACGTTGATGGAGGCTTCTGAATTTACTTGGTAGCCGTCAGGGTTTGTCATGTTTGGCAAGTATTCAAGCCAGTATCTGAATGAGAACTGTTTGTCGATCTGTGTGTTAATTTCAGTATAAAGACGTAGCATCTGATCATAAGTCGTTCCGATGCTGACATTCTGTTGTTTTGAGTAACGATAACCGGCCTCTACGATCCAGTTGAAGGTGTCACCCTTAGTCAGCCAGTACTTGAAACCGATATCTGTAGAGTCACGCTGGATATAACCAGAAAAGATATCGCTCTCAACTTTCTGACTTGCAAAAACTCCAAGGTAGTCTGTCAGTTCGCGATCATAGCGAACACCGAAGTTCCAGTTGCGGGCGCTTTCGACATCATTGGCTTCTGTACGAATGTACTGTCCAAAAGTGCTGTAGATATTCTTTTCTTGCTGATAAGAAGCTTTGGCTTTCGCCGCGTAGTTTTCTGAATCTGAATTGCCGGTCACCAAAATTGCGCCAGCTTCAGCCTCGCCTTTAAATGGTGGAGGGGGTGCTTCCTGCGCATGTGCGGCCAAGGTCAGGATAACAACAATGGGAATTAATAGAACTGAAACGAACTTCATAATGTAACCTCCACACATATTTAAGTGTGGTCTTGCATGAAGAGTCAAAACACCGCGCATATAAAAACTTGATGAGAAATGACAGATTATTTGCTAAAATGACGGTCGAGGTTTGTGAGAATGCAAAAAGGTTTTAATTCAGACATCACAGTGCGCGGGCAAAAGTATCACGTTCAAACAGAAGATTGGGGTATGGCGAACCCATTTCTGGTAAGTCGTATTTTTTGTAATGGGGCTGTTATGAAAACCATCAAAACTCCTCACGACAAAGTTCTACAATCGGGTTCCAACCAACCTATTGAAGCCATCAAACATGCCCTTCATCGTCAGCACTCAACCATCATCGATACTCTGATGGCTGGTGGGATGCCGTAATACCAAAATCCTCGACTTCGGCCGAGTATGAAACAAACTCTATCTTTCATAAGATAGAGGGATGATTGAATTCTCTCACGTATATAAGACCTATCCCGGACCTGTTCATGCCCTGAAAAATATCGATCTGAAGATCGACAAGGGCGAATTTGTTTTTTTAACAGGTCCAAGCGGTGCTGGTAAATCAACGTTATTCAAAATGATTTCTGCCTATGATTTAGCCACCTCTGGTGAAGTAAAAGTGGCGGGATATGACTTGGGTGAGATTCGCAACGGTCAGGTGCCTTTCTTCCGCAGAAAGATTGGCGTTATCTTTCAGGATTTCAAATTGTTAAAGGATCGAACCTTATTTGAAAACATAGCTTTGCCACTGCAGATTCGCGGCGACAAAACTCCGGCAATTCAAAGAAAAGTCTATGAAGTTTTAGAACAAGTGGGCTTGGCGCATAAGCATGATCAGTATCCGGATTTTGTATCTGGTGGAGAACAGCAAAGAACCGCGATCGCGCGGGCCATCGTTCATCAACCGGGTGTTTTGATTGCCGATGAGCCTACCGGAAATCTGGATCCAAGATTGAGCGAAGAGATCATGGATCTTTTGGAGCGCGTTTGTTCGCAAGGTACAACTGTTTTTGTTGCGACTCATGATCATGAGATGGTGAAACGGCGACATAAAAGAACTTTGGAACTTAAAGAAGGAATGATCGTGGGGGATTCTAAGTGAGACCTCCACAAAAGAACCTGGCCCTGAAGTTTTCCACCCTTATCGTTGTGACCGCTTGCTTCGTCGTTATGGGTGCAGCCTTGCTGGTTTCAAAAAATTTCAAAAACATTCTTACCCATTGGGGTGAGGACGTTCAGCTAACAGTTTATCTGTCGTCTGATATTTCCGCACAAGGCCGGGATGATCTTGAGGGGTACTTTAAGTCGCGCAAAGAGATTGGTGACTTTAATTTGGTTACGCAGGAAAAAGCCCTGTCAGATTTCAGAGTTCAGCTTGCCAGTTATGCACCGGATATCAGTCAGGATGAAGAGCTGCTAAAGATGATACCTTCCAGTTATCAGGTAAAATTAAACAAAGAAATTTCAACTGATTCCCAAAGTCAGGTGTTGCAATCCATCGCAGCGGATTTAAAGAACCGCTCTGGCGTGGATGATGTCAGCTTTGGTCAGGATTGGGTTGAAAAGTACGGCGCATTCGTTTCAGCAATCAATCTTTCTTTGAATATGGTGGGTATTGTTGTTTTGTTTGCCTCCATGTTTGTGATGTCCAATGCAATCCGTGCCTCAGTGCAAGTGCATCGTGACGAAATCGTGGTTCTTGAAATGATCGGTGCGACATCTTCTATGATCAGAAAGCCTTTTCTTAAAGAGGGTGCTTTATTGGGGTTCATGTCCTCAACTTTGGCATTATTGGTTTGCCTGGGAATGTACACGGTTGGAAAAAGTGTGGTGAACACTCGTCTTGGCTTTTTAAGACTGAATGACCAGTTAAGTTTTATTTCTCCGTGGATGGTGGCAGCAATGATCATCGGGGGAACTGTACTTGGTGCAATTGGCTCTTATTTGTGTGTAAGACGAATCAACGATGGCTATGCAGCCGCAAGTCAGAGGGTCTGATTCTTGAAAAGATCATTGGCCCTGGGGGCGCTTCTTATTTCACTGCAAAGTTTTGTGGTTCAAGCCGCAACTCCTGATTCCAGTCCGACGGAAAAAGTCGAGGCCTTGAATAAGGATATCGAAGCTAATAAGCAGAAATTGGCGAACGCAGAACAAAAGCAACGTCAGGTTCTATCGGGTCTTTATGAAATCAATAAAAAGATCAAAAGGACTGTGACTGAGCGTGGATCCCTGTCCCAGCAGCGTGCGTTGTTGGAAGTGAATATCAAAAATCTGACTGAAAAAGTTGAAGAACTTGAAAGTAAAGCGAAAGTGCAAAGAGCACAGTTGGCGGAGCGACTGAAAGCGATTTACAAACTGGGTGGACAACCTTTGGCGCGGTTTATTTTAAATGCGGATAGTTCGGTTTCCATGGATCGAAATTTGAAAATCCTGGGAATTGTAGCCCAAAGAGATCTGGAGCTGATTAAAGGATACAGGCACGACGTCCAGGACCTTCAAGAAAAAAGAAAGTCTCTGGCGAAGCGTTTGGAGAGTTTGAAGTCGGTAGAGATCGGGATTTCGACGCAGGAAAAGAAACTCGTAGCCGAGCAAAACTTGAAAAATAAGCTCCTTAGCGGCATTCGTAAGTCGAAAATGTTCGCTGAGAACAAAATCAGCGAACTTAGAGCGAAATCCGAGCAATTCAACTTTGATGACACCGGGGTTTTCGATACTTTGTTCAAAGCATCTTTTCAGGATTCAAAAGGTGAGCTGCCTCGACCTCTTCAGGGAGTCGTGACACAAAAATTTGGACTTATGAAAGCCAAGGATCACCCTTACACTTTAAACAGCAAAGGTATCTTTATCTCGGCGGCAACAGGAAGTTTGATCAAATCCGTATTCGAAGGAAAAGTCGCATACGTGGGGGAACTTCCAGGATTTGGAAATACATTAATTGTAGATCATGGCGATCACTATTACTCTGTCTATTCCCATGCCGACGAAATCAAAGTAACAGCAGGGGAGGAAGTATCTCAATCCCAGGTTGTTGCCACCTCGGGTGACGCCTCAGCGGACATGCCTGCGGGAATGTATTTTGAGATCAGACATTTTTCAGAACCCTACGACCCGCAACAGTGGATGAAAGGACTCTAACCACATGCAAAGTATCAAACGCTATTGGAAAACCTATATTCTTGGAGGCATTCTGCTTCTGACTTTGTTTGTAATGGCTGAAACAGGTTTTCAAGTCCGTGCATTCGCGCAAGATCGTTACGCTGATCTACAAAACTTCAGCAAGGTTTTGAATCTTATCCAACAGTACTATGTTGAAGAGACTGACACTAAAAAACTGGTTTATGGTGCTATCAAGGGAATGTTGCGTGAGTTGGATCCGCACACGAACTTCATGCCACCAGAAATCTTCAAGGACTTTGAAACTGAAACCAGTGGAGAGTTCGGCGGTCTGGGGATCGAGATTTCAAACCAAAATGGCATTTTGACTATTATTTCTCCCATCGAAGATGCTCCAGCATGGCAGGCCGGTATCAAAGCCGGTGATAAAGTTATTGCGATCGATGGCAACAGTACTAAAGGGTTGAGCTTGGTTGAGGCTTCTCAATTCATGCGCGGTAAAAAAGGTACTAAAATTGTTTTGCGCGTGGTTCGTGAAAACGAAGAAAAACCCCGCGATATCACAATCACTCGCGGTGTTGTGAAAATCAAATCTGTTAAATACACAGATATGGGTGATGGTTTTGCATATGTACGTATCACAAGTTTCATCGAAAACACTTCGAAGGATCTTGAAAATGCAATTCAAGCGCACACTAAATCCAACGGTAAACTAAGTGGTTTGCTAATCGACCTGCGCAGAAATCCGGGTGGTTTGTTGGATCAAGCGGTGAAAGTCAGCGACATGTTCCTTAAAGAGGGCGTGATCGTCAGCACTATCGGTCGTAACAAAGCTGAAAAAGAAGTGGCGATGGCTACGAAAAAAGGCAAATACACTGATGTTCCGGTCGTGATCCTGGTAAATGAATACACGGCAAGTGCCAGCGAGATCGTTTCCGGTGCGCTTCAGGATAACAAACGCGCTTTGATCGTGGGTGAGCGCACGTTCGGTAAAGGTTCCGTTCAATCTGTTATTAAACTAGGGGACGGTTCTGGTTTGAAGCTGACAGTTGCCCGCTACTACACACCAAGTGGTACATCTATCCAGGCTGAAGGAATTCATCCGGACGTTGAAATCGAGGACATCGATCCAGAAACTTTCGCGAAATCTATCCAGAAACAGCAGTCCACTCGTGAGGGTGATATCGCTGGTCACTTGAAAGGTGATAAGGAAAAAGCCGCGGAAAAACTTGATGTTAAAAAGAACGCAGATGAGGGCGCATTGGCTTGGTGGAAAGACGTTGGCTCTAAAAAAGAAGAAAAGCTGTCGCCTCGCGACAATATCTTGAAGAAAGATTACCAAGCATATCAAGCATTTAGCTATCTTAAGGCGTGGAACACCATGAAGGGTTTGACGCGCTAGTTATTGATTCCAAAAAATAGGGGCCTTACTCTACCGCAACTTCTAACGGGTGGAGGGGCCTCCTTGTTTAAGAATATACTCACATTATTATGCGTCAGCATATCAGCTATCGGAGCAGCAAGTGCCGCCGATACTGTGGGTTTTTCGTCAGGCTCCCAGTTCAAAGCAACTCCCATTGAAGGCCAGGTCCACGTAACCTGCGAAGGGTTCAACGGCGGAGGCGCTGCCACATTTACATGCAGAGATGTCGTACTTGATCCCGTTTCCTACGATTACTTCGTTGGACCAAGGGATGCTCGTGCAGCTCGCTATGAACTGCGCAACTTGCGTGAAGACGGATCGGTTCGCACCAAAGAGGACGACTACAACGGCTCCCAAGGTCGCAGCGGTTCGGCAATCAACTTGTGGATCTCGACAATTTTCCAAAAGCCACTTCTAGCTTCAGGCAAAAACAAAATCAGCTACGCAGTTTACGCATCTAACAACCGTGAACCTTTAAGCCAAGGTGAATTCACAATCAACGTAGCACGCAATGCTTCCCGCGTATGCCCAACAACGCATTACAACTCCGCCGACGTCAACGACTGCAGCAGCCAGTACTCAGTCTGCCAACGCTACTTCCAACAATTCAACAACTGCCGCTAAAGGTACGGACACACTTTCTCCATTTTGCCAGCCATCAAGTTTAGCACCCGAAAGTAAGAATTACTTTGGAACGTTGAGTTCATCTCTTATCATTGTTTCTTCAGGAGAGAAGAATGAGAGAACTACTTTTATTGTCGATGTTTGTTTTATCCGCTTGTGCCTCTCAACCCGCAAAGGTTGAAAAGACTGCTGAGCCAATCAAAGGCTTTGATGCTGAGCTGACTCAGTTTAACTATCCATTCCCGGTTTCATACTATTCTTTCCGAGCGCAAAGTCAGGATTTGAAAATGGCCTATATGGATGTAGCTCCCGATAAGGGCTCCGACAAAGTCATTGTGCTTTTCCACGGGAAAAACTTTTCCGGCTACTACTTTGAAGATATGGCCAAAGTTTTGGTGGGTAAGGGCTATCGCGTGATCATGATCGACCAAATCGGTTTTGGAAAATCCACGAAGCCTGCGGAATTCCAATACTCCCTTCATGCCTTGGCATCATATTCAAAAATGCTGATGGATAATTTGAAAATCGAAAAGTTCCAACTGCTAGGGCACTCCATGGGAGGAATGCTCGCGGCTCGTTACGCACTGATGTATCCAGAAAACATCACGAAGCTAATCATGGTGAATCCATTGGGACTTGAGGATTGGAAAACACTGACGACTTATAAAAGTGTCGATCAACTTAATGACAGCGAGCTTTCGAACAACATCGATAAAGTGAAAAAGTATCAACTGGATCACTACTACGATAATAAGTGGAAACCAGAATACGACAAATACCTGGTGCCCGCAAAAGGCTGGTTCGACGGCCCCGATTATGCGCGCATCGCATGGACGTCGGCTCTGACCTCCGAAGCGATCTTCACTCAACCAGTATATTATGAATTCAAAAATCTAAAAATGCCGACGGTGTTGGTGGTAGGAACAAAAGACACCACAGCCATCGGCAAAGCCTGGGCCCCTGAAGAAAACAAAAAGAAAATGGGCAACTACCCAAAAATGTCCAAAGACGTGATCAGCAAAATCAAAAAAGGAAAATTGATCTCCCTACCAGGAATGGGCCACACACCCTTCATCGAAGACCCAGAAAAATTCTGGAAAGCCGTCCCCCTTTAAAAGGTCACGTCTAAAAGGTACGGACACACTTTCTCCATAATTGAGGTGTATTTTCATAGGTACGCCTCAATCAGATCGAATCCGGTCGGCAATTCTAAACTCTGTTCTTTTTAAAGCCCGATTGATTGCCAAATAGCGCTCATCTTCAAAGCTTACATTAAGCCAGTTGCTGCGATCAGTGGGCGTGGTTGCGAACCACTCATTTTCAACAGCCAAGTCAACTCCAGGTGAGTTTAGAGTGGAGAAGTAGTAGTCTTCAACCTGAGTTACCAACCCGGCTGTAACGGGATTGCGTAGTATATATTTATAAACTGATGAGAAACTGTCGGGATCTTTGATGAGGGTTGGTTTGTACGGGCCACCAAACACATGATTTATTCGTCCTGCTTTTTTGTTTATTGCCTTACTGACGGTTTTTTGGAGGTAGTTCATTGCCTCACCGAGAGTATGCTTCTCCGAACACTGGACAAGCATGTGATAGTGATTGTCCATCAGAACGAAAACATAGACTTGGAGGCCGTACTGTTTCTGTGTTTTTCGGATGACGTCTTGAAAAACATACCAACAATCTTGAATTGGTATGTAAAACCATTCCTTATTATTAGATCGGGCCATTACGTGGTACGGGAGCTCATGAGTATAAAGGATTTTTTTCCTTGCCATGACCGGGGAGTTTGCAAGTCGGATGCCTTTTGCGAGCCCAATCAAAATGATTTCTGGAGAAAGTGTGTCCGTACCTTGGAGGCTTAGCGGTGAGGCGGGAAATAAAAAAGGGCTCTCTTGCGAGAGCCCTTCGTTGGAGAAAGTGTGTCCGTACCTTTTAGTTTTGTTCGTCTTTGAAGGTGCCGGCTGGAACTTCTTTAACTTTGATAGTTTTGTTCAAGAAGTTGATCACTTTTTCTTCAGTGATTTGGTAAGTCAGGCGGCTTGATTGCTCAGGACGGCCGTAGAATTCTTTGATACGGGAAACTTCGATACCAGTTTGTTTTGCGTATTCTTCGAATTTCGCATCAACGTCTTCTTTTTTCGCGAATAGATCGTGTTTTTTCGCAATAGCATCAACCAGGAATGAAGATTGGATCATTTCAGTTGCTGTGTTTGTGAAATCAGCATCCCATTTTTGAACGTAAGAACCGAAGTCTGCTTCGCCCATGCCTTGGTCAGCCATGCGTTTTTTGAAGTCTTCAACCAATGAAGCTTTTTGCTCTTTCAACAAAGAAGGAGGAACTTCAATTGGATTTTCCTTAACCAACGCTTTCAAAGTGCGGTTTTTGAAGCCGTCTTCGATACGTTTCTTGTCGTTTTGCTCAAGGTCTTCCTGGATTGTTTTTTTCAAGTCAGCCAAAGACTCTGGTCCACCCAAAGTTTTGATGAACTCGTCGTTCAACTCAGGCAATACTTTTGCTTTGATTTCTTTCAAAGTAACTTTGAACTCAACTGGTTTACCAGCAAGCTCTGCAGAGTGGTATGGATCTGGGAATTTCAAAGTAAGCGTTTTGTTGTCGCCTTTTTTCATTCCGATGATGCCATCTTCGAAACCTTCGATGAACTGGTTAGCACCCAACTCAAGGTTGTGGTCTGTGCCAGCACCGTTTTCAAGAGGCGCGCCGCCCATGAAACCGTTGAAGTCGATGATTGCCACGTCGCCTTTTTTAGCTGCGCGATCTTCAGTTACTGTTTCGAATGTTGCGCGTGAAGAACGGATGTTTTCCAACACTTGGTCAACTTTTTTAGCGTCGAATTCGAAAGCTTCTTTTTCAACTTCCAAACCTTCGTATTTTTTCAAGTTGATCTCTGGACGAACATCAAACGCTGCAGAGAAAGAAAAATCTTTGTCAGCAGCTGGATCAGCGAACTCAAATTCTGGGTAGCTGATAGGATCAAGTTTGTGCTCTTCCAACGCTTGCGCGTAGTGTTTTTGAACCAGGTCTTGAACTACGTCTTGTTTTACGCGGTCGCCATAGATGGATTTGATTGTGTTCAAAGGAGCTTTACCTTTACGGAAGCCTTTGATTTCCACGTCTTTTTGGATGCTAGTGAACACTTTGTTGAAAGATGCTGCCACAACTGCAGCTGGGATTTCGATATTCATCTTTCTTGAAAGGTTAGACACCTTTTCTACGTTTGATTTCATGCGATTACTCCTACATGTTAAAAGCCGTCGGATAGTAGGTTATGCCCTCTCTGAAGGCACCTTATAATGCTATGCGTAATGCCTATATTTCCAAGCTCAGAGACACTTTAAAGATCTATGCAGCAAGAGATTCATTTTGTGACCGGAAAAGGGGGCGTTGGTAAGTCGGTAATAGCCGCAGCGCTCGCTTTGAAATTCAGCCGTCAGGGGAAGAAAGTCCTTTTGGTGGAGCTGGGAGATCAAAGTTTCCTTAAGGATTTCTTTGACTTAGCGGATGTCACATTTCAACCCCATGAAATCAAACCGAATCTTTCCCTTGCGCTATGGACGGGGGAATCCTGTCTGCGAGAGTACGCTCAGTATCTGATCAAGGTGGAAAGCCTGGCGAAGCTTTTCTTTGATAATGCAGTGATGAAGGCGTTTATCAACATCGCCCCCGGGTTGCCGGAGCTGGCGATGCTGGGGAAAATCACCTCCGGCCCTCGCAAGTACGGTCCCGCGATGAACTTTGACTGCGTCGTGGTCGATGCGTTTGCAACAGGTCACTTCAAAGCCTTGCTTGCAGCGCCCAGTGGAATGGCGCAAGCCGTGCAGATTGGTCCGATGGGCGAGCAAAGTCGCAGCATTATTCGCGTTCTGCAGGATCAAAATATTTCCAAGTACCATATCGTCTCTTTACCAGAAGAACTTCCACTGAAAGAATCCGCAGAACTTGGCGAGTATCTAAAGAAAGATTTCGCAGTAGAGCCCGGCCTTGTGCTGAACAAAGTGCTTGAGGTCAACGTGCCGCTGACGTCCTTGCAAAATGCGGAAACGCTTACGAACTCCGACTTGGGAATGTTTGCGCAGTATATTGAGCAACAACTCACTCGTCAGAAAATGATGTTCGATCAGGCAAAAAGAAGTTTTAAGGATATCTCGAAAGTCCCGCTGTTTTTTGAAACTGAACCATGGAAGCTTGTTGAAAAAGTTGTGGAGAAAGTTCCATGAGCCGGCATCTTTTGAAAGACACCAAAGTTCTGGTCTGTGTAGGTAGCGGCGGAGTGGGTAAAACCACGGTTGCCGCCGCAGTCGGTGTCCTTGCCGCCAAAGAGGGATTGAAGGTTTTGGTTTTAACTATCGATCCGGCAAAGCGTCTGGCGCAAACATTGGGAATCGAAGGTACCAACGACATCACAAAAGTTCCCGGTCAAAACTTTAAGGGCGAGCTTTACGCCTCCGTCATTGATCACAAAAAAACCTTTGATGAATTTGTTGAAAGAGCAGCGCAAAAATCCGAAGCCGTGCGCAGAATCTTTGAAAACAGTCTGTACAAACAGCTTTCGACAAGTCTTAGCGGCTCCCAGGAATTTACCTCACTGGAAAAGCTTTACTCAGTCTATGAATCTGGCAAGTTTGATTTGATTATTCTGGACACTCCGCCGACTAAGCATGCTCTGGATTTTCTGAAAGCCCCGCAAAAGCTTGCGACACTTTTCAGTGAAGGTGTGGCTAAGTGGTTCCGCGATCCTGAAGGAAAGAAGTCCGGTATCTTTGGTCACTTGATTCAAGCCGGGACACGCCAGGTATTAAAAGTTCTGGAAACTTTGACGGGTTCGCAGTTCATTCGCGAGCTGGGGGATTTCTTTATCAACATCGAGCAATGGCAAGGCAAACTTTTGCAGCGAACCACCGAGGTTCAGCGCATGCTGGTTGCGCCAACCACAAGATTTTTTCTGGTCACAAGTTTTGATCAGGCGAAGCTGAAAGAGGCCGAGTTTTTCTCCCGTGAAATTCGTAAGGGTGGCTACAATCTGGACACGGTTATTTTGAATCGTGTTTTCCCTCATTGGCTGGACCTCCGGGTAGGTTATGAAGGCGGTACAGCCGAGCAGGGCCTTGTGGACTTGTATATGCAAATGAAGACCTATTACAATCATAGGGATGCGATCTATCGTCAGTTTGAAAAGAAGATGTCGCAAGATGCCCGTGTATTAAGAATCCCGGATCTGGTCAAAGATGTTTCGGATCTGTCGGGGCTTGAAGAAATAAGCGCCCTCATTACTGAGGAGGAGAAGGTTCCATGAAGATAGTGATCAGCCTGTTTGTGCTATTCTCTCTTACGGGTTGCAGCTTTTTTCAAATGAACCGCAGTGAAGACGGGGCTCTTCAAAATCAAAGAGTACTTGAAGAGCGCGACCTGAAAACTGCACAAGACTCCTTGAACTCAGGCAACTATCCAGAAGCTTTTAAGCAGTACAAACTATTCCAACAGACTTATCCCGTTTCGACCTACCTGCAGTCCTCGCGCATTGGTGAGGGACAGGCTTTGGAAGGTCAGGGGAAGTGGGTCGAAGCTGCGGCAATCTACCGTGATGTCATCCTGAAAACCAGAAATCTTCAGCCCGACATTTCAGCCCTTGCCAGTTACCGTATGTCATTCTGTGACGAAGCATTAGGCGATGATCAAAAAACGATCGCCAGTCTGTTGGATGCAAAAAGTTTGCGGAATACTTTGCCGCTGACCGTGGGCTATGCGGAAATTCCTGCAAGACTTGCTGCGGCCTACAGTCGCGTGGGGCGTGAAAAAGAAGCCGTTCAATATTTGAACGAAGCCGAAAAAGGGATTGCAAAAATTCGCGCCGAGGCTGATACCACAAAACTTGAAAAAGACTGGTTGGCAAAAACTTACTATCAGATGGGTAGTGTCTCGACGAACCAGCTGTCGGTGGAAAATTTTGACGGCTTCGTGAATTCGCAAAGTTTGATGCAGATTTATCTGATCAAGGCATTGGAGCTTAATGACGCCCGCTGGTCTCCTTTGGCACTAAAAGAGCTTTTGGGAACCTACGGGGAAATGTATCTGCAGGTTGAATCTGTTAGCCAAAACCCCAGTCATCAGGCGCACTTGGGTGGCGCGCTGATTCATTTGATTGATCGTGCAGAATTATATAAGCCGATCACTGGACAAACCCTGAATAGTTATCAGATTGAGTTTTTCACATTAACAAATGATGTGCGCAGTAAAACAGAAAGACTTCTGTATCAGGGCCATGAATCCATGGGTCTGACGGAGGAGTCTAAGAAACTTAACAGCATTAAAAGATCCGGCCGCATCAAGACTGAGACCTCGTTGCCCGAGAAAAAAGTCGCTCCCGGCGTGGATCCAAATTTGTAGTTAAGATTTTAAGGAGAACAAATGGCGAAGCTTACCCTTCACAAACAAACACTCGCCAACATGAACGAGATTTGTGCTTGGTTCACTGCCAAGTCCAATGAATATCAATATCCGATCTACTCCAGTTACGACATTCGTGATTCTGGTTATAAGATTTCCAATGTGGATGCGAATATCTTTCCGGCTGGATTTAACAATATTTGTCCTACGGATAAGGAAACCTCTGTGGGGTTGATGAATAAGTACATCACTCAGCACTATGGTGATAAAATCAAAAAAGTGCTGCTGGTTACCGAAGAGCACACCAATAACGCGTTTTACTGGGAGAATGTTTACACGATTAAGTCGTTGATTGAAGCGTCCAGTATCGAAGTGCGCGTCGCCATTCCTCGCGAGCTTGAAACACCGGTGCAAATCACAAGCTCTGCCGGAAACGAAATCACAGTGTACTCCGCCCTGATGGATGGAAGTCTGATGCGCGATTACACTCCGGATCTGATCATCAGCAACAATGACTTTTCCATGGCCTATGAAGAGTGGACCAATACCGTACGTAAATACCCCATGAATCCGCCGCACGAATTGGGTTGGTATCAACGGAAAAAAAGCACTTACTTCAAGTACTACAATCAGCTTGTTGAGGAGTTCAGTGCTATCGCTAAAATTGATCCGTTTCTGATGACGGTTGAAACTGAACTGTTTGAACACTTCGATATCGGTGATGAAAAAAGTCGCGACGAACTCGCTGCCAGAGTTGATGCCATGCTGGCGCGTCTTAAGGTTGAATACCAAAAACGCGGAATTAATCAGGAGCCATTTGTATTCGTGAAAAACAATGCCGGCACTTACGGACTGGCAGTTATTCGCGTGGGCTCTGGGGCAGAAGTTAAAGAGTGGAGCTATAAATCACGCAAAAAGATGAAAGCCGCAAAAGGTGGTCGCGACGTTGAAGAAGTGATTATCCAGGAAGGCATTCCTTCGATCGTTGAAGCCGAAGGTGCGAGTGCAGAACCAGTTATTTATATGATTGGCTGTGATCTGGCGGGGGGCTTCTTAAGAACCCACTCCGAGAAAAGTTCAACAGAGAGTTTAAACAGTCCGGGCGCAGTTTATAAGCGTCTGTGTGTTTCGGATTTGGCTATTAATACTCCAGGCTGTCCTCAGGAAAACGTCTATGGTTGGACTGCAAAATTGGGTCTTCTAGCGATCGCCCATGAAGCCCGCGAGCTTAATGCGCAGTTCAAAGGATATACGTAGTTAGAGTCAGTTTTTGACCCCTGTCATAGTCTTAGACAGGGGCTGTTACCTCAAACTATACCCTTTTCATTTAAGCCGGGAACGGCCCTTGCTCCTGATGTCTTGCACACAAAAATCAGGAGGCCCCATGAAGACTGCAAAACTAATTCGTATCACAGCTATGTCCCTGTTGGGGTTGGTAATGGCTTCACCAGCAATGGCTGCGATGACCAGCGGGCAAATAATCGTTTCATTGACGATTGTGGATGCGGCACAAATGACGAGCGAGGGTTTTTCAGCCAATCCGGCAGATTATACCGGTGGTCGATATATAACGGCTCTGACCGATGCCCGTGATGGCGAGAAAGTTGGAATTTATCTAAACGGAAAGCAAGTTGCTTCAGCGGTTTCAAATAAAGGTGTCATCAATTTTCAATTGAATGCCAAGAATGCGGAAAATATTAATGTCAGCCTAAAATCCCAAGGCCGCGAGGTCCAGGTCATCCAAGCTGCCTACCGCTCGCGTGCAAATTCCCCAGCTCCCCACATGGCTTTGGATCCGCAAATTCGCCAAGTTCAGGTGGGGAACCAGACTGTTAACGTTCAGAGTGTTATCATCACCTACTAGACAATAGGCCTGTCGAAACTAGAAAACTCCAAGCAAAGCCAAAGCTCATGTTATTCTGCATGTAAGAGGAATCGATATGCAAAAATATGTGGGAGTCTTCGGGCTTTTCTTTGTTTGTTTTGTGGCGGGCTATGCACTTGTCTATAACAATACTGAATTCAGTTCTATCAGCCGTGACCCAGCAGCGGTTCGTTCAGGTTTTGATTTCTCTCATCTGTCTGGAGAGAATCTTCAGGATGCAGTCAAACAACGCCTGGTTGCGGGTTTTGAATTGAAAAAAGCCCCTGGTGCCTCAGGCCTTTCGCTTGGACATTTTGTTTTCACAGATCAGTATGGCCAAAGAAAACTTGCCTGCCAGGAGTTTGCAAAAGTCAGTTTCGTTTTTGAAGCAGAAGGTGTTTCGGTTTCCGGCGAAAAACCATCCATGGAAGTGGAGGGCGCTTGTGAATATTCCAATGACATGGCGAAGATCAACCCACTGTGGGTACCAATCGCAAAAATCCTTGGTGAAAATCCTGCGGATGGGGAATTCCAATTCAACGAAGGAAATGCTGTTACTGTTCGATTTGCCAACCTTCCAGATCATTGGCCAAAAACGTGGTTGTTGAAGTCCGTCAGAATGAAGAATGTTAACAGTTCGGATCTGACTATCGAAAGTAACGAAGTTGCGCGCTATCTGGGTCACCCAATTGTGGTGAATTTCTAAAGCCACCACTACTGGCCTATCAAAGCTGTCGCTCGGGCACCACCCAGGACAGCATCGAAGCTTTAGCCCGTTGCCACCAGCTGGTTTCGGGTTCTGAAGTAAAAGTTTCTTTCACTCCATTCTCATAGGTTGTCCAGGTTAGTGCAGACTTTTCGTTAAGCCCTAATTGATAGGCTATCTCCGGCAGGTTTTCTTCAAACTGCGCAGAGAACTGCTCGGCCATTTCGGGACTGTCGATGATGACTCCGACTTCAGTATTCAAGTAAACCGAACGCGGATCCAAATTCATCGAGCCCACAAGAATCTTCTTTCGATCAAATACCAGGGTTTTTCCGTGAAGACCTGCGTGCGAAGAACTTGATCCCAGGCTCTTCTTTTTCTTTACCAGATTCTTGTGATCTTTGGGCTTTAGTTCATAAAGTGCGAGGCCGCCTTTGATTAAATCCTTGCGATATCCCTTGTAACCCGAGAACACGACGGCCACATCCCCTGACGCCAATGAGTTTGTCAGCACGGTGATCCGGGTACCCGCTTCCACCTTCTTTTTTAACGCCTCAACACCATCATCTCCCGGAACAAAGTAGGGAGAAATCATCAGTATCTCCTGCCTTGAATTTTTCATAAACGGGGAGATCTGTGATTGAAGGTTATTGGATTGCTCGTTGTCCTTTTGATCAAATTTTTCAGGTGGGTCAAAGATCACCTGAGCCGTCGCCCAATAAAGTTTCAAGTTTCCCGTTATAAACGGATTCTCAGATTCATTCTTAATGAGGTTCTGGATGTACTCAGTCTTCGTGGCTTTCTTGGTTTCGGATTTGGAGTTGTTGCGAAAATCGGCGTAGTCTTGCTCTGTGGGATTAAAATTTTCCGTTAGTGATTCAATCGGATAAGAGATCTCCGCATTCCAATAAGTATCAAATTGATGACTTAGCGCTGGAACTACCGGGCCAATAGCCCACAGATCCAAATCACCAAAATTCATTTCGTTGCTGGCCCAAAAATACTCGTCACCAATGTTTCGTCCACCGACGATGGCAATTTCTCCATCTGCAACAAACACCTTGTTGTGCATTCTTTTGTCGATTTTGTTTAGGGTGAAAAAATCCATAAAGCGCAAATTTCGGTGCGCAAAAGGGTTCACCATACGGATGTCGATGTTGGGGTGCATGGCCATGTGACGCAGAACTTTTTCGTGAGGTCCCAAATTCAGGTCATCCAGCAAGATTCTGACTCGCACGCCGCGATCTGCGGCCTTAAGTGTTTCTTCTACCAGGATTTTCCCAGTCAGATCGTTGTTCCAAATATAGTACTGAAGATCCAATGATCTTTCGACTGCTCGAATAGCAGTGACTCGGGAAATAAAGGCGTCTTCACCTGAAAACAAAGCATGGAATGCAGACAGGCCGTCATGCATCTTTAATTTACTTCTGATGTTTCTGGAAATTTCAGTGGTCGGATCGGCAGGGATACTTACACTTGGGGTTCTTTGCACATTCTTGGGAAGCGAGGCGCAACCCAGAGGCAGCAACGAAAAACCTGCAATTATTAGAAAAAGAACGTGCTGTCTCATAATTGAATTATCGTTTTTATTACCATCAGGGTGATAGGGCTTATGATAAAAAACAAAAGGCCCTGGAGCAAGTCCAAGGCCTTCAAATTCAAATCTTTTCGGTTGGGTCCTAAACGTATTGTTTAGCTACTTCAACGAATGTACGGATCATCGCACCAGAAGCACCTTTTTTAGGAGCATATGGAAGGCGATTGCCTACAGCCCAGCCAGTACCCGCGATGTCGAAGTGAGCCCAAGGGATGCCTTCGCCAACGAATTGCTCAAGGAATGCTGCTGCAGTTGCAGAGCCAGCACCTTTGCCAGAAGAGATATTGGAAAGATCAGCGTAAACGCCTTTCATGTCTTTCAAGTGGAAATCTGTCAAAGGCATGTTCCATACCCACTCGCCAGATTGAACAGCTGCTTTTTCAATTTTCGTCTTCAAAGCAGAGTTGCGAGTGAAGTAACCAGTGTGAGTATTGCCCAGGGCAACAACCATCGCGCCAGTCAAAGTTGCAGCATCACAGATTACTTGTGGAGCCAACTCAGTTGCGTAAGACAAAGCGTCTGCAAGGATCAAACGACCTTCAGCATCCGTGTTGTTCACTTCGAACGTTTTACCGTTACGAGCTGTGTGAACGTCACCTGGTTTAGTCGCAGAGCCGTTGATCAAGTTTTCAGTAGAAGCTACCAAACCAACTGCGTTTACTTTCAATTTCAATTGAGCGATTGCAAGCAAAGTGCCGATAACGTTTGCGCCACCGCACATGTCGTATTTCATTTCTTCCATACCTGCACCAGGCTTAATAGAAATACCACCGCAGTCGAAAGTCAGACCTTTACCAACGAAGCAAACTGGCTTTTTAGCAGCCGCAGCACCTTTGTATTCCATGATGATGAAACGTGGTTCTTGGTCAGAACCAGCAGCAACACCAAGAAGCCCGCCCATTTTTTCTTTCTTGATACGAGCTTTATCCCAAACTGTTACTTTCAAGTTTGTGATACCTTTAGCTGCTGCCACAGCAGAGTCAGCAAGGATTGTCGGAGTCATCAAGTTACCTGGCATATCACCAAGGCGACGAGAGAAGTTAACTACGTTCGCCAAAACGGAGCCTTCGTGGAAAGCGGCTTTAACAGTTTTGTCAGCTGCCAATTTTGTAACAACGTGTACATTCAATTCGTCTTCAGCTTTTTTGGTTTTTGAAGTCGATTTCAATTCGTCGAATACGTAAGAAGTCAAAACCAGACCTTCAGCCACTGCTTTTGCGAAGTTAGCCGCATCTTTTTTGGAAGTCGTAATGCCGTCAAAATGCAAAGCCGCCTCTTTAACATTCAAAGCTTTGATCGCTTCAAGGGCAGATGCTACGGATTGGCGTACAGATTCGTGTGTGATTTCGTTTTCTTTACCCAGGCCGACAACAATAAGATGACGGTAGCCGCTAATGTTGAATTCACGGAAAGTGATCGCTTCTTGGTGTTTCCCTGTAATTGTTTTTTCAGAGATAGAATCAACCAATTGCTTGTTCAGCTCATTATGAGTCACTTTCGCAAGCTTGTCTTTTTGTGAAGAAGACTTTGAAAACACGACCAAAGCCGGGCAAGTCAAAGTATCAATATCTTTGTTCAGTAAGTTAAAAGCCATAGTTAAACCTCTTAAAATGATTGTGTAATTCGGCTTTGTTAGATGTAACATAGCACTCCTAGGGGTCAAAGGCTTTTTCATAAAGTCTTGCTGGAGTATTCCGATAGGTAGCACAGCATAAGACCTCAGCTACTTCGACACAGTCGAAGGGTACAGACAACTATTAGGAGACACCAGTGGCACTAATTCCTTACGTCATCGAGCAGACTTCCAAAGGCGAAAGATCATACGATATTTATTCCCGCCTTCTTAAAGACCGCATTATCATCCTTGGTACAGCGGTAACGGATGAAGTGGCCAATGCTCTTATTGCGCAATTCCTGTTCCTTGAATCCGATAACCCGGAGAAACCGATTCACTTGTATATCAACTCTCCAGGGGGCAGCGTGTCTGCCGGGATGGCGATTTACGACATGATGCAGTTCGTGAAGTGTGACGTGGCGACATATTGCATGGGCATGGCGGCATCTATGGGCTCCTTGCTTTTGACAGCGGGTACCAAAGGTATGCGTTACAGCCTTCCAAATACACGTATCATGATCCATCAACCGCTTCTTTCTGGTGGTGGTTTGTCCGGTCAGGTTACTGATATCGAGATCCATGCTAGAGAACTTTTGAAAACCAAAGAAAAATTGACTCGAATTTACGAAACTCACACGGGTCGTGACTATGAATTCTTAAGAGCGCAAATGGAAAGGGACAATTTCATGGACCCTTACCAAGCTAAAGAATTCGGTTTGCTTGACCACGTTGTAGAATCTCGTAAGGCGAAAAAAGGGTAATCAGAGATGACGACTAAAGACACTAACGGCGCATTGAGATGTAGTTTCTGCGGAAAAGGCCAAAAAGAAGTTAAAAAACTGATTGCCGGTCCTGGCGTATATATCTGTGATGAGTGTATTGACCTTTGCAATGACATCATCGACGAGGAAAAAGAGAAAGAGACAGCGGTTAAGGGTACTTTCAAAGTTCCTAAACCAGCTGATATCAAAACTTACCTTGATGATTACGTCATCGGTCAGACTCAAGCCAAGAAAACTTTGGCGGTAGCAGTTCATAATCACTACAAGCGTGTGAACGCGATGTCCGGTGGTAAAAAATCTGCTGACGTGGAAATGCAAAAATCCAACATCCTTTTGATCGGACCAACGGGTTCCGGTAAAACATTGTTGGCGCAAACAATTGCTAAGATCCTAAACGTTCCATTCGCAATGGCGGATGCAACGACTTTGACTGAAGCTGGTTACGTGGGTGAAGACGTTGAAAACGTCGTCCTAAATCTTCTTCAGGCTTCTGACTATGACGTGGAAAAAGCCCAAAAAGGCGTTATCTACGTGGATGAGATCGATAAAATCTCTCGTAAATCAGAAAACCCATCCATCACTCGTGACGTATCGGGTGAGGGTGTGCAACAGGCCCTTCTAAAAATCCTGGAAGGTACAGTTGCAAATCTGCCGCCAAAAGGTGGTCGTAAGCATCCACAACAGGAATTTATCCAGGTGGATACGACGAACATTCTTTTCATCGTGGGTGGTGCTTTCGTTGGTTTGGATAAAATCATCGAAAACAGAACGACAAATAAAACATTGGGTATCGCTGCGGAAATCCGCACAGCCAAAGAGGCGGCATCTATGGATCTACTTGCGAAAGTGGAGCCGGATGACTTGTCCAAGTTCGGTTTGATCCCAGAGTTCATCGGTCGTTTGCCAGCGATCGCAGTTCTTGGTCAATTGGATGAAGATGCGTTGATGGATATCCTGGTTCGCCCTAAAAATGCGATCACTAAGCAATACCAAAAACTATTCTCGTTTGAAGGTGTGGAGTTGAAGTTTACAGACAAAGCTTTGCGTGCGGTTGCACAAATGGCTTTGAAGCGTAAAACAGGTGCCCGCGGTCTGCGTGGTGTGCTCGAGACGGCAATGCTCGACATCATGTACGACGTTCCATCCAAAGGTAACGTTAAAGAAGTCGTTATCGACGAGAACGTCATCAACGATGGTGGTGCTCCGATGATGGTTTATAAAACCGACGAAGAAATGAAAGCTGAAGCTGATGCGGCGGAAGCTAAAAAGAAAGATTCAGCGTAGTACTTAAACGCCAGAATCGAAGATTGAAAATCGAAGTAAAAACCCCAGAGGAGACTCTGGGGTTTTTGTTTTTAAGGTATTTTGATTACGTAGGCTTTTAGAGTGGCGCCTGGAACCATGGAAGTGGTCGCCGTGACTCTTACACCTTTTGGCAGATCTTCCACTTGCGTGTTCTTGTAGTCGATATTGAAGTCGACTTTTTTGGAGCGGTCATTCGGGCAGGTGAAGACGCCCTTGAAGTAGCGGCCCCCAGCATTCAGCACTCCATAATCGTCAAAATAAAGACTGTTATTCACTACGAAAGAACCCTGGCAGGTGGGTTCTGTGCGACCGTCTTTATGATAGCGGGTGATTTCAAATTCATGGTTATTTAAAACCCGGAATTTCATATAGGCCTTTTGGAACATGTAGGATGCTTCGACATTGTAGCGGCCAACGATATTGTCGGCGGAAATCGGTGTTGCGAATGCAGGAATGCTTCCTGACACCAGTAATAGCAGTGGTAAAACGAACTTCTTCATTGAGGTCCTCCTTCAGTTGTTTCGCGATGTTTTTCTTATACGAAACTTCAGGAGTCGAAACCAAAGGTAAAAGGCAGAATACGTTGGATTACAAAGAAAGGTTCAGATCAGTTTTAAGGGCTTCGCCCAAAGCGTGAAAATCGACGGGTTTGCTAAGAAAGCGTTGTGCGCCCAATTGTTCGGCGCGATTGCGGAACTCGGAAGATTCATAAGCGCTGACCACGTAAAAGGGCAGGGTCTTATGCATTTTGCGGACTTCCTGAAGCAATTCAAAACCGTCCATTTCGGGCATATTGATGTCAGACATGATCAGATCAACTTTGGGAGCATCAGCTACTCGCAGGTAGTTTAAGCAATCGATGGCGCTAAGAAATGAAACAAGTTTAACTCCGCCAAGATCGGCGAAGAACTTCTTGAATTTCAATTTATAAAGCAGATGGGTGTCTGCTTCATCATCGACGACCACAATGTGAATCATGCATGAATTCTTTCGTGAACCATAGGTAGCGACATCACGAATTCAGTCCACTGACCGAACTCACTTGTGTACTTTAATGTGCCACCGTGCTTTTGGGCAATGTTAAACGCAACGGTGAGACCAAGTCCAGCACCTTCACCAGGTGCTTTGGTAGTGAGGAACGGATCAAAGACTTTTTCTCCCAGGATGGAAGGGATGCCGATGCCATTGTCACGAATAGAAATTTCCACATTGTCCCCACGGACCGCAGTGGAAATCGTCAACTCAGGTTCAGTGTTCTTTTCGTTCAAAACTTTTTTCTCAAGAGCGTGAATCGAATTATCAATGATGTTTGAAAGGGCTCGCATCAGGGAGGCAGAATATGCCTGGGCGTGAATCGAGTCCGTCAGGCGATAATTTACCTTCGGTGGAATGTACGCAGACCCCAGAGCACGATTGGCAATTGTTTGCTGGTAGGCTCTTTTAACGATCTCGTTGATATCTGTATTCTCAAGAATGTCGCTGTCATAGCCTGAAAGAATCTGCATAGAGCGAACAATCTGATCGATGCGCTGGCTGTGTTTTAGAATAACCCGACTGATTTCTCTGATTTCTTCGGTGTCTTCAGATTCGCTTAGCAGTTCACTAAAGTTCAAGACGAAGTTTAGTGGGTTGCGGATCTCATGGGCTACGCTGGCAGTAAGGCTTCCTAAGGAAGCCAGTTTTTCCTGTGCGACCAGGGTGGCCTGCATGCGTTTGATCTGTAGCATGGCTTTTTCAAGGCTTTGGTTCTTTGTTGTCAGCTCGCGGGTGCGATTCATGACTTTGTGCTCTAGCGCCTGATTCAATTGTTCCAGTTGTTGGTTGGCTTCCAGAAGTTCGACTTTGAACTGATTGATGGATTCGACAAGGATGTCCAGTTCATCTTTTACTTCGCTGGATTGTCGATTCAAACGCAACTCCCCACGGGAGCGCTCATCAGAAGTCAGGTATTCCACGATGCGCTTAATATGCACGACCACAATGTGGTTAAAGATGAAATACAAACAGAAAACCACGATCATGGTCTTTGCCGCCTGGCGGATGAAAATCCAAATGGCCTCGTGGAAGTACTTTTCCCGCAGGTTTCTTACATCCAGCTCAACATCCAAGGTTCCCAGCACTTCGTTGGTATTCTTATGCAGAATTTCAAAGCTGCGATGACTTTCTTCGGCGGGGTCGGTGATACCAGTCTCGTAAATTGTTTTGTTGTCGGCTACCAATTTCAGGTAACTCACACCCTGCAGGCGGCTTAATCCATCCAGCTGAATTTCCAACAGGCGAGTGTCATAGGACCACAAGTGCTCGGCCATAGAATCCAAATAGGAGTTTTTGATGATGGAGAAATTGTTCTGCAGTTTGTCGAAGTCTTTTTGGTAATCCAAAATAAGCTGACCCGCCGTTAAAATTAACGTGGCGAATGAGCTGACCGCCCAAGTTGCAATAAGCAGCTTAAGACTCAGCGAATTGGCGTTGGACCATTTGGATTCTTTGCGTGTCACATAGCACTTATCGAACAAGTTTGAAGAAAAGGGGACCAAAATCTGCCTAAGCGGTATTACAATTCAGAAAGTTTTTCTATTTTTCATACGGTTTCGAGGGTCCTGAGGCGGGGGTTTGGCAAGTGGTAAAAGTGCCCTAAAAATAGGCATTATTTGACCCAAAAACTGACAGGGACCAGACTTCTATTTTTCGTTCGATATATTGCTTCCCACCCATTAGTTACCATAGTTAAAATAAGGAAGGATTCGCTAAGGTTTTTAACGGATTATTTAACCTGAATGAACATCCTCTTGTGTCCTAATACGCAAGAAGCTCGTTAACCCAAGGGAGGGAGAGGATATGAGCGAGGGAAAAGTCACACAACTACCGCTTTTGCCCCTAAGAGATTTGATCATATTTCCACATATGATGATGCCTCTGTTTGTAGGTCGCGAAAAGAGCATCAATGCTCTGGAAGAAGCGATGAGCAAGCAAACCGACATCGTATTGGCGGCGCAAAAGGACGCTAAAACGAACAATCCCGAGCCCAAGGATATC
This sequence comes from Bdellovibrio sp. HCB290, assembly GCF_047305925.1. Classification (GTDB taxonomy): domain Bacteria; phylum Bdellovibrionota; class Bdellovibrionia; order Bdellovibrionales; family Bdellovibrionaceae; genus Bdellovibrio. The sequence goes on along the minus strand of NZ_CP178620.1, from coordinate 3,646,553 downwards.
TTTACGATCGGTACCGTAGGTACGATCATTCAGTTGCTTCGCCTGCCGGATGGAACTGTGAAGGTTCTGGTAGAGGGCAAACGTCGCGTAAAGATTAAGAATTTTGTAAACAACGAAAACTATTTCATGGTGGCTGTTGAGTCTTTGGATGAAGACGGTACGAACATCGTTGAAGCACAGGCGCTGGTTCGCTCTGTTAAGACGACTTTCGAAACATACGTGAAATTGAACAAGCGCATCCCACCTGAAATCTTGATGAGAGTTTCGACTATCGAGAACCCGGGTGAGTTGGCTGACATTATCGTGGCTCAATTGAACTTGAAGCTTGAAGACAAGCAGGCAGTTCTTGAGATCATCGATGCCAGCAAACGTCTTGAACATTTGTTGAACTTGATGACAGGCGAGATCGAAATCCTTGAAGTGGAGAAAAAGATCCGCACTCGCGTGAAGAAACAAATGGAGCGCTCTCAGAAAGAGTACTATTTGAATGAGCAAATGCAGGCTATTCAAAAAGAACTTGGCGAGAAAGACGACTACCAGGCAGAGCTTCAGGATCTAGAGATCAAATGTAAGAACAAGAAAATGTCCCAGGAAGCTAAAGACAAAGTGATGAAAGAGATCAAGAAATTGAAGCTTATGTCACCGATGTCAGCGGAAGCGACAGTTGTTCGTAACTACATCGACTGGATTTTGTCACTTCCTTGGCAGGATTACTCCGAAGAGAAACATGACATCAAAAATGCCCAGCGCATTTTGGATGACGAGCACTTCGGATTGGAAAAAGTAAAAGACCGTATCCTTGAGTATCTGGCTGTTCTTTCGATTTCGAAAGACATGAAAGGCCCTATCTTGTGCCTTGCAGGTCCTCCGGGCGTAGGTAAAACGTCTTTGGCGAAATCAATCGCTGAATCTTTGAATCGTTCATTCGCACGTATCTCTTTGGGTGGCGTGAGAGACGAAGCAGAGATCCGCGGTCACAGAAAAACATACGTGGGAGCAATGCCAGGTAAAATCATCCAGGCTTTGCGCAAGGTTGATAAAGGCAATCCACTGGTTCTTCTGGATGAAATCGACAAAATGGCGAATGACTTCAGAGGTGACCCTTCAGCAGCAATGCTTGAAGTATTGGATCCAGAGCAAAACTCTACGTTCCAGGATCACTACCTTGAAGTTGAATACGATCTTTCAAAAGTAATGTTTATCGCGACGGCGAACAGCCTTCATACAATCCCACGTCCATTGTTGGATCGTATGGAAATCATCCAGCTTGAAGGTTACATCGAGCAGGAGAAGTTCCACATTGCGAAAAACTACCTGGTTCCAAAACAATTGGAAAACCATGGTCTGAAAGATCACAAAGTTACGGTGAAAGATGAAGCTATCCGCGACATCATCCGCTTCTATACTCGTGAAGCCGGCGTCCGTAACCTTGAAAGACAAGTTGCAAACGTTTGCCGTAAAGTCGCAAAAGATATCGTGATGAACGAAACTTTGAATGACTTTAAATCTGAAGGCACTGCTAAGAAAGCGACTGGTAAAACAGCTGCTGCTAAAAAAGGTGCTAAAGGGGCGAAAGCTTCTTCAGGTTACGTTGTGACTTCGCAAAAACTGGTTGAGCTGTTGGGTCCGCACAAATTCAAGTTCGGTCAAATCGAGGCGGAGAACGAAATCGGTCTTACGAACGGTATGGCTTGGACAGAAGTGGGCGGGGACTTGTTGGCAGTCGAAGTGAGCGTAGTGCCTGGTAAAGGTAAGTTCACTGTTACTGGTCAACTGGGTGATGTGATGAAAGAATCCTGTGCGGCGGCGATGAGCTACGTACGTTCCAGAGGTCCTTTGTTCGGTTTGGACAAAGAATACTTCGCGAACATCGACGTGCACATCCATTTGCCGGAAGGTGCTGTTCCTAAAGACGGTCCTTCAGCAGGTATCGCGCTTACGACTTCCATCGTGTCAGCGATCACGAAAATCCCGGTTAAGCGCACTGTTGCGATGACTGGTGAGGTTTCCCTTCGCGGACGTGTAATGGCAATCGGTGGTTTGAAAGAGAAAACTCTGGCAGCTCACCGTGGTGGCATCAAGATGATCATCTGTCCTAAAGAGAACGAAAAAGATCTTAAGGACATCCCTAAGGAAGTGATGAAAGACTTGAAAGTCATCCTTGTGGACCATGTGGATCAAGTGTTGATCAACGCTTTGGATATCAAAAATCCAAAAGAGATCTTCAAAATCCAAAAGGAACGCGAGTTTGGTATCAAGGCTCAGTACACGGGCCAACAAAATGTCGCTCACCACTAGGTCGAATAACAGCAAATGACAAATTTCCAAAGGGCTGGTCGCAAGACCGGCCCTTTGTTTTTTTGGGCGGGGGATAACGGAAAAGAATGGCGATGTTAGGATTTGGGTATTCGAACATTGGAGTTTTCTATGAAAGTCATTCTTCCGCTATTGGCTCCCTTATTGTTTTTCCTGGTTGCTTACGCTGCTCAGCCTGAAGGATCGGCACCTCAGAATCCGCAGGCACAGGCGGCCTACGAAGAAATTCGCGCAACCTTCGATACTGTTCCCACTTTCATGAAGGAATTTCCGCAGGAGGCGATCTCTGGTGCCTGGCAGGAGTTTCGCGATATTCAATTAAATCCAACGACCGCGCTGACCCCGAAAACCAAAGAACTTATTGGTTTGGCGGTAGCGGCGCAGATTCCGTGTACGTATTGCGTATACTTTCATAAGCGCGCGGCCCGTTTTAACGGAGCCACTCCACAGGAAATGAATTTCGCAATCGCAGTGGCTGCAGACACCAGAAAATGGGCCACCTTTTGGGAGGGCTCACCCATTCCATATCCCCAGTTCAAAGCAGACGTGGACAATATGACTAAGTTTTTGCGCAATAAAAAAGGAAATGGCATCAGTGAAATTAAACCAGTTCCCCTTGTTGGGGACGTGAATGCCGCCTACAAAGACATGGAAAGAACCGTTGGGATTGTGCCCAATTTCATCAGGAATTATGCGGCAAAAGGTGTGGCGGGCTCTTGGAATGAACATAAAATGCTAAGTATGAATCCGAAAGCCCCTCTGTCGCCGGCAACGATTGATTTGATCAGCCTGGCGGTGTCAGCGCAAACATCCTGCGAGCGCTGCGTTTACATCTATACCGAGTTTGCAAAACTTCATGGGGCTAATGATGAACAAATGCGGGAAACGGTGGCCATGGCTGCGGTGACACGCCATTGGAGTACTTTCCTGAATGGACTGCAACAGCCGGAAAAAGACTTTCAACGTGAGGTCGATCAGATATTTCAGCGCCTTGAAGATCGAAAAAATCAGATGAACAAACAAATCTCTTCACGCGAATAATTGCTACACGTATGATGGGCACCGATGAACACCAGTGCCCTTTTACTTTTATCCTCTGCATTTCTTCATGCCAGTTGGAATGCAATAGCCAAAACCACTAAAGACAAAGAAGCGTTTTTGTTTGTGGCTATGACGGTCAGCAATCTGCTGATTGCATTTTCATTGCTGTTCTTTACTGAAAAATTTGAAGCGGGAACTCCGCTGACTTATGCGATTTTGTCCGGAGTTTTTGAGGGAGCATACTTCGTTACCCTGGCGTGGTCGTTAAAGCAAAGCCAGTTGGGCAAAGCCTATTCCATCATGCGTGGTGGGGCGATGATATTTGTCTGGATCATCTCCACCATTTTCATGGGAGAAAAAGCAACTTCGCTACAGGCGCTGGGAGCGGCTTTGGTGTTGGCGGGCATTGTGGTGTTAAGTTTTCCAGGACGGACTGCAAAGTCTAACACTGAAGGTTGGTTTGCCAAGGTTCCCTGGGCCTGGGTGTGCGCGATGTTTATAGGTGGATATCACCTAAGCTATCATCAAGCTTTGTATCACGGGGCCGAACCGAAAAGTTTATTTGCTGTAGCCATGGTCATATCCTGGCCATTCTTGTGGTTCGCAATGAGAGGTTCCCGAATTGAGAGAGTAAAAGGCATATTGAAGGATGAGAAATTCAAGGCCATTGCCGCCGGAGTCGCGGCTAATATGTCTTTTGTTATTTTTCTGTATGGCTTGAAGGTTTCTGTGCCGGGATTTGCAATTTCTCTTAGAAACTCTTCGATCTTTTTTGCAGTGCTATTTTCATTCATCCTGAAAGAATCACTGAGCAGAGTTCAATTGCTGGGTGCATTGATTGTCGGTGGTGGAGCTGTTCTTCTAAGTCTGTGAAGAACAGCCCTGATCTTTAAGCCAAAAATTTTGCGTGATGCTGAATATGGCTTTCAATAAACGTAGCGATGAAATAGTAGCTGTGATCAAAATCAGCACGGTAGTGCATCTTAAGTTTCTGGTCGGCGACCTCACAGGATTTTTCAAAATGAGAGGGCAGTAGCTGAGCCTTCAGATAAAATTCATCTGCCAGTCCCTGATCGATCAGTATTTCATTGGGATGGCGAGCTCCGCTACGAATCAGTTCGGTAGCGTCGTATTGCTTCCATATATCCTGATCTTCCCCCAAGTAGCCGGTAAAAGCTTTTTTGCCCCAGGGAGCCAGCGTAGGATTTGTAATAGGGGCAAATGCTGAAATGGATTGGAACTTGCTGCTTTCGCGAAGCCCAATAACCAAAGCACCATGCCCACCCATGGAGTGACCCATGATTGAAACTTTATTCTTTGGAATTTGAAACTGATTCTGAATCAGTTCATAAAGTTCATTCGTAATATAGGAAAACATATTGTAGTGCTCGCTATATCCTTCTGTTTTGGCGTCGACATAAAAGCTCGCGCCAGAACCGAAATCATAGGAGTCATGTTCGCCAGGCAATTGCAGGCCCCGCGGGGAGGTGTCAGGGCAGATGACCATTAGCTGGTGCTCTGCCAGATACTTTTGGGCTCCAGCTTTGGTGATGAAGTTTTCGTCGGTGCAGGTCAAACCAGAAAGCCAGATCACGCAACCCTTCACCAGTCCTGTGGGAATGTACGTGGAAAACTTCATTTTGGTTTTGGTTGAAACCGAATCATGCTCCCAAAACTGAGTTTGTCCTTCGAATGTCTTATGGGACTTGAGAAGAGTTGCTTCCACGGGTGCTCCTACATCTTGATCACTGAACGAATGCTTTTGCCTTCATGCATATAATCGAAGGCTTTATTGATATCTTCAAGTGGCATTTCAAAAGTAACCATATCGTCGATGTTAATTTCGCCGGACATATATTGATCAACATAGCCTGGAAGCTCCGTGCGGCCTTTGACACCACCAAATGCAGAGCCCTTCCAAACGCGGCCTGTGACAAGTTGGAACGGACGAGTGGAAATTTCCTGTCCAGCACCAGCAACACCGATGATAATGGACTGACCCCAGCCGCGGTGAGCGCACTCAAGTGCTGCACGCATCAGACTTGTATTGCCGACGCATTCAAACGAGTAATCAACACCCCACTCGGTCATTTCCACAATCACCTGCTGAATCGGTTTATCGTGTTTGTTTGGATTAACGAAATCAGTAGCGCCGAATTTTTCCGCCATTTCACGTTTCGCGTCGTTAATGTCGATGGCGATGATGCGCGAAGCCCCAGCCATCTTCGCTCCCTGAATTACTGACAAGCCAATGCCCCCCAAACCGAAAACGGCGACGGTAGCGCCTTTTTCAACTTTTGCAGTATTCAGAACGGCACCAATACCGGTTGTAACACCACAACCAAGCAGGCAGATCTTTTCCAGGGGAGCTTTAGGATTCACTTTAGCCAGCGCAATTTCAGGAACCACGGTGTATTCCGCGAAAGTCGAACAACCCATATAGTGATGAATCATTTTTCCGTCTTTGGAAAAGCGCGAAGTCCCATCGGGCATCAAACCTTTGCCTTGTGTCGCGCGAATGCGCACGCAAAGATTTGTTTTTCCAGAAAGACAGAATTTACATTCTTTGCACTCAGGCGTGTAAAGGGGAATGACATGATCGCCTTTTTTAAGAGTTGTCACGCCTTCGCCGACTTCTTCAACAATCCCGCCACCTTCGTGACCCAGAATCACTGGAAACAATCCTTCTGGATCAGCACCTGACAAAGTGAATGCGTCTGTGTGACATACACCGGTTGCTACAACTTTAATCAGAACTTCCCCTTTTTTCGGTCCTTGCAGGTCGACTTCTTCGACTGTAAGAGGGGCTCCGGCTTTCCATGCGACTGCGGCTTTAATTTTCACGACGACTCCTTAGTGTTATTTATACAGTGGAATTATAGAAACATAGCACTGCCTTGACTAGATCACGAAAGGAACAATACTGTTTCTGCATGGAAACAATAAAGTCTCTCCAGGGAATCATTGCATTTGTCAAAGTAGCCGAAGCCGGCAGTTTTTCGAAGGCAGCCGAAATTCTGGGGGTGTCAAAATCGCACATCAGCAAAAACATTCGCCAGCTGGAAAGCGATCTGGGGATTGCTCTTTTTGTGCGTTCGACCAGAAAAGTGCAGCTCACTCACATGGGCGAACGCTATTTGCAAACCTGCCGCGAGTCTTTAAATAATCTGGACGCCGCAAGACAGGAAATTCTGGATTTATCAGAAACACCCCGTGGAAGTTTGCGCGTCACTTTGGCCGGAGTTTTTGGCGAAGACTATGTTGCACCCGTTGTTGTCGAAATGGCGAAGCGCTATCCCGAGTTGAAAGTGGAGCTCAACTTTTCGACTCGTATTGTTGATCTGATCGAGGAGAAGTTTGATGTGGCGATTCGTATCGGGCATCTGGAGAACTCATCATTGCTCGCGCAAAAGATTGCTTCGCGTTTCGAATACATTGTTTGTACCAAGGGCTATCTTTCAACTGCTGCGGACCTGAACGAACCAGCGGATCTGATCAATCATAATTGCATCGGCGAGCGCAGCTCATGGAGCTTTAAAAAACGTGGAAAAAGCTTTCAAGTTCCCATTTCAGGGAATTTTAAAAGCAACAACCCCCGGGTTTTGCATAAGGCAGCCTTGGCGGGTTTGGGCATTGCCAGACTTCCAGGATCCTATGCTTTCGAGGACATTAAGCGCGGCCGCTTGGTATCGGTGTTAGAGAACTTTAGTGAGGGCAAGAAGGACATTTGGGCGGTGACTCCAGCTCGTCATAAGCAAAACATCAATGTGAAGCTCTTTATTCAGGAAGTGAAAAAGCATCTGGCTGACGACTTCAGACACGTTCTCTTCTAAGTAAATCCAGATTGATGCAGCGAGCAAACCCCCTAAGTAACGGGCATAACATTAATTTACTGAAATCAATTCTCACTATGCCTACTTTTTCAGCAACATCACGCATCTCGCATTGACGATATCCTGACAATCTGACAGAACCTGTCGTTCCTCAGAATCTTGGAAATACTTGGAGTATTAATTTCTTATGAGTCAATTCGATCGCGCCTATGAGCTCGGCAAGCTGTATTGCGATCGTGGAGAATACGGTCCCGCAACGGACCATCTCCGCGAAGCAGCTAATGGCTATTTCGCCGAGAAAAATAATTCTGCTTTTTTAAAGTGCCAAACACTGTTGTTGCGTATTTTTGCCGAACGCGAACAAATCGAAGAGATCAATGCGACTAAGGAAAAACTCCAAGACTTAGTCCTTAAAGAAGGCTTCGAACTTAACTCCAAGACTTACTATTTCCTTGCAGTCTGCGCTTCCTACAAAAATCAGACAGACGATGCTCTTGATTACGTTCAAAAAGCATTGGCTCTGGCACTGGCTACAGACAACAAAGAAGACATCTGTAATGCGATCTTCGGTCTGGCAATGGTTTACTCCAATCCATCAGTGGCTCGTTATGCTGATGCTTTGAAAGAAATCTATAACCTTGAAGTGTTCTTCCAGGTTTACAACTTCCCGGAATTAAAAGTTTCTGCGTTGATCCTGAATGGTAACATTCTCGCGCAAATGAAAAAGTATGAGGAGTCGATCACAGTTTTGTGGAAGGCTTACGATGCTTTGAAAGAAACCCGCAACGTTGTGGCAGCGTCTTACCTGATGATTCAGTTGGGCGATGTTTATTTTGAAATGGGTGAAAAAGACCTAGCGCGTGTTTATTTGTCTTTGGCACAAAAATCCATCGACTCTGAAAACCATGTTCGCTTGGCAAGAATTGGACAGTTCTACGCTGCTAAAATCGGCGCGGACTCTCAACACAGCTATGACCTTGTGTTTGATGAAGTAAATCATGCTGTGACCGAGCGTAAGTTGGGTCGCATTGATTTCAAAAATCAATTCATTCTATTGGATCTATTGCGCCTGTTCGTTCAGAACCAGGGCACAATCTATTCCAAGGAATTCCTGGTCGAAAATGTCTGGAAGCAGCCGTATGATCCGGCAGTTCATGACAATAAGATTTACGTGACGATCAAACGTCTGCGTAAACTGATCGAACCAGATTACGAAAAACCAAAATATATTTTTAGAGCCAAAAACGGCTATTACATGAATAAAGCTGCTCGCATTCATTTCGAGCACTAAGTAGGGGATTTTCATGTTACGTCATATTTTACTAGCAGCTCTTTTGATTTTCTCCAGCGTCGGATATGCGCATACTTCGGATGACGAAGGCGGCATCATGCCATCTGGAGATAACCGTCCGATTCCGTGGCCATGGTCTGCGGCACAACCATTCCCATGGGATGATATCCAGGGGCTATGGAGAGTCGAGCAAGACGACTACGTTTCGTACTTCGCATTTAAAGTTGTGAAGGAAAAAACTGGTGGTGGTCGCCAATTGTTTGTCAGACAAATTGACGGGGAAACCCGCCGAGTTCTGGCAGAAGGCGTGGGCTTTGAAACAGGTAAAGTGATCCTGGCGCAAATGACCAGCTGTGGAGGTACTACGTACCGTCTAACGCTGACGTCATTTGATCTTGAGAAATCACCTCAACCTCCGGGATTGGGTAATCTCTACAAAAACTCTGTGATGGTTCTGTCGCTAGGTAGCCTGGAAGCCAGATCTACTAGTGAAATGATCAATTTACAGTTGTTCAAGGTTTCATCACGTTTCCGCTTCTCGCAAGAAACGTGTGTGTCACACTAAGAAATTTGCGAAAAATTTAAAAAAAGATATTGCAAAGTCGGAAGGACGCAGATAAACATAGGTCCTTCTTACCAATAGGGAGTTAGCTCAGTTGGTAGAGCGCCACCCTTACAAGGTGGATGTCGCAGGTTCGAATCCTGTACTCCCTACCAAATAAAACAAACCGCCCTCTGGCGGTTTTTTTATTTGTGCCTGTCTCACTCCGACTTCGTCGGAGTATTTTCTGAAGATTAACATCATATTCTAGTTTGGGTTTGTTGGGTCGTTTTCTGCCGTTGCAGAAAACTCCTTAACTACAAATTTTCTATTGGCAGCGGAAGACAAGTTCGTAGCGGTAGCCATTGCCCAAAGCGCCGCGTGCGACAGAGCCGCCAAGACCGGCGATACCACCAACAGCGGATTCAGTTTGGCCACCCATCGCCCAGATCGCGCCACCAGCGGCTTGCGCCACTTTAGAAGCGGTTTTAGCTTTTTGATAAGTTCCCTCATCCATGTTGCCTTGATACTTTGATCCTTCGTTTACGATGACTGGCATTCTGCCGGATTGTTTGCAGTAATCTTCAGCTTGCGACATAGCGTCTCTGTAGCCGGCTTCTTTGTCTTCGATGTTCAAAAGAACTTTGTGATCGCCCGAAGCGCTGGGTCTAACATCGCGGTGATGAGCGCATCCAAAAGCCAGCATCGAGATCGCAACCAGGGAAACTAAACGGAGTGAGTTTTTCATAAATGTTTGTCCTTAACGGAAGAAATTTGCTTTTCAGCATTTTAGCCCGGAATTTTTAAAATAAGAAACCTTTGAAGGGGTGATTGCCGCTGAAGTTCGTCGGAATTCAGCCGACTGTTGACTACGACAGTAACGCAGCGAAGCATTGAGGGCGGGTCAACCAGGATTTTGGGTGATTTCGATTAAATGGCATTAACTTTAAGTATGCGAAGTATGGTGATTTGTTCCAAAATTCACAAATCTAATGATTTCCAACGGCGCCTAAGTTATCTCACTCCTCGATAAGGAGTGACTCATGAAACTATTGTTGGCAGCGCTTTTGGCGTCCACTTTCTCTTTTGCAGCTTTTGCGCAATCTATCCCTGAAGAAAAACCTTTGAAACTTTCCAAGCGTGAAGAAGCTGAAAGACGTTTGATGGTTGAAGATTCTTACGAAGCTCCAACAGGTATCCTTTTTAACGAAGCTGCCTACCTTGCTGGTGACACTTCCTACAACGATTTCACGAACGTGATCGTTATCAATAAAGCGGCTCGCGGCCCGGGCGCTCAAAAACTTCGCCTTTACACGAACCGCCGTTTGGTTCTGACGACGAATGTTTCAACTGGAACTGAACAGTTGGAATACATCGGTAAATTCAAAGGTATCGTAAATGGTATCTTTAAGGGTTCCCGTGAATCTCACTGGAGACACACGACTCGTGGTTTCTATGATATCAAACGTGTATATGACTATAACTACCGTTCAGGTGAGTCTAAATTCATGATGCCTTACGCGATGTTCTTTAACGACAAGCGTGGTTTGGCCCTGCACCAAGTTCCACCAGATATTTCCGGTGGCGAGGCTAACGGTATCGCAGCTTTGGGTAGCCGCGCTTCCGGTGGTTGCGTACGTGTTAAATCAGGTCCAATCAACTTGATCCATGACGCTGTAGTTAGAGCTGATAAAGGCCACATGCCAGTTATCGACTCTAAAACAGGTCGTCAGGTTTATGAAAACGGCCAGCCAAAAACTAAAGTAGGCTTCCGTTCTATCGTGATTGTTGAAGAGTACTAATCGCGTCTTGACCCTAAGGACGATGGGCAATAAAAAGGCTGAACCTGCAGGTTCGGCCTTTTGCTTTTTGGAACCCCAGGTGGAGTCTGTATGATGTTGAATGATCTTGTAAAAGTACCTGATGAACAGCGTGACCATAAATGGGAAATTGATTTCTTTATGGCGATCACTTCCGGCAACGTTAAACTGATGCTGGATGCTCCTCAACAGGGGCCGGATGGTTGGCCGTACATGTTAACGGAAACTTCATCTGAAGCGGTTGAACCCGCGAATAAAATCATGCAATGGGCAGCACTTAAAGGTGTGGGCTTGGCAGTAAATCCGCAAAAGAACTATCCAGATTATGTTTTCACTTACGGGATGCTTTGGCATTTTAAAGAAACCGGTTTGTTCTATCGTACAGCTGACGAAGCTCCAGTTGGAGTTTTGGAACTGCAACAAGGTCAGGCTCTACATGCAGGGGACGCTTCCCCGCAGTATTTGCCGGTTTATGTGCGTAACATCATCAAAGAATTCTTCCGCGATCAGGCTGTTTTGCGTCCGCGTATTTTGGTGATGAGCCAGGATCGCAAAAACTATGATCTGGCATTCTCGTTGGAGTCTTTGGGCAATCCACCACAAACTGAGCACCAAGGTATCGCAGAGGCGTTGAGCTGGTTCCTGCCACCGCATTACTCCATCGTTCTGGTATCAGAGATGGGTCTTCCGAAATTCTACGATCTATAATTGTTGGTCGAAAGAGTTGGAAAATAAAAAAGGGAATCCGGTTGGATTCCCTTTTTAGTTTCATATGCAATTGAGCCCGGAACTATTCTTCTTCCAACTCGCCTGGAGTCGGTAAAAGATCCATCAGACATTCTCTCCAGTATTCCGGAGCGTCTTCGCTGTAATCGACAGCAATATGGAAACCTTTTTTACCCAGCAGTTTCGTTCTTTTGATAACGCCGGAAATTTCCAGATTCATTTCATCCAGATGCATGAAGACGCGATCGCCAATCAATACATCCAAAGTCAGATTTTTTCTAAGCGCCGTGGGAATCAAGTCTTCTCTTTTAACCAGTAAAAGCAGACCTGATGATGAAGCTTCCACAATTTCGCAGTTTTTTGCGATCTTTGCGAAATCATCCAATGATGTCATGTACGACACGTGAATTGGTGTGACTTCCTTGCGTGGAGCAACCCGTTTGTTAGCAGCTGTGTTTCCCATTTTTACCTACCTTGCTCTTAAGGAACTTGCATATGAGCTAATAAACTCTTCGGCAGGACCGGACCAAAGTTAAAGGTTCACGCAGAAAAATCCAAAGCTAAATTTTTGTTGATGGAAACACGCGCCAGCTCCCGCAGAGGGGACTTGATGTTCAGAATAATCAAGCAAGGTGAATGTCTCAAATTGGGATGTGTTTTTTTGCCAATTTCCTACAGAAAAATCGGAAAGCACCGAGGGCTGTTTGAAGGGTCGCAGGGCCTTAAAGCACGCTTCTTTCGCGGTCCATAGGCTTGCTGCATTGGGTGCCGCTGCAAACTCCTGCGGTGAGGTAATGCGCTTTACAACCTTGTCGGCGATACGCTCGCTGTGTTCGATATCCACTCCCACTGCGTGGGATGAAATGACCAGGATTCCCATACCACTGGTATGCGCGATACTGGAATGCAGGGGAGTATCAGAATTCAAAATAATGCGATCACGATGGGCGTGAATAAGACGGCGGTGTTCGGGATTGTGACTGCCCCATTCTTCATAGGCAAAAACCTGCAGATCGGGGCAGCTTAGATGGATTCGCAAGGACTCTAAGATCATTTTATCAATGAACATGTCAAAGTCCTTGTCCGTTAAATTAAAGTCTAAATTCAGTCGGCCACTGTACAGGCTTACCGCTGGTGATATCCATCATACGGTCCAATGAAACCTTCGCTTCCAAGCGAAGCGCTTCCGGCAAGTTTACTTCCGGCTTTAAGGTTTCAAGGGCACGTTTGATTTTTTCCATGTTATTCATCTTCATGTAAGGGCAGTCGTTGCATTTACAGCCCTCATCCACCACCGGAGCCTGAATGAACGTGGCATCGGGACGACGTTTTTGCATTTGATGGAAAATACCGGTCTCTGTAGCCACAATAAACTTCTTATGCGGTTGTGAAGACACAGAATCCAGCAAGTGCTGAGTGGAACCAATAATATTTGCATAAGCCAATACCGAGTCATCACATTCCGGGTGAGCCAGAATCAATGCATCGGGATTTTCGCGAATAACCGCTGCCAGGCGATTGGCATTGAACAGTACGTGCACTTCGCAAGAGCCATTCCAGAATTCCATTTCGCGGTTTAGTTTTTTAGACAACCAACGACCCAAGTGTTGATCCGGTCCAAAAAGGATTTTGCGATCTTTAGGAATCGTTTCTACGATTTGCGCAGCATTCGACGAAGTGATGATCACATCAGAGATGGATTTAACTTCAGCAGAGGAATTAATATAAGTCACCGCGATACCGTCGCGATGTTGTTGGCGCCAAGCCAGATACTTGTCGTAAGGGGCGCCCTTGACCAGGGAGCATGTAGCTTCAAGTTCCGGAACTAAAACTGTTTTAGTCGGGTTCATGATTTTCACGGACTCTGCCATGAAGACCACGCCTGCAAGCAAGATCACTTGCTCTTTAACTTCCTGACCTTTCTTGGCCAAAAAGAAACTGTCGCCAACATAGTCAGCCACATCTTGAATGTCGCCATCTTCATAATAGTGAGCCAGAACGACTGCGTTCTTCTCTTTTTTAAGTCTTTGAATTTCAGCAGCAACATCATAACTCATAGTCATTACCTCGCGCCTTGAGCGAACATTATACGCCCAAAAGATGCCGTATCCTATAGCACAGCAGTGCCTAGGTCGTAAGGAAAATCTGAATATGAACTAGAGTGTAGTTCCGCCCTTAAGGACGTTGATAATGGATTTAGAGGCTGTCTTTAATGACTCAAACACGCCTCGGCCTTCGGAAGCACAGCCTTCGATTTCAGGGGCGTTATAAGGATTCAAAGCACTTCTCATCTCGGCCAAAGAAGCCACATTGGGAAGATCGCGCTTATTGTATTGCATGATCAATGGGATCTCGCGGATGTCATAACCTTGTTGTTCAAGGTTCGTTTCCAGATTGCGAAGGGATTCCAGGTTTTCATCCATGCGCTCGATTTGCGAGTCAGCTACGAAAATAACTCCGTCCAAACCTTTTAGGATCAGTTTTCTGGAGGCATCGTAAACCACTTGGCCAGGAACTGTGTAAAGGTGGAAGCGGGTTTTAAAGCCACGGATTTCACCGACGTTCAAAGGCAGGAAGTCAAAGAATAGAGTACGCTCAATGTCTGTGTTCAATGCCACAAGCTTGGATTTTTGATCCTCAGCCGTTTTTTGGTAAACCCACTGGATATTTGTCGTTTTACCGCCCAATGAAGGACCGTAGTACACGACTTTGCAGTGAATCTCTTTGGCATTGTAGTTAATAAAGGACATTACAGCTCCACTCTATTTTGCATCGCTCGATTCATAGTTCTATCATCTATGAAATCGATGTCGCTGCCAATAGGAACTCCATGGGCAATGCGAGAAAGTTTCAATCCCTTGCCTTGAAGTTGCTTTGCTAAGTACAAAATCGTCGTATCACCCTCAAGATCTGCGTCCAACGCCAGGATGATCTCTTTAATCACGGGGCCATCGCCACGGATTCCAGCGTCTACGCGGTCGATCAACTCATGGATTTTAAGCTCTTTCGGGCCAATGCCTTCCAGCGGAGAGATTGCCCCATGCAAAACATGGTAGCGACCACGGAAAGCTCCAGAGGATTCAATGCGCATGATATCGGAAGGTTCTTCAACCACGCACAGAGCATCGTCGGCACGGTGGGCGTCGTTGCAGTAACGGCAAAGATCCGCATCCGTAAAGTTGTAGCAGCGAGGGCAGTCATGAACTTCCGCACGCACACGAAGAAGGGCCTCACTCAGACGCTCTGGAAACTCGGTCTCGGACTTGAGAATGAAATAAGCCAAACGCTGAGCCGTCTTCGGCCCGATACCAGGCAGACGACTCATTTCGTGGACTAATTTTTCAAGAGCAGTGATGTGAAGCAAGGGTTTCTCCGGTTAGCTGATTAGAACATTCCTGGAATGTTCATACCGCCCGTGATTTTCTCCATCTCTTTGGCAGAAATATCGCGAGCTTTTTTAACTGCTTCGTTAGTTGCAGACATGATCATGTCCTGAAGCATTTCAACGTCGCCGTCTTTCATAACGTCAGCACTGATTTTCAAAGAAGTGATCATGTGGTCGCCGTTAACTTTAACAGTTACAGCGCCGCCACCAGAAGTTGCTTCGTATTCAGCTTTAGCAAGTTCTTCCTGGGCTTTCTTCATTTTCATTTGCATTTGATTGGCTTGCTTCATCAAAGCTGCCATTCCGCCGCCAAGGCCTTTCATAGGAACTCCTTTTATTTCTTAGGCGAAGTTTCGCCTTTAAGTTCTACGATGGATTTGATTTTGCCCTGGAACGCTTCCTGAGCCGCTTTCACCATCGGGTTGGTGGTAATCTTGGTGCGGATCTCGTCTTCAGCCAACTGCACCTTTTTCTGTTGCAGAGCCTGGGCGGATTCGCCGACCTGATCACCCTTCATTAATACTTCAAAAGAATACCCAGCACCCCAGTATGAATCAATAAATCCTTGCAGCTTTTTACGCACCTGAGTGTCAGCCATTTGGTCCTTTAGGAATACCAATTTTGTCGGCACTCCCAGGGTCAAAAGCAGGCCTTCCTCTTTTACGAACAGAAGGTTTTCAATTTTCGCTGCAAACAGAGCGTCATCCTGGCGTAGCAATTCTACGAAATGCATCCATCGCTCGGTCGGATTCGCACCCGTCGCGATCTTTGGTGGTTCGGGTTTTACCTCCTCCACTGATGGAGCGGGCGTGTCCGCCGTAGCCTTGGCGGAGGAGGATGTCGGTGCTTTTTCAACAACCTTTTTCGCTGGAGACTCAAAGGCAGTCTTCATCTTCTCCAAGCCCGACGGAACTTCGGGAACGGATTGGGATTCTTTCAGTCGATGATGGCCTGGAGCTGTTGGAACTACCGGCGGAACATAGGGCCTGGCACCACCTGCGCTGTGAGAGGCTTGGGGACCATTTGCTAAAAGCGTTTTTAGGTCCGAAAGCTTCGGCGCAGATGCCATGCGAAGCAAAATCACCTCAAGAACGATACGAGGATCTTGGGCGCGTGGAATATCATTTCCACCTTTAAGTGCCATGTCGAAAAGCATGTGGATGTCTTCTTCGGACAGGCGTTGGGAAAGATCAGTCAAAGCCTGCAACTCAGTGTCAGGCATTTCCAGAATTTGTGCGGCTTGAGTTTCAGAAACTTTCACCAACAACAAATTGCGGATCATCTCAAGCAAGTCTTGAGAGAACAAATGCGGTTCAAAACCCGCTTTCGAGATTTTTTCGATCACAGCCAAAACCGCTTGGGAGTTGCGCTCAACCAAAGCAGTCAAAGTTTCAAACAACAAAGAGCGATCAGTAAGACCTAGGATTTCCACCACATTCGCGCGAGTCAAAGGACCGTTGGCGAAAGTGATAACCTGATCAAGCAAACTTTGTGAGTCACGCATGGAACCATCACCCTGGCGGGCAATAACCCAAAGAGCTTCCTCTTCAGCCGGAACACCTTCCTGATCGCAGATCAGTTTCAGGCGTTCAGTGATTTGGCGAGTGGTGATTCTGCGGAAATCAAAACGTTGGCAGCGGGACAAAATCGTTTGTGGGATTTTGTGAACTTCAGTCGTCGCCATGATGAAGATCACGTGGCCTGGTGGCTCTTCCAAAGTTTTCAGAAGGGCGTTGAAGGCACTCGTCGACAACATGTGAACTTCGTCGATGATGTAGATTTTGTATTTACCGCTGGTTGGCATGAATGCCACGGTCTCACGAAGTTCACGAATGGAATCCACACCGTTGTTGGAGGCTCCGTCGATTTCGATAACGTCAACGCTGGAACCGGTTGCGATCTCACGGCAAGAGTCACACGTATTGCACGGAACAAAACCTACTGAATTTGGGCAGCGCAAAGCTTTGGCCAAAATACGAGCAGAAGATGTTTTACCAGTACCACGAGGACCTGTGAAAAGGAGGGCGTGAGGAAGGCGGTTGTTTTTAAGCGCGTTCGCCAGCGTTTGGGTAATATGATTCTGTCCGACTACGTCAGTGAAGGATTGGGGACGCCATTTGCGCGCAATCACCTGATAAGACAAAACATTCTCCGAACTGCTTAAAACAAAAAAGTGGCCGAGCACCCCATATCACATGAACCCTCGAGTGCCGTTGCTTCCTTCCGGACCTAGCGGAGTTCGTCAAGGGAGGCATTGCATGGGACCCGGCCATGGATTGGTCTATCCTACTGGGGGTTGGGTTACATTCGATAACTCGTCGTACCAACGAGGAATTTTCCGAGGGTACTCCTCTCGTAATCGACCCGGGCATCCTGCCCTTGCCGCTCCTCCTTCGGAGGGGGCCTTCCGGGCCCCGCGGAGGTCGCTTCCGAGAGGAGTACCCTCGGAAAATCCCTCGTTGAACTCGGTTTTCTTTGTAAAGGGCAGTAGGAAGAGTCTCCTTGGAGAAATGGGGGAGGATGTTTTGGCTGGGTGCGTTGGTTTTTGTGTGCGGGGATGGGGTGTTATGGCTTTTTTGTTCTTGGGGGAGTGGTAGGATTTTCTAATTGGAGGTTTTCTTATGAAAGCTGTTTTTGGGGTTTTGGTTACTTTGTTGGTTTCGGTTTCTTTTGCTCAGTCTATTGGGGTTAAGGATATTCCGGCGGATGGGGATACTACTATTTCGGTTAAGAAGGGCTCTACTGTTGATAACAAGTATGAGGTTACTTCTGGTGAAGATGAGATTGAGGGTGAAGAAGCTACTTTGACTAAAGAGGCGCGTGCTAACTGGAAAAAAGCTTGCGCTGATTGGAAGAAAGAACTGAAAGAGCTTAACAAAGACAATCAGGTTCTTGCGATGAACTGTGGCAAGATGGTTTGTGCTAAAGATGGTGTTGAAAACACTTGCAGCTCCAAGGCTACTTATAAACTAAAAATTCAGGTTAAGTAGTTGTTATTCAATCTGGGGGCTTTTGCCGCGTTCTTTGGCGAAAGCCTTCCAGGTGCGAAGATATGACTCGCTTCTCTGTTTTGGGATTAGTGGGTCGACAAGTATCTTTTGGTACCCGGCAGTGCCGATATTCTTTCTGACAAATTCATCCACATCCGTGATTAGTTGCTTCCCTACTTCGCTTCTTGAGCAGGCGAAATAGGCGATCAGTTCTGCAGTGGCCTCTGCAATTGTGAATACAGAAAGGTCCTTACTATCCAGCTTTGCGTGGACCTCTAATGTCGAAATGTGCTCGATTGTATAATCAACCCGTCCCTTTGCGATCATTACCAGAACATTTACTGCAATAAAGTCTTGGGCGCTTCGGCGGAAGTTGCTGCCATTTGCTTTTGCCAGGACATCATCGATCTGTGGTCCATAGGATCGCTCCATCGAAATTGAGCCAACGATGCCGGGAATTTGAATCAATTCTTTAAGAGAAACTGCAGGCCCCTTTAGTTTTAGTTTTTCTGCGCGGTCCTTATTCATGATGACAACCGGTGGGGGCATTAAACTATAGGGAGTCCAGTATAGGTATTTCAAGCGGGTGCGATCCTCAAGGCAAGCTATAAAGCAGGTGTTATCCGTTTGGCGCATTTGAGTTAGGATTCGCTGAACATTCCCCTCAAAAAACGTGAACTCATATTGCGGATTCATTCGTTTCAATTGGCTGGTGAAATATCCTACGGGAGACTCGGGGCTGTGGCTCATAACTTTGATCCCGCTGGGGGTTCCGATCTTAAAGGGAATTTTGTTAGCTTGCGCCCGGCTGACGTTGTCAGAAAAAGTGAAAATTAAAAATAAGAATATTAATGAAATTTGCACATCAGTTCCCGTTTTCTAATTTTTAACACGGTTCAATTGCTCGAGCACGAGGGAATTGCCAGTGTTTTGACATGTGCTTTGAACCTTTGATGCTTGGAGGTGGATGGGTACATAAATGCAACAATGATTTGCGAATCAGTCCTCTTACGCGACAATGAGTTTTGGTCGATTATAGGGAAGTAGCAAATAACTAAGTCTCTAGGAGGACACTATGACTACAACTAAATGGCAAATCGACTCGGCTCACTCAAGCGCAAACTTCTCTATCAAACACATGATGATCGCAAAAGTTCATGGTGGTTTTGAAAAAATCAGCGGCACACTTTCCTTGGATGCTTCCGACATCACTAAATCAGTGGTTGAGGCATCAATTGAAGCGGCCAGCATCAACACTCGCGAAGGCCAACGTGACGCCCATTTGAAAAGTGCAGATTTCTTCGATGTCGAAAAATTCCCAACGATTACATTCAAATCCAAAAAAGTCGAGCGCTCTGGCGACGACGAACTGAAAGTGACTGGTGATCTTACGATTCGTGATATCACAAAAGAAGTGGTTCTGGAAGTTGAAGGTCCCTCTGCCGAGCATACGGACCCATGGGGTAACACTAAAATTGGTCTTTCAGCGAAAACCAAAATCAAACGCAAAGAATTTGGTTTGAATTGGAATGCCGCCCTTGAGGCGGGTGGTGTTCTGGTGGGTGACGACGTGACGATCACGTTGGATATTCAGTTCGCTAAAAACAAATAGTTCAATATAAACTGAAATTTGTAATGTAGAGGCGGTGTTTTGAGATGCCGCCTTCTATAAATAAACATTAGTTAAGCTAACATTAGATATAAGACTCATTCCGATACAAGTTTACTCTCTGGACCAATGTATAAGGTTGAGACATAAATTTTTAAGTATTTACTTAAATCTACCCAAATGATGTCATGATATCAGTACCCATTTTGGAGTCATCGGGATCGTTTGTAAGGGGAATGAATGAGTATAATACAGGTGCTTGTTGGCTTTGGATTAGCTGCAATACTTGGCTTGGCTGTCGCTGAGATGGGAAATACATCCAGTAAGCAAGCGGCCCAAGTGCGTGCTTCCTTGTCACGTGCATCGCTCACTCAAACTTTGCAGTCTGTTATTTCCTCAAATGCTGTGTGTACAGACTTGGTTAGTAAGACTCTTGCATTCGGACCCACTCAACCTGGTATTTCCAGTCATATCGCTTTAGATGGTCCAAACATCCCTGTTTCTTTTAATTTGGGATCTGGTTTGGTCGTGGCCGACGGACAAAACCTTCAGGCATATGGTCTGACAGTGGAATGGTTGCGTGCTTTTGATCCTGATGAAATTCCTAATGCCGTTCCGGCACCTAAAAGACTTTACATGACTGATCTTAAAATGAAGGTAAGACAAAATGCGGGTACTTCAAAAGTAGTTGATTTAAAGTGGATTGAAGTTGGAAAGGTGTACTTTGTAACTACCGGACCGATTAATGCAGCAGCAAGAGTTACGGATTGCTTTGGTACTTCAAACGGTAACTATCTATGTCCAAATCAAAATGATATTCAGACAATTCAAGGTGGATCGTGGACTTGTACTCCTATAGCTCAGGCTGTAGGAGGCGCTTTGTCGCAAGCTTGCGGAGGCGGAGGCTCGAATACTCAATTGATCAAAGGTGTCGGTGGGACAGCTGTCGGTTGTTCAAGAATTTACAAAATTACGGAACCATTCTGTGATGGTTGGGGCGCTGTTACAGCAGAATCTCAATGTAATACCCGGGCATGTCAAGGTAACGCGCCTAGTGGGGGAGGTGGGGGATCTACGGTTACGATCGGGGATCAAAATACACCTGGATTTACTGTGCCTGGTACTACAGTCAGTGTTTGGATTCCTGGCTCAACTGGTTCAGGTACAACGCCATCGTCTGGTGGTCGATATGTAAGCGTACCAATTCCTGATAGATACGTTGGTGGAGTAACAATCAGGGGCACCTCTTTTAGTATTCCAGCTGGAGCCTCTGTCGGATATTTCAGTTGTGGTGGGGGCTGTAATCGTTCAACACCTGCAAGATGTAATAATTCTCCGACATTCTAAGCATGAAGTCTAATTCGTCAAAGGCACTTTCTGCGGCTCTTTTCATTTATGGAATGTGGTGCTATCTGGCTGCAGTAAGCCGTAGTTTTCAAATTATTCGATTTCCCTTCACGATTGATTATGGAGAGTCCACAACTCTGCATCAAATAAAGGTTCTCTTTGATGGAATGAATCCATATACGCAGTCGGCTGCAGATGCATTTACCTATTTTTCCTACACACCACTATTTCCGTACTTAGCCTCGTTATTTGAATCCGGCCCTGAGTCATGGCTGTTTGCCGCTCGATTAATCAATACAATGTCGTTAGTGGGTGTGGGTTTGATTATCGCAAAAACGTTTTATGACTGGCAAGGAAGCAAAGCGACCACTTGGGATTTCGCTTTGCCATTTCTTTTGTGGTTCTCGTGGTTTCCGGTATCCAACTGGTTAGGCATGGGCCGTGTTGATGGCCTTGCACTACTGCTGCAAGTTCTGGGGCTTTACCTTTATGTTAAGCCCAGCAAGAAGTCTGTCTTGAGACTTCTTGGAATTTTCTGTTTTATCTTGGCATTCTATACCAAGCAAAGTGCAGTTTGGATTCCGCTTTCATTGATGTTGTGGGAGGCAATTCGTTTTCATAAAAAAGATTTGGGCAGCTGGGCGATGTATTTGATTGTAATAGCCGGCGGACTGCTGATCTTGAATCAAGTGACTGGTGGTCATCTATGGGTCCATCTTTTTGAGTCTAATCGAAATGAGTTTCGTATAGAAAACTTACTTGTTGCTCTGAAAGATAACGGTATTTTCCATCTGGGAATTTTATTGGTGGCCTTTTGCGGTTTGTTTAAGTTGGATTTGAAATCTTCGGATGGTCTGATGCTTTTGCTGGCGGTGGTATCTTTGATTTGGGTAATTGGAGCCGGTCGCGAGGGAAGTAGTTCTAATTTCCTTCTCGAGTTTTCAGTTGTGGTAACTTGGTTTGCAACAAGGGGATCACGTTTATTAAATCAAAATAAGATTCTGTCGTGGTCTGCCGCTATCATTGTTGTTGTGACATGCTGGCACAATATGGAGGTTCGGTCCTATTTTATTAAGGATCCAGGGCCGGAACTGTATTGGTCAAACTTCAACTCATTAGCCAAAGACAGTACTCAAAATGTTCTGGAAATAGTAAAGAAATCTGATGGGCAGGTGTGGTCTGAAAATCCCTCTCTGTTGATGTTTGCAGGAAAAGACATTATCTTTTGGCCTTTTGAGTTTGGTCAGGCCATAGCAAGAAAATCTATGAATGAGAATGTGCTGTTGGATCAGTTGGCCGACAAGAGAATTTCTTTGGTTATTAAAGAATCTGCGACAAGAGTTGCGCCCGTGCAGCGACTCTCGGATAAAATGTTAAATTTATTAAGTTCGAACTACAGAGTTATTTACTCAGACGACTTTTACGTCGTATATGGGCCAAACCCATAGCAGCAAAGGATATCCAAGAAGCCAATGAAATCACATAGGACATCCACATTATAGGTGATCTTTGATAGTAAAGTTTAGTGATCTCAGTGACTTTAAGAACCATGCCTGCGGGAACGTCCCTCGGAATTAATTCCTTTTCGTTTGCATTGTCATAACGAAATCCTGGAAAGTACTGCATTGCAACCTGCACCTCGGACGTGCCGGGCTGGGATTGTATTTCATAGTTCCCGGATGAAACTCTTACTATTACATGTTTTTCTTCGTCGGGAACCCTTCCGTCATCGGTTGGATTTTTGGTGCAGCGATAGTAAAACAGATCTACAGAGGCTGGGGGGGCATCGGGTTTGAATGTGCGAACAATAGCTGTTTCATGATTCAAGTAGCGATTCAGTGTCAGGGCCTCATACGAGTATGCGCCTGTTTGTGGGCCGAGACTCGATAAAAGGTTGTTATAGCAACTAACTAGTTTGTAGCGGTTTATATTGTCCTGAAAAAAGTAGTCCAACACAGCCTGATACGGTGGCATAAATACTTCCGTCACGGCAGTTTGATTCAAAAGGGATTTGAAAAAACAGTTTACCGCTTCGCAGGATTTGTCTTTAAAAGGATTTTTGAAATCACCATCCAGCACAGATGGCGGCCCCGTTAAATAAAAAAGTGAGGATGAAATCAGTTTATTTGCGGGAGCGCTTTCCCAGTATAGTCCCTTCATGAAGAAGGAACGCTCATTCAGTAGATGCGTTTTGATTTCAGACACAAAATCGACACCTCGGGAAACTCCAAAGAAGTAGGTGCGCCCGGCAGAAAAGTCATTCAGCTGAGCGGGTTCCATACTGACAACTTTCGGGGAGTACCACCATAGAAAATAACTTGGTGTGAAGTGACCACCAAAATTTCCAACCCAAGCAATTATGAACAGAAAGAAAATAGATACTTTTCTTTTCCATGAGATGGGTTCATTTAGCGCAAATGCTACGGCAAAAACAAAAAGAATCAGGGAAATAAATAGAAAGCGGTAATAGTGAAATGGAACTATAGGGAGGTGGTATTTCAATGAAATTTTAGCGATACCAATGAAGCTTACGAACACAAATGCTGCGAATGCCAAATAGTAGGAGAAGGTTTTATTTTTAAAAAATAAAAAAGAGAAGCCTACAAGGGTTAGCCAGAATCCTGTTCGCGTTGGGATCGACTCAAGCGTCACCAGATACTTTCCATTTACTAGCATTGGAATAAGAAAGAAAGCAGTGAGGCCAAACGAAATAACGCCCACATGGATCAACGAGCGAATATCTTTTTCAAAAATCTTTTTAATTAAATAAACGAGGACTGCAACAAACCCAAATATATAATGACTTAGTATCGTTAGAGAGATCCACAGTGCGGTCAGAGATTTGTCTCTCTTTTGAAACGAAAGAATCGCAAGTACTAGGAAGCCTGCAGAAAGGAACTGGTTTGTGATACCAGTTACGTAAATGTCCTGAAGCGTAAGACCCTGAAAAAACATGGTGACGGGATTGTCATAGAAGTTCAGGGAGTGGCCAAAATTTTTTTCAAATGAATAGACATTCAAGTAAAGCGTCCATGATGCAAAAACTATGAAGAACACCTTGGCAACTAGCTTATCCAAGCTTCGGCTGACTCTATACAGTGAATAAATATAAAATGAAAACAAAGCAAAAACGAACAGACTATAAAGTCCTCTATCATCCAGTCCACCCGTGGGTAGCCAAGAATTGAACTTAATTACAATTGCGAGCAAAAAGTCGTGCAGCGGCGGATAGAACAGATTCTGTATGCCGCCTAAAAAGTAGTGGTCATTGAATCCGTGAAGGCCCACTTCCAAAAGGTCTTTGCCGCTGGCGTAACGGCCGCCACCATCAAGGGTGTACAGGATGTTGCGATAATATAGCGCCAAAGCGCCGCTGATGCAGTTTAGGAAAATGATTTTTTCCCAATGGTGTTTTAGGAAGTTCTTAATTCCAGTCAACTTTGCGTACTCCATTACTAGTGCTTTCCACAAAAGACTTTTCCTGAGATTTTTCCACAGCCAGCACGCGCATTCTTTTTGAAAGGCCACAGGACTTTAATGCAAATACATGCGGAGGATTCTTGTCTGATCCTTGTTTGATATTCCAGCTGGATCTTAGAATTTTCTTAAACTTAGCACCATCATTCTGTTGCCATGCTTGCGCTGCATCTTGGGCAAACTGTTTCTGTAGCTTCAGGGAGGCCGCGTCTGGCAATTCCATCTCACCCAGGCTTGTTTCCTTGGATTCCAACACGTAAAACGAAAGATCCAACTTCTTTAGAAAATCACTGTCCAACTTTTTATGGATGATCTCTGAATCAGGTTTTTTCGAAAGATGATGAGCACCTTGAAGCAGGCAGGGATAAAAATCCTGAAATCCGCCGAAAATACTTAGGGTATTGCGCTCCAAGGTGTGAGCCGTATCCAAAATTCTCTGGTCGTCCCAGGTTTCATTCAAAAGCTGAAGGCAAGTCTTCAAAACCGATATCAAATGGGCGGAACTTCCGCCCAAACCTGTTTGAGGTGCAAAATCAGAGTAAGTTTTAAGCTGAATGCCGCACTTTAGATCAGTGATCTTACCTGCAAAGTGGTTAAGAACAGCCAGGCTGATTCTGAATTCATCTTTTGCAAGAAGCGCCATCTCGGGAAGTTTATCGATCTGCACGTGGGTTTTGTAATCCTTGGTCTCAACAGAAATATGTGGACTTTGGATTTTCTGAATTTCACAATGGGAGTAAGCTTTGAAAGAAGCATTGATGATTTCAGTTCCATGCTCGTTAGTAAAAAAAGGCAGATCTGTTCCGCCTCCAATTAAACCTATTCGATATGGAATACTCGTTTTAAAAACCATTTAGGGAAATGCTACTTTGGGAACTACAGAATTGGAAACAAAAACTTTAGTTCTGCTGGCTGGGGGCAAAGCCTCTCGCTTGAATGATTTTTTGAAAACGGATGACCAGGTAAAGTGCTTAAGCCGATTTGGCGACATGGTATTCATCGACTATCTTTTAAGTCAGGCAATTGAGGCTGGAATTAATCACGTGATTGTTCTTGCCGGTCCTGCCCTTGAATCCATTAGTGCGCATATCAAACAAAGTAGTTATCCAATAAGATTTTCATTTCCAAAAGAGGAGACTCGTTTGGGAACAGGCGGTGCGCTCTCTTTAATCGCTCCATTCCTGGATGAATCACGGTTTATTCTGTCCAATGCGGACACTTTCTTTGACGAGAATCCATTTCTGTTCTTTCAAGAGCGTTTGCTAGGTACGAATTCGGTGTTTCTATTAAGTTCACGAGCATCTCACTCAAATGCTCAGCTTCTGCAGGCCGCTAAGACCATGCACTGGCCAGATTTATACAATACTGACGAATTTTCTTATACAGGCATAGCATTGTTGAATTCAGATGTTTTTCTGAATTGGAAATCGCTGGGTCTTCCGGAGTGCTGTTCTTTTGAAAAGGATGTGTTTCCGAAAATAAAGAATGCCGCTGAATTTTACTCTGCTAATTTCGCTGAAATTGATTTTGGCACAGAGGATGGATTCCGCCGTTTACAGTCGATACTGATGCGAGAAGTGGTATGAACGAATATCAGCTTCTAAGAAAAAAGCACTTTGATGCAGCTGTGGCTCAGACGGGGTTCCAAACGCAGGAATCATTGACGGCAAGTTTTCAAATTCCCAAAAATTTGTTTTCTGAGTTACAGAAAACGGTGATGGACTATCTGTACACGTCCTCGCACCATGCAGCTGTTAAAAAAGAAGTCTTGTCGGACTTTTTAGAGGCCTTTTCAAGCAAGGCCAAGAATGTAAGTACATCGGGCATTGTGATACCCAAGTCGTACTGTGACCTGGCTTTCACCAACGTCCATCGCGTAATCGCAGAAGTAATGACGCAGTCAAATCTTCGTGAGGGTGCTGAATTCTGGATCTACCCATTTAATATTCGGCTAAAAGGCGCGGTGAAAACATCTGATGTCCTAAGTTATCCGACAGAGCTTCCTCACTCTGAAACTTGGGTGGGTTGTTCCAAGCGATCAGTTCTTTTGCATATTCCTGTCTTGGGGGATATGGAAAACAATCTTCTAAAGGTTTGGAAGCCTGGCGCTGAAATGAACGCAGACTGGTTAAGACCCCTGGCAAGCTATCATGATGCGAATGAATTGATTCGCAACAGTCAGGAACTTTCTGTATCCAGTCAAGCAGGCCAAGTTTTAATGGTGGATTCGTCTTTGCTGCACGGAACTTATCGACATCCCAACGCGGGGCCTAGGGTTTCTATTGATCTGAATGTGGTTTTGAAAAACTATTCGAATGATATTTTTCCGGATGAACATAATTTATTGGCAGAGCGCCAAAAGCTATCCAGTCAGGATTTTTTTGAAATCGGAAAATCTTTGCGCGTGCATTCACCTGATGGCGACGGTGACATTTTCTCCCCTGTAGATGGAATGCGGCATCCTGCGAACATCAAGATCGTAAAGTCGTAATACCTTTTTTCAGGGGAATCTGCGCTTTCCAACCAAGCTGACTCATTACTGAGGTATCCAGATACTTATGTTTGGCGCCTGAGAGTCCGTTGTTCACGAAACTTAAACTTCCGGAAAATCCAACGTGTGATTGAATAAGAGTGGCAAGCTCCGCTATCGAGGTAAGTTCATTGCTTCCGACATTGATGACGGAAGGCGCTTGCTCATATTGAAGGATGTGCATGGTTGCCGCTGCCAAATCGTCTGCATGCAGGAAATCTCGTTGATTGTCACCATCACCCCAAATTTCAACGGTCGCTGCTTGGGTGGAATTCGCTTGTTCCATTCTTTTAAGAAGGGAGGGAATGACATGAGAATTCTCAGAGGCTTCGCGACTTTGCGGGCCATAGACGTTACTCGGAATTACCGAAATGAATTTGGTGCCATACTGTCTGTTCATTGCCTCGGCCATGGAAAGTGCATTTAACTTGGCAACCGCAAAGTGCTTGCTGCTTTCTTCTATGGGTCCACTTAGAATCGAGGATTCGCGATAAGGTAAGGATGCATTCAGCGGATAGACACATGCCGGAATAAACTGAACTAACTTAGAAGCTTTGTATTTCAGGGAGGCATTTAGCACAGAAGTGCTCATGATCGTATTTTCCAGGGAAAAATCGGCGGGCATTTTAACATTGGCCGCGACTCCGCCACTTTTCCCCGAGGCGTTAATAACTATATCGGGTCTGTGTGTAGAAAAGTATTCTTCTACTTCCGTCGCGTTCAAAAGATTTAGTTCCTGGGAGGACGGCGCGAGCACGTGGAATGCTGAAGCATTCGTTAGTTTTTTTGCCAAAGCATTGCCGATCAGACCCGATTTTCCCAGTAGTAAAACTTTTTGACTAGCCATAGTTTATTTAGTGACTAACCAGAAGGCGAAAGCAACAATATTCCAAGTGAATATTTCCAAGTTAAATATCCTGATTCTGGTAGGTGTCTTTATTCTGGTAGCGATGCTAGCCAGTCAGCGCTACTATTACCTGTCCACCCAAAATGAGATCTGTCAGATTCAGAAAACTCAATTTTCCCATGAGCTTTGTTCCCCAGAAGGACAGTTAAGTGACTGGAAGCAGATCGAAGGCTTGGTTCAAGTCAGAATTCCCCCTGCAAATTCCAATGCAGAAGCTTACTTGGTAAAAAAAGAACTAACTAATGTCGAATGGGTGGAGCACCCGGGTTGGTTTGGGTTTAAGTATAACTGCATTTTTGACCAGGTTATCTTGGTTCAGAACAATCAATGTCAGATTCTTTGATCACTTCTTGCGAACGAAAATGAATCCTAAATCCGTAATTCTTTGTAAATGGTAGTTCTCGGAAATCACATCCAAGAAACCTGGTGGCAATTTGAACTGAGTCCACGCCAGATTCTTATCCGGATACTCTGTAAATAAAAGGGCGTCGTAGTTGGCTTTCAATGTCCCCGAAGTGTTAGTGCCAGCGCCAATCTGATTTTCAAAATACATATAATTCGCCGGGTATCCTAAAAGAGTACAAATACCAGGTTCATCGCAAAACACGGAAGAAGCGCCAGTTTCTCCAAGGTGATTCTTTGTGTTAGCCAATGCAGCTTCAGGATCTTGCCTGGTTGGGGGCCAAGCGCGGTGATTAAGATACGTGAACTTGCCGGATAGATTGTGGTTCTCGGCGTATGTCATTGCAAAGAATAGCAGTAAAATAACGACGGAAGCCGCTCGATGAGTATTCAACTTGGTAGTCAAAAGTGATTGAATACCCAAGAATGCCAGAAGCGCCAAAGGTATGCTTAAAGAGATGAAGTAGTTGAAATTCGACCCTGAACGGCCAAGTCCAAGAAGTACAAGTGCGCTTGCAATCAAAATCCAACAAAGCAAGAAAGTTCTGATAGTGGAGTTACTTGAAGATCTAAATCCAACAAAGGCCAATCCAAACAAAAATACATGAGCTGCCAAATACCCGGAGGTCAGTTCCAGAAGTCTTGATAGGTAAAATGGCTGCCCGCGAAGTTGAGTGATGGTGTGATGCCAGTAATTAGGACCTAACAGCCAAGTCACCACAAGTCCTAGAATAGCAACACCCAGTGCAATAGATGGAACTGATTTGAGGAACGCTTTTCGATTTTTTAGAAGCTCAAGAACAGCCAACAAAAGCGGGCCGGCTATGACATTCTGTTTGCAAAGAAATGCAAGGGCAAAGCAGGCAAATGGTCCCCAATAATTCCTTTTTGTATCTTTGATTGATCTGAAAAAAAGTAGAATTCCCAATACTTCAAAAAGCGCAGCAAGAAGATCCGCGCGGGCCAGAAGAGACCAATCGAATACAGCGGATTGATATAATACCAAAGTTGCAATTAAGGGCAGGAACTTCAGATTCTTAAGGCCAAATTGAAACAGGATCATCCAGGACAGAATTCCGATAACAAGAGCACTCATGACTGAGATTAGTCGGCCGGAAGCCAGAGCCTCATTTGCGTTATTAGATAGTTTTGAAATTAACGCCAAATGCAAAACTGGATAACCAATCGTCTCGCCCTGTTCATAGGCTTCTTCAGAGTAAAGCTTTCGTGGACTTTCGGAGCTTCGATACTTCTCTATGAAAGCCAAAGTCGTTCCCTCAGCGTAATCCCGATTTAGCCCATATTTGACTTCATTGACCGCAGTAAATAGATAGCTTCCCAGAAAAACCAAGGGGATCAGATAAAAGAAAATGGCTTCGGTCGCAGATGAAGTCTTCATTCTTTAAAGCTAGCATGATCAAAACGGCTATGGCAAAGTGGATGATATGCTTCTATCAGTGGTACTTACGAATTTAAATGAAGGCGCGACGATTCAGGAATTTATCAATCGCTGTGGGCAGGCTTTGGATAAAGTTAAGCAAGAGTTTGGCATCGATGGCGAAATGATTTTCGTCGATGACCACTCCAGGGACTTTTCCCCAAGCTTAATCAAAGATGCCATTCAATCTGACAAAAGAATCCGCATGCTACAGATGACCCGGAAGATGGGTCGCGATATTTGCTTCTTCGCCGGACTTAAAGTTGCTAAGGGTGATTTGGTTATCACAATGGATTCCGATCTTCAGGATCCGCCAGAGCTATTTTCCGAACTGATTAAGATGCATAAAACTACACAAGCGGACGTGGTGAATACCCATATGGTGGAACGTCACGGCGAAACTCTTTATAAGAGAATCATGTTAAAACTTTCCTACCGCGTACTAGCAATGTCTTATCCATTTAAGTATTCAATCGATTGCGGTAACTTCAAGCTTCTTACCCGCCGTGCAGTGAATGAAATTCTGCGCTCTGGGGAATTTGATCCCTATTTCCGAGCATACACGGATTGGATTGGACTTAAGCAGGCATACTTACCGTTTCAAAGACAGCCGCGTTTTGCCGGTGAAACGAAGTTTTCATTGGGTGGCACGCGCAGCTATTTGGAATTTTTCAGAGCTTGGACCCACTTCTCATACTTCCCACTCCATTTACCATTTTTCGTGGGTGCTGTATTCTTATTAGGGGCGTTAGCGGGCTTGGTTTCGCTTTTGAAAACATTTAATCAGAACACATTGCTGCTTGCCGTGGTCAGCTTCGGATTTTCAGCGTTGTTCTTTACTGTCTGGCTTTTTGGTTTCTATATTCGCCAAGTTCACACGGCTACCCGCAATCGGCCTCACTACATAGTAAATGAAGTCGTAAATTTGGAGCATCCTTAAGGGGATCTGGGTAACTTGCGGAATATCGTGTAACCAGGAAATTGTTCAAAGGGGGCAAGGTTCCCTAAAAAGTCCTGGTTAAATTGCAGATAGCTGCCTGTCAGATCTTTGAATCGTCCTTCGATTTCGTGCTGTGAATAGCTCCCATCTTGGCGCGCAACGAGTAGTAGTGGTTTTGTGTAAACTGCTTTTTGAGGTAACTGAAGTGCTTCAAATCTAAATATCGTTTCTGGTTTTGAGTTTAACCCCAGTGTCCACGAGTAAAAGTCCCACCAAGCCATGACGGGAACGGTGGTGAACATCGGTACAAGATGATTGTGTCGGCTATCAATAATCGCAACATAATCTTTAGGGGTGTCGGCCTGAATTCTCTCGGCGATGGCCATCTCTGTTTGTGAAGTTATTGGGTAAATTTCGGTCCATTCCTTTAAGGAAGGAATCACACAAATAAGGCAAATTACCGGAAGCAATTTCCGAAACGGCAGCAACTCTACGATCATAATTGAGCAGAGGAACATCATTAGTAGCGTGTTTTTGATATTATCATACTCATTGATCTGCCATTGAAATAGTAGATGCAAAAGTGTTAGAGATAAAATAAGCAAGAGTTCAAAGTAGCGCTTTTTGAATGCTGCAAGAGCAATACCAAGCACGTACACGACTCCGCCAAATAAGGGCCAAAAGAGTATTGGACTTACAAAAAATCTTTCAGCAGTCCAATTGGGTCTAAAGATTGGGTAGCCACTGGTGGCTTCTCCCCACAAAAGATTCTTAAAGGTGAATACAATTGCTAGACTTAAAAGTGCCCAAGCTATCGATTCGATGGGGATGGTGTGTTTTCTTTTGAAGATTACAATGGTAAATGCGATGGCCACCACAGCTGTAGATAGCAAAGTATGTGGATGAGTCAGGCACATCAAAAGAGTAATCGATGTTAATTTCAAACAGGTAAGTGCGCGTTGTTTAACTGTTTCTTTGACGTTTGAAGCAAGAAGATCACTAAACGTGTCGTAAACAATGAGCAATAAACTAAAAGTCAAAAGCAGACTTCGATTTGGACTGAATGTATTTAACCAAAGTTGCGGCTGAGTGCCCTCGCCGTTCGGCATGCTGGAAAACAGAAACAAGAACAATGAGGCTGCAATGGAGTTTTTATCGAAGTTCCTTCTTCGCAGAAATCTGTAAACACAATAAATAAAAAGAGCCGTAAACAGAATTGAAGGAATAAGAAATGCCGTTTTGAAGGGAACGCCCAATCTTAGAAGTAAACCAGAAGGAACATCTGCCCAAAATGGATAGTTATTGCGAGTATTATATACAAAAGGATTGTGGGTGTACCACTCTATCAGGGTTTGGTATTGAACTTTGGTTGCGTGAGCGAAATGCACCGGCCAATCAATGTAATTGGAAATCCCGCGAGCCCATAACACATCATCGTTCCAGTATAGGGCTGTTGGCCAATAAACAACGACAAGCAAAAATATAATGCAATATAATAACATGATTAATTATTGCACAAACTGCTGTTTATCCAAATAATAATTTTGGAGTGAATTCAGTGGATATACTTTTCTTAAATCCCCCTATTTCTGAACACGTCTACCAAAACTTAACTGGTGGCGTCGCTACATTGGAACTTCCGGTATGGATGGGGATGCTGACGGCGTCCATGAAAAGTATGGGCTACGATGCCGATCAAATTGATTGTGCGGCCGAGTCGCTGGCCACTTCTCAAACTTACGATCGGATCACCCAGCTTAAGCCCAAGCTTATCTGTATTGTGGTCTATGGCCAGCATCCGTCGGCTTCGACGCAGGCGATGTTTGGGGCAAGTTACCTTTGTACGGAATTAAAGAAACTTGATCCTGAACTTAAGATCATCATGCTTGGCGGTCATATCTCCGCACTTCCGCTGCGCACAATGCAGGATGAGGCCTGTGATTTTGTCTGTGAAGGGGAAGGCCCTAGAACACTAGATGCTCTTTTGCAAACGGATCTAGAAACCCCTGCCCATCTAAAAAAAGTTCCGGGCCTGTGGTTCCGTGACGGCAATCAGATTGAGCATAATCCAACGGCTCCACTGATCGAGCAAAAGTTGTTGGGCACAGTATTTCCAGAAGTGGATTTAAAGTCCTTGCCGATGGGAAATTACAAAGCACCGAACTGGCACTGTTTTGATCACATCGAACAGCGCCAACCCTATGCCACGGTCTACACCAGTTTGGGTTGCCCATTTCGTTGCAGCTTTTGCTGCATCAGTGCGCCCTTCGGTAAGCAAGGCACCTTCAGATACTGGGAGCCAGAATTCATCATCAAGCAATTTGATGTCTATGCGGCATTGGGAATTAAAAACATCAAAATCGCAGACGAGATGTTTGTTCTGAAGGAAGAGCACTTCCTAAGAATTGCCGAGCTTCTGATCGAAAGAAAATACAACTTCAATATTTGGGTGTTTGGTCGCATCGATACCATTAAACCCCAACACGTCGATAAGCTAAAAGCCGCAGGCATTAATTGGATCGTGCTTGGAATCGAAGCCTTCGATCAAAAAGTAAGAAGCGGTGTGAATAAAGGGCGCTATACCGAAGAAGACATCTTTGCAAAAACCAAGATGCTGAAAGATGGCGGCATTCACGTGCACGGAAACTTTGTTTTTGGACTACCGGATGATACTCTAGAGACCATGCAACGAAGTTTGGATTTGGCAGTAGAACTAAACTTGGAAACGGCCAACTTTTACTCCGCAATGGCATATCCTGGTTCTGAACTTTATCGCGAAGCTGTTCGTAACAATACGGAACTTCCGGAGACCTGGCTTGGCTACAGCCAACATTCCTATGACTGCAAGCCACTGCCGACCAAGTACATCAGCTCTGCTGAAGTACTAACATTCCGGGATCAGGCGTGGAGTATTTATCACAACAGTCCTGCGTATTTGAATTTGATTAAAACCAAGTTCGGTCAAAAAACTTACGACTACATTCTGAATCTGAAGAAGATAAACCTGGATCGTAAGTACTCGATCAACAAGGTATTGGCTAGGGCATCGTATGAATAGCTATCGCTGGCCCTTAATTCAGAACAATATCAACGAAGCTGATAAGACAGCCCTGGTTAAACACATCATGACCTCGGATCGTTTTACCCAAGGTGAAAAGGTTAAGCTTTTCGAGAAATCCTGGTCCCAATGGCTTGGGGTTAAGCACAGTATTTTCGTAAGTTCAGGATCCGCAGCAAACTTTCTGACTATGTCAGCTCTAAGGGACATCGGCGGAGTAGGTGAAGTCATTCTGCCTCCGCTGACTTGGGTATCTGATGTGGTTTCCGTGATTGAAAATGGTTTTACTCCGGTATTTGTTGATATCAATCCACAATCACTGGCCTTGGACTACGAGGGCATTAAAAAGGCAATCACTTCAAAAACCAAAGCTGTCTTCTTAACCCACATTTTGGGGTTGAACGGAATTGATAAAAAGATTGTCGAGCTTTTAAAGGCCAAGAATATTCCTTTAATCGAAGACGCGTGTGAATCCCACGGTGCCACCTATGGCAAAAAGAAAGTCGGAAGTATCGGTTTTGCCTCAAACTTCTCGTTTTACTATGGCCATCACATGACGACCATTGAAGGCGGCATGATCTCCACCAACGACCCGAAGTTTGCACAGTTAGTGCGAATCAAGCGCGGGCACGGTCTTCTGCGTGAATCGACGTCGCCCGATGAACTGCTGGGCTTCTTGGGTAACTCGCAAGGCGTGTATAAGGAATTTGATTTCCCTGTTGTGGGCTATAACTTCCGCAACAACGAGCTGGGTGCAGTCCTTGGAATTAACCAACTGAAACGTCTGGATAAGAATAACGTTCAAAGAAATCTGCGACTGCTAAGATTCTTAAAACAGCTGGATCGTAAGAAGTACTTCACGAACTATAATGTGAAGGGCAGCTCCAGCTATGCCTTGCTATTGCAGTTACGCGCAGAACAGTCGCATTTAAAACCCCAAGTGGAGCAAGTCTTAAATCGTCTTGGGGTGGAATACCGTCGCGGAATGTCTGGCGGGGGCAATCAAGCAAGACAAGGGTTTTTAAAAACTCGAGGAATTAAACTGGATCCAACTTTCTACGTGAATACTGAACAGATTCACCATAACGGATTTTACCTCGGTAACTTTCCGGGGTTACCACTAAAATGGATCGATGAGCTTTGCAAAGCTCTGAATGAGGTCGGCGAATGATGAACTTTGAAGAACTAAAAAAAATAGCCCACGATACGCGCACAGAAGTTTTAGAAATGTGCATTAAAGCCGGTACCGGCCATGTGACTTCATCGATGTCCTCGGTAGAGGTGCTGATCAGTCTGTATTTTGGCGGTCTGGTAAACGTAAAGCCTGAAGAACCCAAGTGGGCGGGTCGTGATCGTGTGATCATCAGTAAAGGTCAGTGCAGTCCGCTGATTTACAGTGTTCTTTCCAGAAAAGGATTTTTTCCGAAGGACTGGCTTAATGGATTCGCGCAAAAAGGCGGACACTTTGGCGTGCACTTACAAAACAGTGTTCCTGGGGTAGAGCTGACAACCGGTGCCTTGGGGCACGGACTTGGTGTCGCAACCGGTGTGGCACTTGCGGCAAAGATGAACCGCGATCTGCACATGGTTTATTGCCTACTGGGTGACGGAGAGCTTTACGAAGGATCCATCTGGGAATCTGCGATGTTTGCAGCTCACAACCAATTAAATAACCTGGTCGTGATCGTTGATCGTAATTTCTTGGCAACAACTGACTTCACCGAAAACATGATGGCTCTTGAACCACTGGATAAAAAGTTTGAAGCCTTTGGATTCAATGCAATCACAGTCGATGGTCATAATATCGAATCCTTGATCAACAGCATGGCGGGCCTTCGCAATCGCAAATCACGAAAGCCCACGGTGATCATCGCTGAAACCACAAAAGGTGCGGGAATCCCGTCATTGTCGCATAATCCAGTCATGCACGGAGTTCCTCCGAAAGGAACTCAGGAAATCAATCAGGCCCGCAAAGACCTGGCGAAAGGATCTATCTAATGATGCACACAGAACTTTCCCAGCGTGACGCCCTTTTGTCTGAAATTTACGAGCGTGGAAAAATGGACCGCGATGTCGTCGTTATTTCCGCTGATATGGGAGCTCCGGCCCTGGATCTGATTCGTCGCAATCTTCCAGGTCAGTTTTTCAACACGGGTATCGCTGAACAAAACGCGATTCTTGTGGCTTCCGGCTTGGCACTTGAAGGTAAAAAGGCGTTTGCCTTTGCGATTGCCTCTTTCATCACAGTTAACTGTCTTGAAAAAATCCGCGTGCAGATGTCGATAATGAAGCTGCCGGTTCAGATCATTGGTGTCGGTGGTGGTTTCAGTTATGCCGACTCGGGCCCCACTCATCATGGAGTTGAAGACGTCGCAGTGATGAGGGCTTTTCCTAATATCGAAATTCTTAATATTTCCAGTGCGGAAAATGCAGAGCTTGCCGCAAAGTACGTATTGGATAATCCGAATACTCCACGCTACATCCGCCTTGATCGTGAAGTTCTGCCTCACATCCCAGGTGAATCAGTGATTAACTTTACCCAAGGCTTCAGATACCTTAAAAGAGGCAGCGGCAAGCGATTGCTTTTGATAACGGGAAACCTAGTTCCAAAAGCCAAAGAGATTATGGAGAAATCTCCAGATCTAAGCATTATCGAAGTCGCACGTCTGGACATGGTTCATGAAAATCTTCGCAAAGAGCTTGGCCACTACCAACAAGTGATCTGTCTTGAAGAACATTTCCGTAACGGCGGCCTGGGCACAATGATTTCAGAGACAGTGACGGACTGGGGGATCCCTTGTTCGCTAAAACGTATGGCGCTCAATATGGAAGGTGGCTACACTTATAAATACGGCGGCCGTGAAGTGCTAAGACAGGATCTGGGCCTAAATATCGCAGAGCTATTTTCAGAAGTGACCGCATGAAAGTACTGATCACCGGAGCCGCTGGCTATAAAGGTACGCAGCTTGTGGATCTGATGCTGGCATCGGGCCACGAGGTCTTCGCACTTGATGATTTCCGGTACAATCAAAAGGTTTTTCAGGCGCACCTAAAGAACAGAAACTTTCACCTGATGAAGGCGGATGCGCGCGATACAAAAGCCTACTCAGATTGGCTCAAGAAATGCGACGCCTTTATTACCCTGGCTTGTTTAACGGGCGCACCGGTCTGCGAGAAGAATCCAGAGCTCGCAACCTCAGTAAATCATCAGTCCATCATTGATGGCATAAGCCTTTTATCCAAAAATCAGATGGTGCTTTTCCCAATGACCAACAGTGGATATGGCGTGGGTGGAGAAGCCTACTGCGATGAAACGTCTGCATTAAAGCCCTTGTCCCACTACGCACGACTGAAAGTGGAAACTGAGAAAGCTGTGCTTGATCGAGGCAACGCAGTTTCATTTCGTTTCGCCACTTTGTTTGGTGCAAGCTATCGCATGCGCTATGATCTGCTGGTGAATGACTTTATGTGGAAAGCGCAAACTGCGGGTGAAATTAACCTTTTCGAAGGACATTTCCGCAGAAATTTCCTGCATGTGGTAGATGGTGCACGAGTATACGGGCACGCCTTAAACAACTGGGATAAGCTGAGAGATGGCATTTTCAACGTGGGTCTAACGGCTGCCAACATGACCAAACTTGAGCTTTGCCAAGAAATTCAGAAAGTGGTTCCGAATCTGCGAATTACCACCAACAATGAGGCGAAAGACCCTGATAAAAGGGACTACGTCATCTCCAATGAAAAGATCGAAAAAACCGGATTCCGCTGCGAGCACAGCCTTCAGGATGGACTCCAAGAACTAAAGAAAATATTCATCTTGGGCCGAAGCGCGGAAGACTCCAACCAATAGGGGAAACTTATGGAAGTAAATGAAATTTATCGTGGCCGCTTGATTGATCACCTCCAACTTGTTGTAAAAGATCTTGAAGCGACGAAAAAATTCTACCTTCCAATTTTTGAAACCCTGCAAATCCCTATTGGCGGCCTTGGCGAAGACTTTATCTGGGTGGATGAGTTATTTATTTCTTCAAAAACAAGCCAGGCGGCTCAAGGCGAGCTTACCGGCAGAACGCATCTGGCATTTCAGGCAAAAGATCGTGCCATGGTGGATCGCTTCTATGAAGTAGCACTGAAGTCAGGCGGTAAAGACAACGGCAAACCTGGCGAGCGTCCTTATCATCCAGGTTACTACGCCGCTTTCGTCATTGATCCCGACGGAAACAACATCGAAGCCGTTTTCCATGGCCCCGGTAAAAAGAACGTCGACGCCATCAAGATCACCTGGTAGTCGCAAGAGGTAACAGTTCCCTTTTTGGATCGCACTGCGTTCCAAAAAGGGAACTGTTACCTCAAAAAAAAGCCCCGGGTTTCCCCAGGGCTTTTAAATTTCAAATCCGAAAATTCGAATTACATTGATAGAGCTTTTTTCAAGTTCTCGTCAAGTTTCGCCAAGAATGGCTCAGTGTTCAGGTACTTGTCAGCTGGAACTTTGTCGCCATAGATACAAACTGCAAGATCCTTAGTCATGAAGCCAGCTTCAACTGTAGCCACGCAAACTTTTTCCAAAGTTTGAGCGAACTTAACTAGTTCAGGATTGTTATCCAAGTTACCACGGTGCTCAAGACCACGAGTCCAAGCAAAGATGGAAGCGATTGGATTTGTAGAAGTTGGTTTACCTTGTTGGTGCTGACGGTAGTGACGAGTCACAGTTCCGTGAGCTGCTTCAGATTCCATTGTTTTACCATCTGGAGTAACAAGAACTGAAGTCATCAAACCAAGAGAACCGAAACCTTGAGCTACTGTATCAGACTGAACGTCACCATCGTAGTTCTTACAAGCCCATACGAAGTTACCATTCCATTTAAGAGCAGAAGCAACCATGTCGTCGATCAGGCGATGTTCGTAAGTGATGCCAGCTGCATCGAACTTCGCTTTGAATTCTTTTTGGTAGATGTCTTCAAAGATATCTTTGAAACGACCATCGTACTTTTTCAAGATGGTGTTTTTAGTGGAAAGGTACAAAGGCCATTTTTTCGTCAAAGCTTGGTTGAAGCAAGAACGAGCGAAGCCAGTGATAGACTCGTCAGTGTTGTACATAGTTAGAGCAACGCCATCGCCTTTGAAGTTGTAAACTTCGTGAGTGATAGTTTCGCCACCGTTTTCAGGTTGGAAAGTAACAGTCAATTTACCTTTACCTTTAGTCACGAAATCTGTTGCGCGGTATTGGTCACCGAATGCGTGACGGCCGATACAGATTGGTGCTGTCCAGTTAGGTACCAAGCGTGGAACGTTTTGGCAGATGATTGGTTCACGGAAAACAGTACCATCCAGGATGTTACGGATTGTGCCGTTTGGTGATTTCCACATTTGTTTCAATTTGAATTCAGTTACGCGTGCTTCGTCAGGTGTGATCGTCGCGCACTTGATACCAACATTGTACTTTTTGATCGCTTCAGCAGCGTCAACAGTCACTTGGTCGTTGGTAGCATCACGATGCTCCATGCCCAAGTCGTAGTACTTAATGTCGATGTCCAGGTAAGGAAGGATTAGTTGTTCTTTGATGAACTTCCAGATGATTCTCGTCATTTCGTCGCCGTCTAGTTCAACGACGGGATTTGCAACTTTGATTTTTTTCATGAGTTGTCCTTTGAAGGGTTAATAAGCCCCTGAAATATAGAACAGCGGTTTCCTTGTGACAAAGAATAGAGTGAGTTATGCTTTGCAGCAGTAGTATTTGAGGAGGTTCTGTGAAGAAGATCTTGGTTATCAATGGACATCCAAACGTAGACGCGCTGGGAAGTGAGTTCGCTCGTATCTATTCGCAAGCCGCGCGGGAAGCGGGTTTTGAAGTAAAGTTGACGAATCTTGCTGACCTCGCTTTTGACCCGATCTTGCATAAGGGTTATTTGAAAATTCAGGATTTAGAACCCGATTTGCTTCAGGCGCAAAAGGATATACAGTGGGCGGAACATATCGTCATAAGCTTTCCTATGTGGTGGTCCTCAGTGCCGGCTCTATTGAAGGGATTCTTGGATCGCGTGTTATTGCCTGGGTTTGCCTTTAAGTACCATAAAAACGACCCCTTCTGGGACCGCCTGTTAAAGGGGCGCACCGGGCGAATCATTTTCACTACGGATGCACCCTGGTTTTATAACTGGATAGTGAATCGTGATCCGACAATTCGCATGATGAAAACCGGCACCTTGGAGTTTTGCGGAATTAAGCCCGTGGGTGTCACGCAGCTGGACTCTTTGAAGAGTCGGAAGCCTCAGGAAATTGAGAAATTTTTGAAGAAGATCAAAGAGCTTGGAAGTAAAGGGAAGTAAAAAAAAGCCCCCGAAGTACAGATCAGGGGCGAACTAAAACTACTTAGTAACAGGGAGTAGTGTCAGGGATTCTCTGCTGTTTTGGTCAACCAGAACCAGGCAGCCACCTTGGAAGCGATAGCTTAAATCAAGCGGTTCAATTTTTGCCTGACAAACCAGTTTATAACCTTCTCTTTGCAATGTATTTTCATTTAAAGCCGAATCCAGATAGCTCGCCGAGCCCATGCTCAGCATAACGCGCGAAGTGGAAGTGGCGCGCACAGTAACGCCGTCAAATGTGCAATCATTGGTGACGCGTACATAATCACGCGAGAATGTGAAAGTTTTCGTGAATTTGGTATTGCCGATTCCTTGCAAATAGTACCAGGAACCAATGATAGTTTTTGTTGAACCACCGTTGGTATTGCAGGAGCTATAATCCGTCTGGTTCACGATTTCATCGGGACGTTTATCATCTTCAAGTTCTTCAACGGGTTTGCAGGCAGTCAGTGTCAGGCCCAAAAGCAATGCGGAAATCAGAAGTTTCATCGGTCCATCCTTGGTTATAAAATCTTTCGTCTTATAAAGCTTTCCCGAGTAGGGAATGGTCCGTCAATAAAACTCTTCATTCGCAGAACGAAAAAGAGGAGGGTTGTGCCCTCCTCTTGTGAATTAGCGGATAAACATCATACTTCTTAACCGGGATTCAAGCAGGTGCTTGTTCGGTTCGACAGCTTCGGGAACATGTGGGTTGTCGCGACGTTTTAGAGCCGGTCCTTGTAAGATCCATTCTGAAATGGCGAGCATCAATCCTGGTGCACGATACACCAAATACAGGAGGAAACTCGTTACATGGCCGGCCTTTATTACGCTTTCAACATACACATCCGCAGAAGAGTCCACAAGTCTCCAAAAGACTCGCTCGTTTCGATATTTCCATACCGCTTTTTTACGCATAAATGCGTTCATAATTCCTCCTGTGTGGATAATGCTCGCCAAAGCGCGATCCAAAGGCCGCGGACCAAAGCTCTGACGAGAGTTTGTTTTGAAAAAAAATATTGTTGAACGGGCGATGACAAATGCAGCGCACGTTCGATGGTATTAAAATTTAGGGAATAGAATAGAGATAGTTACCTTAAAAGCCGTAGCTGGTGGAAGCCATCTGAAGTGTATTCCCCGAATGGGATTTAGTAATTTTTGAATCAATCAACATCAATTTCATTGATGGCCTCCTTTCAATAGAGTGAACCTAGTATCTCAGATGTGAGAAATAAAAGTAAACTGAAATTTATAAAATCTTCGTGAAATGCAAAGTGGCAAATGGTTCCAAGATGGAACTCAAGCAGGATTTATCGACCACGCGATCTTTTCGAGTGCTTCAACTTCCTCTGCCCAGTAGCGGTATGTATTGAATTCGGGAAACAATCTTGGGAAACTAGGATCTTCCCAACGTTTTGCAATCCATCCCGCATAAGAAATAATTCGCAGTCCGCGCAGCATTGGAATCCATGACCACTGATGATCTGGAAATTCGCGCAGCTCTTCGTAACCGGAAATAATCAAATCTTTTTCTTCACCAAAAGTATCCTGGTCACCAGACAGTAACATCCAGAAATCCTGCACCACTGGGCCATTCACGAAATCATCAAAGTCGACCAGGAAAAACTGCGTTCCGTTGTTCAGTAAATTTCCTTTATGACAGTCACCGTGAATGCGAATGAATTCAGACGGATCAAAATTATCGTCAATAGCATACAAGATATCTTCGGCCGCCACATTATAGCGCGAGCGCAGTTCCGGCGTGATCCAATCCTGAAGATTGTCCAAAGTTTCCCAACCGCCATAGTAACTTGTATCCAAAGTCGGGCGGTGAGGTGCTTTTTTCCTTGCGCCGATGTTGTGGACTTGCGCCATCAAGCGACCCACCTTGCGGTAATCATCGCCTAAAAACTCTTGCGGCATTCTTCCTAAAACTTTTGGGAAAAATGAAACATACATTCCATCGACTTCTGAAATAGTAGAGTCGTGTCCCAGAAAAAGTGGCGCCACCGCGGGAATACCTTCGTTGCGCAGGGAAATCAAAAATTCGTGTTCTTCTGCAATAGCTTCTTTGCTCCAGCGATTGGGGCGATAGAACTTGGCGATCACGTTCTTGCTTTGTGAGTTCGGCTCGACCGGTTCTTCCAGCTTGATGTCAAAAACGCGATTCTCATAGGAATTAAGCTGAGTGAATTCTCCAGTTGGATAAAACCCCGCATTATCCGCAGCTTGCAGCACTTTATCGGGATCCAAATTATAAAACGAAGAATTCTTGTCCATGGATTTAGATTGCCACTTTTCGGGTGTTAAGTCATTCTTCTTTGCTATGAGTGGATCGGTTGAGTTATTTGATTTTGCAAATTGGGCGGTGGAGCTGCACCGTAAGCCTTTTCGCAGGTCTCTGTCGATTTACCTTTATCCCAATCGTCCGATCAAAGTGGTGACTAACAAAATCACATCCCAGCAAACCGTGCTGAATTTCTTGTCCTCAAAGCGTGAATGGATTGAAAAGAACTTTATCAAGTTCGAAGCAATTGCTGATCTTTATCCCAAGAAAACCATTCAAGCGGGCGAGAAGTTTCCGTTCTTAGGAGTCGATCGTGAGCTTAAGGTCGTGATCACCCTGGCTAAGAAAGCTTTCGTATCGGTAAATGAGGACCAGCTGTTCCTGCATATTCCAAAAGTACAGTGGGAGGCGAATACCTCACTTGAGCATCATCCCAAAGCCATTGCCG
The DNA here is from genome assembly GCF_047305925.1 of Bdellovibrio sp. HCB290. GTDB lineage: Bacteria > Bdellovibrionota > Bdellovibrionia > Bdellovibrionales > Bdellovibrionaceae > Bdellovibrio. Next base: position 3,603,823 of record NZ_CP178620.1, on the reverse strand, counting down.
AGATCAGACACTTCTATAAGCGTGAAGCGGTGAAGCTCTTGTCCCAGAAAGTTCAATACTGGGCAGAGATGATGAAGCTTTATCCGTCGGAATTAAAATTCCGTGAACAAAGAACCCGCTGGGGGAGCTGTTCTTCACGTAAAGTGATTAATCTAAACTGGCGTCTGGTGGTATTTAGTGAAGAGATCATTGATTACGTGATCGTGCATGAGCTTGCGCATCTGAAGCACATGGATCACTCAACGAAGTTCTGGTCAGTGGTAGAAAGCTTTATTCCGGAATATTCCCGCATTGTGAAGACCTTGAAGTCCTCACAACATCTGACAGAATTTTTATCAGAACGCTCTTAAACCAGGGCGTTCTTGCTTTTTCTCATCCACTTTAGCGCAAGCAAAGTTCCCACGTAACCCACGCAGGCACCGACGATCGTGTCGCTGATAAAGTGATCCTGAATAATCACACGTGTTGCACATGCCATGACGGCAATGGCAATCCAAAGCCATTTGTACTTAGGAAATGCGATTACAAACATGGTAGCCGTCGTAAACATCACCTGAGAATGCCCTGAAGAAAATGAATGCCAGTGCCAGTGAGTGGTTCCATGGTCAAAGACCCAAGGATCAAAGATCGGGCTTTTATGAGGGCGTTGGCGCCCCACCAGGAATTTCACGATATGGGTCATGGCTCCGGAAAGTAGTAAAGCCACCAGGAAGTTCAAACCCCAGCGACGGAAATAGTCGACCGAAGCAGCATATTTTTTTAGCTTTTCAAAGCGGGGAGCGACGTAGGCGCAAAAGACCCAGGTCAGAATGCAGATTGTGAAATAATGCTCGGAAAGACCGATGTTTGTGACCTCGCGGGCAAGGGGTCTGATAAAGGCATGGGCCTCTGGTGTATTAAAATACATAGCCACAGACTGATCAAAAAGGACCGCCACGGTGCCTGCCAAAATCAGGGCTAAAACCACTACCAGAAGCAAGTGGTGTCGAAATTTCCTCGAATCATTCATTAGGGCGTTCAAATTGTAAGCAGCCATGTAATTCCTTCTTAAACCGATCATAGGATAGGTGTGTATTGCAATACAAGCACGTTCAGAGGTGACAAAACTTGGCCTGAGCCTTGCTATTGCAGGTCCTATCAAAACTCGTGACTGAAAAAACTTGGAGGTTTTCAATGTTGCAAAAACATTCTCTGATTACTGCGGCTTTGGTCGCAACACTAGGTCTTGCTGCCTGCAGCAAAGATAAAAATGCAAGTGTTGGTGGCGCACCGGCTCCGCAAACACAAACGACAGTTGATGAATCTGATCTTCCGCAATTGGAAGGTGCAGGCACAAATGTTAATCCAAACGCACCGACCCAACAGGGTACAATGAACTCTGATGGTGTGATTCTTGGGCCAACTTATGAACAGGCTCAACCTGCAAATATCGACAGCGATCAATACGGTAAACGTGTGACGGGTGCTGTTGCTAACGATGGTTTGCTTTATACTTCTTCTTCAACAGACAACACTTTGGATGTAATCCGCGGTTTGAAACGTGATTACGTTGGTAACTCTGCTTCTGTAACAGAAGCTAAATTGAAGTTTGACAGTGTTTCTGATCAATCTGTTGTGACTTTGCGTGTTCAGGAAAATGGTTTCCCGAAAGTTTATAACTTGGTTGGTAATTCTTCTTTTGACGGCAACAACGAAGTTATCAGATTGCAATCTGCTCGTTCAGGTAACGGAACTAAAACGACAGGTTCATTGCCTTCTCGTGGTACGCTTCAGTGCCTGGATCTTGACGGTGGTTGTGAGTCAACTTTGGTAAAAGTTGACTTGGGATACTCTGGCTCTGCAAGTCAGTTCGATATCGTTTTCCGTCAGTCCATTGCTGACCTTCATTTCAAAATGCCAGCGTCTAAAAACGGTCACCCAGAGTACGACGTAATGCGTGACCTGGCTAGAAACTCTAAGAAATACAACCGTTCTGAAAACAGCGTGAAAACTGCATTCATGAATACTTGGGAAGTTGTTAACGGTCGCTCCGGTTTCACAGTTACGATCACGACGTACTCCAAACAACTTTTGGCGTACTCTGGTCCATTGGTTTCCCCAAAATCTGGTAACTCCACGAACATCGTGTTGAAACCTTTGAAAGCGGATCCGAATGGTGATGAAGACGGTCTTTCCAGCAATGGTAAATTGGACTATCAAAACATGATTGGCGAAGCGCGTTTGACAGCTAACAATGGTTTGGGCCAATTGCGTATCGTATTTAAAATGAGAAAACTTGCGACTTTCAAACAAGATGCTTTCGCGATCACGTTCATGAGACGCATCAAACCTGTAATCGATCTTAACGACTACCAAGGTCAAACTGACGACGGTGGTTTTGATGGCGGTTACGATGATGGCATCGGTGAAGACTTGCCATCAGTTGAATAGACCCAAAATACAAATAAAGGATTTCCTTTGTTTGCCCAAGGGCTGCAGACTCCAAGCTGCAGCCCTTTTTTTATGCTGTCATGCTTCCTGGTTACTTTGTGACACTCATTTGTTTGGTATAACGCTTGCTTTATGTCCTCTGCGCAGATTCTAATTATGCAATAGGGGGACGAAATGGCTCTAAATCAGATTCTTATCTTGGCGATTTCTATGGCGATGGTTTTTGGACCACAAGTCAGCGAAGCGCAATCAAGACATAACCAGGGACCAAGAAACGGTGGATACGACAAACCACTTCCACTTCCTGACGACGATCTTCCAGTTCCAGGTGAGCCGGAATATCCGCAGCCACAGCCGCAACCGCGCCCTCAGCCAAAACCAAATCCGAAACCAAACCCAAGACCGAATCCAGGGCGTCCACCTGCGACGACTCCGATTCCTCCTCCGCCGCCACAGCAGCCTTATCCAGGGCAGCCGTACCCAGGACAACCTGGAAACGGTGGATACGGAGCAGAACAAAAAGTTATCTACGTTCAACGTCGTGTAATCAATCAGCGTTTGAATTTGTTCGCTCTGGCTGGCATTGACCAACGCCATCAAGGTTGCGTGGTGAATTCAGTTGTTGTGAATGTGATGGGTTCTGATATCCGCACGCAAATGGCGTTGCTGATTAACGGCCAAGTGGATCAATGGGTGAACTCTCCACAAGGTCCTGTGAATTTCATTCCGCGTTTCCAAGCTGTGATCGGTCAAGGCGTGCGCATGATGGAAGTCGAAGTGCGCGGCATGTCTGATATCTCAACAATCGTACTGAATATTAGCTGCCGTGGTAACGGTGGCGGCGGTGGGGGAGTAGAAAACCCTTGCAGATGTGATCAAGTAAACTTGGGAATTTCCCGTCGCATGATGGGCAATGATATGTTGGATCTAACTCCGTACATCAACTGGCGTCAGTACCGCGGCGCTCGTTTGGTGTCCGTACGTTTTGAAGCAGCATCGTTGGTGAACACATCATTCCTGGATATGGCCATCAACGGAGTCTTCGTATATCCACGAATGCAAATCGGACCTTGGAATCAGGTTTACACTTTGAATCCACAAAACGTCGTGATCGGTCAGAACGCACAGAACTTGGTGTTCTACACATACGGAAGCCTCGACATCAGAAATGTCGTGCTGGTTTTGGAGAATTGCAACAATCCACCAAATCCTCCGGGACCTCCGCGCCCACCTCCACCGCGTCCGCGCTAATTGTTTCCAGAATTTTTGTTTTACATCAGGGGTTTTCGTGAAAACGAAAGCCCTTTTTTTATGCCGCGCGAAAACATGCTGCTTTACCTAATGAATCCCCTTGTTTTGGGCCTCCAACTGCGTTCAACTATTTAGGCGCAAAGGAGCAATTTCAATGCAACACAATCAACCTGAGTTCGGCAAAGGCAAAGAAATTTCAAACACTTCGCTGGTTTCACCAGCACTGTCTGATTACATGAGTTACCGCGAGTATCTGGCGGATTTCTATCAGTATAAACGTAAGGCCTCCAAGGGCTCTTTGCGCCAATATAACTACGCAGTTTTCTCGGCAGCAGCGAATATCAAATCTCCAAATTATCTGAAAATGATCATCGAAGGTAAAAGAAACCTTTCTGAAGACATGATCGGAAAATTCGGCAAAGCGTTGGGCTTTAATAAAGAACAAACCGAAGAGTTCCGTCTGCTTGTAAACTTCACGCAAGCGACAGATCCAGCGGATCGCAACGTCTTCCTAAAGAAAATGTCTGAGCACCGTGTAGGTGTGAAACTTAAGTCTGGCGAAATCGATCGCAAGTCTTTCGAAAAAGTTCCGAACTGGGTGGCTTGGATCGTTTACGCGATGGTTGATCAAGATGGTGTGACGTTTGATACGGCATCTTTGAAAAATCTTTTGCGCGGTAAAGCTTCTGAAGACGAAATCGAAAACTCCCTTCAGGCATTGATCGCTTCCGGTGAACTTCGTCGTGACGAAAAAACTGGCGAGATCAAGAAAGCCCGCAGCCTGACTGAATCTCCGGAAGATATTCCAGTCGCGTTGGTTCGTAAGCTTCAATCTCAATTGATGTACTTGGGTCTTGAATCTATTTATCAGGATCAACCCACAGACCGCGAATTCGGTACACTGACGATGTCTTTGACGAAAACAGAGTTTGAAGAAATCAAATTCAAACTTCGTCAGATGCGTAAGGGTTTGAACAAAGACAACTCCATCGCGCGTATGAAAACGAAGGGCGAAAGAGTTTACCAACTGAACATTCAATTGTTCCCGGTAACTGACTCTGTAAATGCATCTTCGACTCAACCAGTGATTCAAAGTGCACTTGATGTGAAACTTGCTGACTCAGTGATGGAAGCAGCAGCTCCATCGGCAGAGGCGGTGGCGAAAGCGGAAGCGGTACTTGCTCAAGCAGCTGAAGTGGCAGCGGCAACGCAAGCTCAGGCAGCTCCGGTGGCTCCGGCGGCAACACCAGCGGCGCCTGTTCAAGCGCAAGCTGAAGCACCAGCTAAGAAGTCATCTTTGATTCCAAACGCGAACCAGGATGCGAACAAAGAACGTTCAAATGTAAGTTCATTGGCGGCATCAGCGGCATCTGCAGCTGAACTTTTCCGCTAAATTTTAGAACAAATTTTGAAGCGAAAACGGGGAGCATTTTGCTCCCTTTTTTTGTCCTTTTTCACCAGTTTTGCTATGTTACCGAGCATGTCAGAAAACACGAATCGTTTTCACGAAAATTTAAGAATCTTAAATTTCCCGTAAAAAAATCACCAATTTTTCAGCAACAATGTGGATAAGTCTGTGGAAGACCCCTATAAATGGTGGATATCTGGACCTTTTACCAGGTGAATTGTCATGCTCACGTTAGCGAACTGTTAAGGTCGTGTAACATAACCTGCACAAAAACCTCGCAATGACGTGGTGAATTGGATGTTGTTTTCCGTTCATCAAAATCACACTATGTCCGATCGTTTTGCGCCGGCCATAGACTTCAAATTTACTTCAATTAGGTGAATTGAAAATCTGTGCTACAATGAACGAGTTATGTATTCACTGGGGGCGTACTGGCTTCGACGTGGGTGCTGAAACATAAGGAGCATACCGGGGCGGATGAGGACCTCGATAAAAACGTCCATTTTGTAATTGGCAACGATTACGCACTTGCAGCTTAATTAGCCGCACGATCTCCCTTAAGGTGGTTTCGCTTTTGGAGTAGATTGTCAAATTAGAGACCTCGGCGAGTTGGGTTTTCTCCAGCAGACTTGCTTAAATTTACTGGGGGAGTGTGTCGTAGGTATTTTGTCTGTGGAAGCCCTACGAACAAATTAAAACACTGACTAAGTATGTAGCGCCTTATCGCGGATCACTTGCGGACGGGGGTTCAATTCCCCCCGCCTCCACCATTCTGTTTCCTCCTCGATTTTTGATAGCATGTCGAAGGGTTTTCTATAATTAAATTGGACATTTACCCCATCCGTTTTGGGGTTCGATAAGATGGTCTCAAGGAGTTTATCTCAAGAAAAAATTCCGCATTGCAACTTTACCTCTACAAGGAATAGGTGAGACAGATCCCTTAAGCGTGTTTCCGCTTTAGGAAAGACGCCATATCGGGGCCTTGATTGAAGGGTAAAAAATAATGAATAAGAAAGATGATCGTTTGGATCTTCCGGAGCTGCGACAAAAAGTACTTGATATGCGTTCCGCCGAAATTGGGATGCATGGTTTAAAGCTTGTTGATGAAGAATTCATTTTTGTATACGACGAAACCAATAATTTTCGAAAATTATATCTTCGAGATGGCGGTTTCAATGTTCAGAGTCTAGGTGATTTCGTTTTAGGTGGCGTGATGTTCCCAAATGGCAAGGTAGAATTGCCGGTTCAGAATCTACGAGAAAGAATGACTCTGGATAAGGGCATTAAGGATATAAAGCTGAAGCACATTTGCAGAGGGGGGGCTTTCGCGGATCTTCTCCAGAGTAAGAAAATGGCGCCTTTCTTAGATTGGTTTGATGAGAATGATTTGATTTTGCATTTTTCCCGCATTGAACCATTCTATTGGTCTGTAGTTGATATAGTAGACTCCATTGCCTGCGAAATTCCTAAATTTATTCCACACGTTTTTCATCTTAAGTCGGACTTGGTTGAGTGCCTGTTTGATAACCTTGAAACTACAATACAAGTTTTTGAACGGTATAGGTATCCTTGCATTCAGCCGAATGAAAGAAGTGAATTCATTGAAGCAATTCTTCAAATGGTAGTGCGCTCCCTCAGTATCGAAGATTTTAATAAGTTTATGCTTTTGAAGTTTCTTGAAGATGGTCTTAATGTTAATGCCCTTCCCTTTATAGATGAGGGACCTGGTGAGATTCCAGGAATGTTGATAGAAAAGTTCGGACACTACTATCGACATAGAATTGTTTTATTTAAAAACTCTATTCACCTTTTCGACGAGGAAGTCGAAGTAAAAACTTTCCTTGAGAACGATACGGTATTGCCTGCATTTCCAGAGCTTCGATTTTCATTTCTCAAGTCAGAGGACGAGTCCGCTATTCAAGTGTCGGATATGATGATGGGCCTATTGGGGAAGCTGTTCGCTCAGGTTCGAGGCATGACTCTTAAGCAAATTGATATGCAATTTGAAGACCTGAGTGATATTGGCAAGAAAAATCTAGAAACTCTAGCGAAGATAGTAAATCGCTCAAATGATATCAGTTCTGCACTCCAGCATCACATTTGTAGTGCATATGATCGAAAACGATTTGAGCATCTATTAGATCTCGCAAGACAAGCTAGAACTTCCAATTCCTAGCTCGGGCAAGCGTTAGCAAATCAATGCAAGGAACTCCGAAGTGCGCGCAGACATCAGGCATCTTTGCCTTCTTCGCATTTGGAGCCGATCTTTCTTGAGTGACGATTGTGGCATTCTTTGTCATCGAAAGTCCAATCAGATAGGGATCCGCTTGTGGATTCGAGTTTTGAGCATCGATCAGATGAGGAACCTTGGTTAAGATTGTCGCAGCATGTACTAAAGTTTGAGCATCAATTTTATGCCCAAATCCGCCTAGTTTTTTTGAGAACTCAGAAGCGTGGTCGCCTTTTTTTCCAAGTTCCTCAACGACGACTTCAGAGGTAATAAGAATCCCCGAATTAACGTCTTCTTCAAACTTTAACCAAATTTGCTCGAATACGTCGATAGGGTAAGTCCACTGCATATAAAGAATACTCGAAGCGTCGACACAGTAAATGGTACTCATTTAGGCACGTCGCTTTCTGGCTTGAATCTGAGTCTGCAGCTTCGGAAAATGGTTAGCTTTGATGCCGAGGAAGTCAGATGCTTCTGACACGGAAATGTGTCCATTAGAAATACTATCAAGCACCATTCCGATAAATGGTTCTCCATTCTGAGAGACCATTTTTGTAATATAATCTACGAACCCATTCTCTTTCTTTTTTTGCTTATCGTAAAGCTCACGTAACTCTGTTCTCTTTGAATTGAAGAAAGATTGGGAAATTTTTCCTACAGTTAAGAGTCGTCGTAAAACGACATCCCAGCTAACTTGATATTTTTTTGCTACGCTTTTTAGGAAGGTGTCTTCGGCTTTATTGTTTTTTATGAAAAGAAAACCGGGTTCGCTAGCAAGTTCTTCAATTGGAAGAAGGCAAGCGGCAGCAAATGCGTTACAGTAGATCTCTATGATGTTGAAGTTGTCTTTCTTTGCATAGGATGGCTCCATGTTACCAATCCCGCTTTTTTGAAGTAGCAAGTGACAAAATTCATGGAGTAGAGAAAAGATTCTTCCTCGCGGAGAGTCCTTAGTGTTTAACATTATAATCGGAATCTGCGTATGATAAACAGCCAATCCTCGCAATTCATCAACTGATTGCAAGCTTGCCTGAAATACCAATACGCCGAGATCTTCAATACTATTTTTCCAAAAATTTAAAGCATCATATTCTGATTTCCAAAGGCCTGACGCAGCTTTTGCACCAAAACGCTTTCTCCAAGCTTTACCTGCTTCTTCGGGATCGTTTTCTAGGGTGAGTTTCCATTTAAAGGTTGGAGGTTCTTGGCCAGAAAGCTTGATCATCTCCAAAGCATAGTCTCTCTTTTTCTGCGCCTTTCGAATTTCAATAAAAGTGGAAGGACTAAGGCGTGCCTCAGTTTTATCATCTAGCACTCGGAAATCTTTAGGTACAGGAGCTTCTTCTGGGGGCCGAGGTAAAAGAAATACCGCAGTTGAGCGCTTGTAAGAGTTACCAACTTTCTTTAGTTGGGCAAAACTCGGACGACTCAATCCATTTTCCCACTCTTGTAGGGTGTCGACGTTGATGCCAATTAGTTCTGCAGCTTCCTCAACACTTAATCGCAGACTTTTTCTTGCCCACGCTAAAACAAGCGGATTAATTGGAACTTCTGGAGATTTAGTTGCCATAACTAAATAATACCCTTCGTTTCAGCGAATCGTACATAATCCTCTAGTATCTGCTCGACCAAAGTTGCTAGTGGAATTTTCTGCGGTGTCTTCTTGGCTGCTGCCTCCAGCTTTTTTCTGATATCCGGACGAACACGCGTAGAAAGATTTACTTTCTTTTCTTTCTCAACTTGGATTTCAGATGGAGTTCGAAATTTCATATATAAATATGTATACATATTTATAAATATATACGTCAAGCGCAAGCATCACCTTAAGAGTTTGACTGGTGCCTATTGTTGAGGCATTTAATCTCCATCCATACGTTAACAAGATTTAAATTTTTTAAGAGAGTGGTATGAAGTTTGATGCTTTCGACGAAGCTATGCATCCCGAAGTAGTAAAAAGAATTATTCGTTTGAATATGGAGCTGGCGAAGTTCTGGTCTAACGCAAGGGGTTGGGCTCCTCAAGAGGCCGCCGACATGCTAGAAAAGTCGCGACTTGATTGGCAGGTATCTCTGTCTCATCGGTTGTCCGATGTCTTAAGGGAGCACCCAAAGGAAGAGAGCGATGCAAAGTTAATCGAGTCGTGGTTGAGACTGGGAGTATTGGTTGAGAACTCTATGAAGCTCGGCTTCGTAGTGTTTTTACGAGATTATAGAAATAGTAAGCCAGAAGCGTATGCGGCAAATAAGCTGACAGATCCGGACTCTCTGAAATTTGACAAACTTAGGGAGCTTTTTGTCGAGCATTTGTCCACTGATCCCGGTGATGATGAGTGGCTTAGAAAGATACAGCACCAAAGAAACGCTATTCATGCTTTTAAGGATCGAAGTGTTAATGACTGGAGGGCATATAAAGAAGCGGTTTTCTATTATTTGAGGTTTTTACGCAGATTGAGTGAAAGGCTACCTTATCCCGATGAGATGTATGCACCTCACCGCAATTGAAGTTGGAGGAAACTTGATTTTCCTCCTTTCCTCCAATCACGAGGGGGAAGTTTCGATAACTTGCGACTCTCCTCTACCATCCTTAGCCCTTAGCTTAAGAGCACGCGAAGAATGTCACACCGAATCTTTAGCGACGGAGGACCTTCTCAAGCAAATCTAAATTGTACGAAATCGACCAACGTCTATGGCGACGACCTTTGAGGTTATTCACATAGAAGCTTACTGATATGATTTCAGCTGATGAAGAATCGAAACAAATTTCTAATCTCAATCCTGGCTCTTACTATAGCCGGTCTGTTCTTTCAGAAGAAGATTGAAGTTGATGTCTCAACGGCCAAAGCCTCATCTGTCGATGGAATATCAGAATCTAAACCGATACCGAAAACTGCTCCCACCGTTCGTACGAGCAAAATTCCCACTGCAAAATCCCAAGGAAGCTCTCTGGATCCAGAAAACAAAGACCTGCTTTGTAAGTTAAAGTTGGCTCGAACGAATGTTCCAATGCAGGGTAATGTACAGGTTTTCGTAAATAGCATGACGCCATTCTTTGGAAATGATGTAGATAATGTTGCGTGGATAAAATCGGATTCATGCCCTAAGGGCACGTATTCAATTATTCATTTCTCAAATGATGGAAGAGTATCACAAGAAGTAGACTGTCGAAGTTCAAGTCTAACAGAAATTGCAACGATGAGTGGGGAGCAAGGAAACATAGACGATACTTCACCAAAAGCCGGTGAGACCAGCTTGGCTGTGGTTGGAAATGGATATTTTGTATTAAGATGCCCAAGCAGAGGCCTCATTCTTACGAGAGATGGAAAATTTCAACAAGGACCTGATGGCAATTTAGTGAACCGCGATGGTTGCACCTTATTAAGTCAGAACGGAAGCTCATTTCAAAATATCGATATCAATCATTCGGGCTGCAATTCGAATGGAGATTGTGTCGGTACTATCGACCCCGCCTTTGATGATGTCTATGGCCTTGAATACTTAAATAACTATAGTTTTTATGCGGAAGATGTCGGTCAGCTAACGGAGTCCGTCACCAAGAAAGGCGACAAGAACTTGAGGCCATCATTCTTTGTGAATGCTCTTGAAGATGTACACAATCCAGAACGAGGTCTTACGAGTGTTTCGTGGAGCAAGCATCCCCACGTGAACTTAAACGACATCGAGTGCCCGTAAGTTTAGCCAGAATAGCCGCGCTTTCTGTTCAAAGTATTTCTAGAGTTGCATAATTATTGAGCATGAAATACAAAGCGACAGTTGGAAATTTAGCTGGAATTCGTAAGCAGGAAATTTATGAAACAAAAAATCGAACAGGCCATTCAACTTCGCAAAAGTGATAAACCCGAAGAAGCAATGAGCCTTTTATTAAGCCTGCTTCCGCTTCATCCAAATGATCCAGATTTAAACTATCAGTTAGCTTGGACCTGCGACTTTATGGGTAAGGAAGCTGACGCTGCTCCATACTACGAGAAGGCTCTTTCAAACGGATTAACTGAGGGCCGTGATGGCGCGTTCCTTGGCTTGGGAAGTACCTATCGCTGTTTGGGTGAATACGAAAAATCTTTGAACGTGTTCGACCAAGGAATCAAAGAGTTTCCAGAGCACCGCTCGTTAAGAGTCTTCAGAGCGTTGACACTTTATAATCTCGGAAAATCAGAAGAGTCGGTTAGCCAACTGCTAATTCAACTTATTGATACCACTTCTGACGCATCAATTAAGTCCTACGACGGAGCGCTTAGATTTTATTCGGATAAACTTAACGAGACTTGGAAGTAACTTAGCACTTTCTCGAACCAGAGACTTATGAAGCATTTTGAAATTAAGAACATTGATTTGCGATCTCTTGCAGAAATGGAGCAGCTGCTTAGCCTGTCTGTCGGCTATCCGATAAGTATGGCTGATGAGATCAGTTACTTCGAAGAAGAGTCACCTAAGGGCTGGTTTTATGCCTCTGAAAAGAATGGAAGAAAAGTAGGTTTCATCAGAAGCTTCAAGCAAGGCGAAGCTTGGAGTCAGGGTGATCTTTATGTCGAAGCTTCCAATCAAGACAGAATGGCCATCGCTAAAGAGCTTCTGCAGGCATTCCTGGCTGGCAATTCTTTTCCCGCGAACCATAGAGTAAGGTTCGATGTTCCATCAAACGACGGTGATTTAATTCATGTCTTCAGGCATTTAGAGGCCAACGTTAAGTCGCAAACATTTCACTATTTTGAGCTCGCGATTCCTGCTGGCTTGCGCCCAGAAAATGCGGAAGAATCTTCTCATAAGGCGAAACCCGAGCATATAGCCGAAGCAATGAGCAATCTGCATCCTGTTTCCTCCGGCGAGGCCCAAGAATGGATTGATTCAGGCTCTCTAAGAATTGAAATGGTAGGCGATCAAGTAGCTGCGGTCGCGCAAATATATATCCATCCGCAATCGGCAGAGATTAACCGTATCGCTACACATAAAGAGTTTCTGAGACAGGGACACTCAAGAAGTTTGCTGACAAAAATTTCTGCCGAACTCTCTGCAATCAATATCCCGACACTTTTCTTAAAAGTGGAGGATGTAAGGACTCCAGCCATAGAGTTCTATAAGAATTTCGGCTTTGAAGAGATCCACGAAAAGCAGCAAACCTGGTATTCGATTTACTTTTAATTGTCTTTTTAACAAGTGAATACCAATGCGTTGGTGTTGGGGCAGAGACTATATCAAAATCAATTCATTGGCAGATGCAAGTAGGGGAGGTTCAAGTGAATCCTTGGCATGACGTGAATTTGGGTCTTGATGAAGCAAATGAGTTAAATTGTCTTATCGAAATTCCAGCTCAATCAAAAATTAAGTACGAAATTGATAAAGAAAGCGGCTTACTGAAAGTTGATAGAATTCTGCATAGCTCAGTTCACTATCCATGCAACTATGGGCTGTTTCCCCAAACATTCTGTGATGATGGTGATCCCTTAGATGTCTTGGTGATTGGCCAAGCGCCCGTTGTTCCGTTGTCTATTATGAGAGTTCGCCCTGTGGGTGTGCTTCGCATGATTGATCAAGGGAAAGGCGATGATAAAGTCATTTCCGTCCATGTTGATGACCCGGAATACAACCACATTAAAAAACTAAAAGAACTGGCGCCCCATAAAATGGCGGAAATTCGCCAATTTTTTGAAAGCTATAAGGTTCTTGAGAAAAAATCCGTGGAAATTCGCTCGATTGATGATGAGCACGCCGCAATCGAGGTAATTGCGGAAGCGATCAAGTTTTACAAACAGAAATTTTCGAAATAACTGAAAGATCCCACCATCGGTATCAAGTAGTCCCGTAAACATTGGGTGGAGCTGTACTAATACCAAATATCTAAGTATCATTTCCGTTCCACCGTAATGTAGTAGGGGAATAAAATGGAAGTTACAGACCCAAACGTATGGAAGAAATGTAGCATTTGTAAAAAACCTATTCTGTGGGCAGCGCGATACTATGTATGTAGTGTTTCCACCTGTAATGGGGATCGCACGGGATACGTCTTTTGCAGCGTCTCTTGTTTTGATGCGCATTTGCCGGGAGCTCGGCATCGTCAGGCGGGTGCGATTGAAAAAATGGCGCCGAAATCAGCTGGCGATACTTCGTCGCGAACCTTGATAAAGCCCGCAACCGCGACATCTGCCGGTCCTTCTACTCACGGTGGCTCGAAGCCAATTCCCCGGGATACATTAATTATCGCTTCTAGATTGAAAGAGTACGTAACGGCGAAGGCCGATTACAACACTTCGGCATCGGTCATGGATGTTCTCTCAGACTATGTCCGCGTGATTACTGATCGTGCGATAGACAATGCGCGAGCTGAAGGCAGAAAAACAGTCCTGGATCGCGACTTTGATTTCCTAAAAAAAGGCTAAAATTAGCAAGAATTATCAGAAACTACCGCCGTAGACCCGCTATATCTGGTTTCAGCAGAGGGACGTCATGAGTGACCATGGGTTTAGAGTTTATAAGGCCATTCGTTATATCGATCAGAATCTATTTGCGCAAATAGATCTGGATTCGATTGCGAGTGCTGCTTTCTCAATATTTTCTGGAACTAATCTCGAGCTATTGTGTCGCGCAATTGATGACAGGGAGAAGACCGCTGACATATCCGTCAGCGTTGTGCACAACCACTTTCGCGATGTTGCCAATCGTCTTTATTCTCGTCTCCTGTACGCTGCTAAAAGCACCATTAGAGATAACCATTGTGGCCATGATGTCAGTGCCATCTAATTTACTTTCTGGCGAACCATAAACAGTATAAAAATCGATCTTAGTTAGGTCGATAGACCTCGCTTTTTCGCAGTTTTCACCTATAAGAGCGGCATCGACCATACCCATTTCTCCGTTCTTGCCTCTAATAAGTGCTCGACCTTCGAGACTAAGATATTTATTTTTCGGATTTACCGTTGCTGATGCCAACTGGAACTCGAAAGTGTTCGGATCTTTTTCGATGCTGGCTAGATTAATACCAAGATCGCTTCCTGTTAGAGCCTTGAAAGTATCAACAACGAATCTGAGTGGTGGACCTGCAAGAGAAACCGCAACTTGGTTTCCGGACTCAGCGCAGTTACCACTTATCTCGCCGCCCTCATTGACAGCAATCAAATTGATCGTGCCATCTTTTTCAAAATAAATAGGACCTCCAGAGTCCCCGTGGCAAATAGCTGCGTCTTGTGATTCCTTTTTAAAAAGAAGCGTAGTGGATGATTTTAAATTGGCGTCCCTAAGCGTAAATGTATTTGAATCTAAAGTGTATTTGAAGGAGTTTACCCCAAGATCAATAGTAATATTCCCGTTACGAAGTTTACCATCGTAGCTGTTCGCCCCTTCAGCGTGCGCACCGAAACCCGCTACCTGAATTTGGTTTTTCGTCAAGGAATCCAAGTCATTTGATATTATTACCGGACGATAAAAATCAGGAAGTGGTTTTTTTAGTTTTATAAGTGCCACGTCGTATCCCTTTGCGAAATTACTGATCCGTGAGTCAGCGGAATACGCTAGATAAAATGGGTGGATCACGATTGCACTAGCTTCCGAAGCGATGCTTTTGGACCACCTGGACACGGAGTTTCCCTTGGCATCTTTGACTTCAGTGCTGTGATATTCAAAAACCGAAATCGCTTCGGGGTTATATGCTTTAGGAGCTGCCATTTCTTTTGAAAACGAGGTTACGCAGTGTCCGGCAGTCAAGATAAGGTCCTGTGCTAGCACACTTCCAGTGCACATACCTTTAGGCATTTGAATATAAACAGTGGTGTGTGCAATGGCTTGATCGTCTATTGTGACATCTCCATTGATAATCGCGGAGCGGGATTTATCTACATTCAAAAGGCCCTGTTGTTTGGAGCCAGTGCAGGCGCTAAGAGTGGCAATGGTAGCAAGGCTTATAATGAAGTAGCTTTTCATTTTCTCCCCTAAGAATACGAAATTGTATGTCGAAAGATTAGACACGAGCCGGTGAACGGCACCCTTTTCTATCTATAAACACACATAAGCTGTTAAAAATGATCGATTGAGGTAATGCAAGCCGAGGGCCAGTGATTTAAGCCTAATTGGTCGCTTGTCCACGTTTGTCAAAAACTTGTGGTTTTATACCAGGGCGAGGATTGGAATGAAGCTGGGATGGATAAAAAGAATGAGAAAGATTTAAACGGAAACCACCCTTTTGGGTGGATCCATTTATCGAGAATTTATTAAATCTAGAAAACCGCGTAAACGTTCAAATTGTAACTCAAATTATCATACGAAAACGCTCGGGAATCGCCGCTCAGGATCGAGCCGCTGCCGTTCTCTAAGCTAGTATCGCTGATCAGCGCTGGATTGATATAGAAAGCGCCATAGTACATATTCAAGCCCACTTCGTGTGAACCCATGTTAGCCATATCCGGCTCCCAGTTGCCTCTTTGTGCCTGGCTGGATCTTTCAGAAACTGTGTAAGCGTAATAAGGCATGATGTGGTCATTCATCGTGTAGATGAAGTATGGAGCAGCTTTCACTTGGTAGTATTCAGCATCCGAACCAACCGCTTTGTTTGGGTTATTTTGGCTATTGAACAGTACACGTGGGGATACGTATCCCGCCATCGTGAACTTCGGAGTGATTGTCCACTCTAAGTAAGTATCAAAGCGCAGACGGCCCAACTCTTTGTTTTCCTGAGCCACCTGATCAGTCGGGGCATAGTATCTAAGATCCAATAGTGCGGCACTTGATCCCAACCAGCCGGTTGGTTTCAAAGCTGCGCGCAGAACTGTCTCGGCCATTGCGGTAGAGGAGTTGCGGTGAAGAATTGCATCACGACCGCCCAAACCATTACGTGAGGAAGTGATTTGGAATTGCTGACGTAGTTCAAGCTCCCAAAGTTTTGAAGGAGCATAGCGAGCGCCCACAAAGTTGTAAGAGATGATCGGACCTGATTCAGATTTGCGATTATCACCTTCGTAATTGTAGTTTTCAGAACCCAAAGTCAAATGCCATGGTGACTCTGTTGCTGGAGCCTTAGTAGTAATGCTGGCTTCTGCAGCGGGTGCTGAAGATGTTGCCGCCGGATTGGCAATTTTAGTAGTTGATGTAGATGCATCTTGAGCAAAAGCCTGCCCACAAAGCAATGTCGCGACCGTGATTAGCGCTATCTTCATTTATCCCCCCAAACGTAGATGGGTAAATGATTTCAAGGCTTACTTCGCACGTCAAAACAATTAGCGAAATGACCAAATGTTAAATTCGATTTTACATCTGCCAATGCTGGAAATCGGCGATTTGCGTCCAATTTTTTACTTAAAATCTTACTGGAGAGCTTGGATGTTCCTCTTGATCCAAGGCAAGTAAGTTCTTAGATCCGTAGCCTTTAGCAAAATAATGAACTCGTCGTCTTCATCTAACCAGTCTCTCATGGCGCTGATATTGCCGACCATTGTGACTTCGCCGGATTTGGATCTTACGTACAAGGGGCCACCTGAATCACCTAAGTTAATGCCGGTCTTGGTCTGATTGATGATCAAGGTGCCGGGTTCGACCATTTGGTTGCCTTCAATCCAAAGTGACGGGTACAAGGTGTTAGTGGGAAGTGAAGTAGTTCTTAAGATCCCGGAATCTTCTTTATTAGGACCGGTAATTCCGTAACCAATAAATTCGAACTTCGCATTTTTAGGAATTACAAAATCCTGCGGCGGAAGAGCGCGAATTTTATAGCTAGCTGAAGAATCATAGGGCGCAAATTTCAAAATCGCGATATCAGCTTCATTGCTTTCAACTGCTTTAGTAACCACACCCAATAGGCCCTTCTTGCTCTTGATGCCGTTCTGGTGGGACTTGTTCTGCGAAAGATACATTTTCTCTTCAGACACGCAATGGGCAGCTGTAAGCACCAGGTTCTTACCAATGATAGTCCCTGTGCATTGGCTGGAATAACCATCATCACTTTCAAGCAGGATAGAGACAGTGCTTTCGCTTAAGTCCGTGGACTCAGTCACTCGTTTGCCATTGACGATTTCAGTCGTGTTCCCAGTGTCTAGCTGTTCCACCGCGGATTTCCCGCAGGCAACAAGTGTAAACGAAATAGACAAGACCAGCAGTTTTTTCATGGAATTCATTGCCGAAGCTCCCAGTATCCGTATGAGGTAATGGGAGACGGGTTGCAACCACTATGCCCACTTGAAAAGATTCAGGTTCCCCAGCTGACAGCGGTGAGGGGGTGGATTAAGATTTTCGTAACTCTTCCGTGTTGAGGAGTGAGTGGGGGAATTTTGAAAGTTCTATCGAAAGAGCAGTTTAAGCACGAGCAGCTAACCAGCAAGAAGACCGGCGAGACGTATTCCTTGTCTGCGTTGGTTTCTCAGCAGTTGAGTTCCGAACAGCTATTTATTCATCATGACGTCATTGCGCCAGGGCATCGGTCATCGGGACCTCATCACCACAGTGATATTGAAGAGGCTGTTTATGTGGTAAAGGGTGCCGCAACAGTTGTTGAGGGTAGCACTGAGTTATTGGCTGAAGAGGGTTCGTTGGTTTTATTCGATCCCAAAGTTGCTGCACCTCACTTCGTAGCTAATCGCACAAGTCAGAATGTTGAAACAATGACCTTCTCGAAGAATTCTGAGGCGGATCAAGTTGTACATAGTGGAGCAAAGCCTTATCGCTCAACGTTCTTGTCGCATGTAGAGTTGTCCGTATCTGATTATGCCAAGAGTATCCGCTTTTATGACAAAGTTTTGATTCCGCTTGGTTGGAAGCGTTTGGTTTGTCAGAAAAGTCATACGACATTCTCTGATGGCGCGATGAAGATTGTTCTTTGTCCTACCGAAGAAAAGTATCGTGAACACGGCTTTCACCGGAAAAGAACCGGGTTGAATCACCTGGCATTTTACGCGCCCTCAAAAGAATCCGTGGATCAACTCTACCAGAATGTTCTGTTACCAAACCAGATTGAATGTCTTTATGAAAAGGCACCATCAGGTGAGTCTGATTACTATGCGGTGTTCTTTGAGGACCCGGATCGCATTAAAGTCGAAGTCGTGTATTCTCCAGGATACTGCGATAGCGACCATTGGACAAATCAGATGAAGGATGACTTTGATCCCTATGCGTAATCGGTAACGTTTAAAAGAACCTACGATGGAGCGTTAAATGAAGACATTCGAAACTTTTGCTAAGTGGAATCAGGCGCAATCTGCTGCGCATAAGCGCATAATTTCTAAATTGAGAAAGCTTGTTGCAGAGGTGGCTCCGCAGTTGGAGGAATCCAGCAAGTGGGGCAACGGCGTTTGGCTTAAGGGTGAG
Source organism: Bdellovibrio sp. HCB290 (assembly GCF_047305925.1). Classification (GTDB taxonomy): domain Bacteria; phylum Bdellovibrionota; class Bdellovibrionia; order Bdellovibrionales; family Bdellovibrionaceae; genus Bdellovibrio. Next base: position 3,585,210 of record NZ_CP178620.1, on the reverse strand, counting down.
CTGCCTATCATTTACATTCACACGGAAAAAGATCATCTTCAGTTTGGATTTTTTGTGGGGGCATTACTTGCGGACCCTAAAAAGGTGCTTAGAGGCAGTGGGAAATACGTTCGACATATTCGCATTGAAAGTGCCAGCGATCTGGATGAAGCGATCATTGCTTCGATGGTTCGAAAAGCGGTGAAGGCGCCACCGTATAAATGATAAAGCTGGGTGTAATATTTTAAAAAGTCAGCTTGCAGGATAGTGAGTGTGCTTTTGCTGTCTTGGGATCGGTGATGCTAAGGGTGAAATTGGTTTCAGAGTCTGTTTTAAAATCGAACTTGTAATTGGTTTTTTGGGATTTTTTGGTTTTGAACATCTGAATTTTGTTCCATGGCGACACCACTGCCAAGTTTACCTTCTTCTCATCTCGAACAACTAGCATCAGTGAGCTTTGCCGATCCAAATAGGCATTTGGCTCTTTGGCGTTGATAAGGGCTTTTTTCGAATTTAAAGATGTATGAACAGTCCATTTGTCCAGATCAGAGTCACAACTGATTCTGTCGAACGCGTATGCGCCACCAGTCGAGAGGATAATCAAAGACATCAGGACAATCTTTTTCATAGTTCTATACATCGGAGTATTAACACCTGTGAACAATGCGACAAAGGACCTGTTTAATTTGGGGGCTAATTTTCCGAAAAAGACATCATGAAACTGTTTATTGTTATTACCATTTTATGTTCAGTTCATCTTAGCTTAGCCCAGTCTGAAGGTGAAGGTGAGTACGAAGAGGGGCAAGCAGAAGCATCTGAAATGGATCAAACTAACTCGTCGCTCATGGGATCGATGAATGATGTGATCAAGGGTGCATTGAACAAGCTTCCAGATGGCGAAACGAAAAATGGTCTAAAAGAGTATTTGGGCACATTGGGTATTGAGTCTTACGGTAATGACAATGTCTCGATGGAAAATAAAGGTTTGATGGCCTATTACGAAAATAGGTTCGCGGATGCCAAGAATAGCTGCGTACGCAATGCTGCCCTGGCATTCTATAAAGACGTTGAAAAATCTCTTTCAGCTCAATCTAAAGGCATGAAATGCAATCAAAGTTCTGAATCCAGCAAGTATGGCTGTTCGGATTCTCGGGCGCAATTGTCTGAAGTCGCTGGCGAGGGTCGATTTAAAGGATTGTCACCTGGATGGCTTTGGCAGCTGGCTTTAAAACACTCTAAGAATGATCCGAATTCTGCGATTTTTTTAATTGGAATGTGTGGGCATGATGATCGTTCGCAAGGGTACTTGGAGTATGCAGATGAATCTGAGAAGGCTCTGGATGCGTTAAGATTGCAGCGTCAGGGGACTCTTGCGGAAAAAGCTAAGCTTGATGCGCAGATCAAGGAACTTTCAAAAAATTACGATCGCAATCAAGAACAGATCTTTCAACTTGGAAAAAAGTCCGTTGCATTGAAGGCTTCAGCGGACAAACTTCAGAATAGTTCATCGTTGAAGCAGGAACTGCACTGCCCACCGATTACGTCCGGTTACTATGCTCCGCAATCGCTGGGTAAAAGTGCAGACATCTCGCAGGATTTGAAGAATACCATTGCGGCAGATCAGAAGACTGCTGACGGTGCCAAATCTGCGCCCGCTAAGTACTATCATGTCTACGGCTCAGCCCTTATGGCATGTCAACTTGTGCAAAATGGATTTTCCCCAACGAAGGCCTCATTCGTTCAACAGCAGGCGGCACGTGTTTATCGTGGCGTTCGAATGTGTGAATCTGTGAATCAGGATTTTAAGCAATCTTGGAGTGATCTATCAAAAAAGTATAAGGCCAAAGACATTGTCGATCTTACTCAGAAAACAGTAGCGACAATCAAATCGGGGAAAGTGAAGTGCCCGCGCAGTCTGGCTGGGCAGGCCGTGCCTCCGGAGTGCGACTTGTTGTACTCGATCGGATACTCGTCCGAGATGGTCACCTCTGGTGAACTGGTGGTTTCAGCATCCGATATCAAAGAAAAAATAGGCGGCGCCGCGAGAAATTCCGATGCTCTTGAACTTTATAAGTCCTGGTACCTGGGTGGTGGCACTGCTTTCGGTCGGAAGGTGCCATGTACTGATGTTCGTATGTTTGGACCAAATAATCTGATGAAGCCAGACAGTAACTTCTTCGATAAGCTCTCTAAACCGAAGGGTTGGTCTGATGAACGATATCGTCAAGCTTCACAAAAGCTTGGCACTTGGGATGACGACTTTCAGTGGACAATTGCCCAGCACAAGGCCGGCGCTGATTTTGCGGGGAAAAACTGTAAAAAGCGTGCGCCTGGTGAAAAACCGCTTCGTGGAATTTGTCCAAATGGTCCACCTGATGGCGTAACTAACACGGATCTATATCAAAAAGACGCGGTTTCCCCAGCTGATAGTGAAGAAGGTGTCCAATAATCAAGAGCGCTTCAGTTGCTGAATTACTTGATCCAGAGTGCTCAGGAATTTCGAGCGGTCTTTTTTATCCATCGGCGCAGGGCCGCCGCGGACTTCGCCCATGTGTCGTAGGTTTTGCATAAGTTCACGGGTAGCGACAGCAGAGCCGATGCTGTCTTCGGTGAACTCGATTCCTTTTGTTCCAATAACTCGTACTTGGTTTTTTACGCAACGTTCAGCAAGCAGGATATCTGCCGTAATGACGATATCGCCTTTTTGCGCATGCTCCACAATCCAGTCATCGGCGGCATCGAAATCAGTTGAAGCGACAACCATTTCGATTCGTGAACTTTGTGGGACATTCAAATACTTATTAGCCACGACAAAAACTTTCAACTGATAGCGTTCCGCTACTTTGTAAGTTTCGTCTTTAACTGGGCAGCCGTCGGCATCAATATAAATATTCAACATACTTTAATGGTCGTTTCAAAAGGCTCACCGGTCAACTGGATGGTTGCAATTCAATTAGCCGGGCAATAATCTGAGGTTTCTGTTGGAGAATTCCGTATGAGCCAGCCGGTCGACAAATTAAGAGCAAATCTTTCGGTGCAGTTAAAAGCAGCAATGACTAAGCGTGATCAGGTGGCTACCAGTGCTCTGCGCGCAGTGATGGGAACATTGGATAATGCCAGTGCGGTGCCGTTATCTTCAGTTGCTGAAACCGATAGAAGTGAAATTCCCCGTCGGGAATTGAGTCAGAGTGATATTGATAGAATTTTGGATGCAGAGATTGAAGTTAGATTGCATGCCTTGGCAGAATTTCAGAGGCTCGGTAATGCAGCTGAAGTAAGTGCAATTGAGCGAAGTATTGAAATCATCAAAGGATTGAAGGCCTAAAAAAGAGGAGCTCCATTCGGGAGCCCCTCTATCCAATAAGAAATTAGCTATTTAAATGATCAGCCCAGTTAAGACTAGCTTCAGCCACTTTCTGCCAGCCAGGCTCAGCGACAAGGTAATGGGAAACTCCATCAAAACTTAAATAATCAGTGCGAGCTTTTGATTTCGACTGTTTTTTAAAGATCGAGCGAACCAAAGCGGGAGCAGTAGTGCGATCTTTTTCACCGGCAATCACTAGCAGCGGTTGTTTGCGGTTTTTTGCATCCACAAAAGTTCCGATTGAAAACGCCGCCTCGTAAAAGATGCGACCTGGGGCAGGAATCACCTCGCGGGCATAATCCGCATCCCGTTGTTCCTTTGGTGCAGTATTCGCAAAGTTCTCGTCGAACGCTTCTTTAGTCAGAACAAACGGTTTTTTCCAGCCACTTGGTCGTAAAATAATTGGCAAAGCTGAAGCCAATGATCTGAAGTCCGCCACGATCCCGCCAATGGGTGCGGAATCAATAATCACACCGGCGGCACCCACTCCGCGGTCCAAAAGAATCTGAGTAACCAAGCCACCCATCGAGTGACCAATCAAAAGAGGAGCTTCGGGAAGGGCGCGGATGATTTCCTCGTAGTGATCAGCAATCTTTTGCAGCGACAGGCTACCAAAGTCGTCGCCTGGGTTTTTACGGATTTCTTCGATCGGGCGATCCAGGTACGGCCAAGTCGGCACGATCACGTTATAGCCATGGGCTTCGAAATATTCTTTGAAGGGATTCCAGGAAGTCGGAGTCATCCAGGCGCCATGGACTAGAACTACTGTTTTTTTATTCGGTGAGGCATTCATATAATCTCCTTAGTGTTTAAGTCTTAGTGTCTTTGATGAATATAGAATGCTCCTTTTCGAGGGATATTTGAATTGCCAGAAATGACATAATTCGGTCTATAATTGACATATGGCAAAGAAAGCACTGAAAACCAAATCCCAAGGCCCGACTGAAATCGCAATTCTCCTCTACCACGACTATCAGCCCTCTGCCGTTTATGGCTTGATGGATCTTTTTGAGATAGCAAACAGATTTGTAGCCGAGCATCTGCCGCAAGAGAAAAGATTCATCCGCATTTCTCATTGGAAGGTGAAGGGTGCCAAGAAGCCTGAAATGGAATGCGTGCTGGATACTCACCCGGATTTGGGACCGTCCAAACCGTCATTCATTCTAATTCCACCAAGCCTTAACAGATTGATCAGCCCAGATGCTGCCAGCCCTTTTGCCGAGTGGGTTTTAAAGCACCACAAAAGTGGAGTTTCAGTTTGTTCGGTTTGCTCTGGAGCTTTTGTGCTGGGTGAAACGGGGCTTTTGAATGGACGAAATGCCACCACACACTGGCTATTTAAGGATGAGTTCACGAATCGTTTTCCTAAAGTGGATTTGCAAATCGAAAAACTGGTGATTGATGATGGCGACATTCTAACTGCCGGCGGATTGATGGCGTGGATTGATTTGGGGCTTAAACTGGTGGATCGCTTATTCGGTTCAACGGTCATGGTGCAAACTGCGCGCTTCATGTTGGTAGATCCCCCAGGGCGGGAGCAGCGTTTCTATTCAAACTTTGCACCGCAGTTACATCACGGTGACGAGCAAATCGTAAAAGTGCAGCACTGGTTACAAGGAACAGGGGCGCAAGGGGCAACTTTGAGGCTTATGGCTGACAAGGCCGGAATGGAAGAACGCACATTCATCCGTCGCTTTAAGAAGGCCACCAGTCTTAATCCGACAGAATACTGTCAGCAAGTGCGAGTCGCAAAAGCGCGCGAGATGCTGGAATTCACGAATAAGAATATCGAAGAGATTTCCTGGAAGGTCGGATACGAAGACTCCAGCGCATTTCGCAAGGTCTTTCATAAAGTGATCGGGCTTACACCCGGGGAATATCGCAGTAAGTTTTCAGTAATCAGTAGATAAGCGGGACTTTGAAAAGCCCCGCTTGGGAAGAATTAGCGTTTAAGGAATTCAGTAATATATTTCGCTGACAACTCTGGATACTGATGTTGAGGGCCATGACCAGTTTGCGCGAAGTAGATCATATCTACAGTCGGGAATTTCCCTTTAGCTTTAAACCAGTCTTCTGCCGCAAAACTAATATCATTTTCGCCAAGGATTCCAAGTACCGGAATTTTTGTTTCCTGCAATTTTTTGTATGTGCCGTGAGTATCCAGGACGTAGTCACGATTTTTTAGCAGAGTATTCCACTGAGCTTCAGTCATCGCGATGTCTTTGTCAGATTTGCGCGCGGCAATTCTGTCGTGGGACTCTTTTGCAGCTTTCATACTTGCCGGGTAGGCCGGGTTAAAGAACAACACTGTTTCATCGTTAAAATCATTCACAGGTTTCAAAGCATGTTCAAAGAATACTTTTTGGGGAGGGGCTACGTCAGCGCCAGGTAGGCGTGTGCCGATCAGGATTCCATGGGAGATGATGTCAGGGAACTCAGTCAATGCCATCTGTGCAATCATGCCGCCGTAAGACCAACCGCCCACAGCAAACTTTTTGATTTTCAAAGCTTCAGCAAGCTCTTTGATTTCAGTCGCCATTTTCAAATTGGAATCAGCCTGAGTTCCTTTAGACAAACCAGTTCCCACATAGTCATAAGTGATCACGCGATTTGTTTTTGCCAGTGCATCCAAGAAAGCCGGATCCCAAGTGTCTAAATTACCGCGAAAGCGATTTGCCAGAATGATCGGGTAGCCTTTGCCAACTGAGCGGTAAGCGATAGTGCGGCCCTCTGACAATTTAGCTTGTTCTGTTTTTGCTTTTACTGCTTGGGCGTTTGCTTGAGCGCCAGTTACAGCTAGAAGGATAGTTAGGATGGTAGTATTCAGTTTCATGATTGTTCTCCTTAGTTATGAACTCTATGAAGAAAGAATGCCCCAGGAAACTGAACTATTAAATTGTGTAAAATGACATTATTCGGTTCTAAACTGACAAAAATAAAAAAGGCCACCCAAGTGGGCGGCCCTCGTGGTCTAAATCTGAAAAGAAGAACTGAGGTTAATCCATCAATCCTTTGCCCATTAAAATTCTAGGAATACACTTTTTAACTCTGGATACACGTGTTTCCGCTTGTTTAGCTGATGAAAAATGCAACAAGTACATTCTTTGGCGACCAGGTGTCAGCGAATCAAATGCAGTTTTAAGTTTCTTGTTTTTGTCTAAAGCATCTTTAAATTCAGAGGCTACTTCCTGTTTTGGCGGAGAGACCTTTTTTAAGGATTTCACTGGAGACTCGGAAAATTTCATCGCCTGAGTGATCAAAGTTTTTAGGGCTGCTTTAGCCTTCGTTACGTCCGCCATACTTTGAAATTCAAAACGTTTCACCACATGAGAGTTTTCACCTGGAGCTTTGAGAATCTTTTTTGGATCCTTAAGAGCATTGCCATCGAAAAACATTAAAGCCCCAAAGTTTTTAAAAATTTGAATCATGATGACGTTCTTGCCGTTATGGGAATAGCACGGAAATCGCCATTTGAAATCCTCTTGTAGACCGGCACTTAATGCAAGCTCTCGCAAAGCCTTCACGGCATCTGGCCATTTCTTTTCATTCTTTAAAAAGGAATCAACTTTGGGATTTCGTTCATTCATGGATGCTCCTTCGTGTTGCTGATTTGATTATGCTAACTTCCCCCATAGACATGCGCAAGTTTGTGAATACACATTGCGATGGAATTTTTCACAATTGAAATTGGAAAAGTTGGACGAATGACCTGAGTATTTAGCTTTACACACAATTCAATTTATTTCACAAGGAGCAGTCCATGGCAGAGCCACGAAGTGAGAGCGAAAATCCCGTCATACCGGCACCCAAAGCTAAAACCGGAATGCGCCCCAGAACCAATAAAGACTGGTGGCCGGATCAGTTGGATCTTTCGGTTCTGAACCGCCAATCTCCCAAAGTAAATCCCATGGATAAATCTTTTAAGTACAAAGATGAATTCAAGAAATTGGATGTAGAGGCTCTTAAACAAGACATGATGAAATTGATGCGCGACTCTCAGGAGTGGTGGCCTGCGGACTTTGGACACTACGGTCCTCTGTTCATTCGGCTAAGCTGGCATGCCGCTGGTACTTATCGAATTGAAGATGGACGGGGTGGAGCCGGTGATGGTGCGCAAAGATTTGCTCCGCTGAATTCATGGCCCGACAATGTGAGCTTGGATAAAGCACGCCGCTTGTTGTGGCCTCTTAAAAAGAAGTATGGTCGACAAGTTTCGTGGGCGGACCTATTAGTGTTTGCCGGGAACTGTGCGCTTGAGTCTATGGGTTTTAAAACCTTTGGTTTTGCATTTGGGCGCGAGGACGTGTGGGAGCCTGTGGAAGTTTTCTGGGGTCCCGAAGATGCTTGGCTTGGGGATGCGCGCTACAGTGGCGATCGCAATTTATCCAATCCTCTGGGTGCCGTACAGATGGGTTTGATTTATGTAAATCCAGAAGGACCTAACGGAAAACCAGATCCCAAAGCAGCGTCACGGGATGTTCGCGAGACATTCAGTCGCATGGCGATGAATGACGAGGAAACGGTGGCGCTCATTGCCGGTGGTCACACGTTTGGAAAAACTCACGGAGCTGCAAAAGCCGAGGGCCATGTTGGTCCTGAACCGGAAGGATGTCCTTTTCACATGCAGGGACTGGGTTGGAAGAACTCCTATAAAACAGGAATGGGCCCACACACAATTACCAGCGGGCTTGAGGGTTCCTGGACAAGCACACCTACCAAGTGGGGTCATGGCTTCTTCGAGAATCTTCATAAATACGAGTGGGAATTGACGAAGAGTCCTGCAGGCGCTCATCAATGGGTTCCCAAAGACAAGAATGCGCACAACATGGTGCCAGATGCTCACGATAAAACAAAAATGCATCCACCAACCATGTTGACCACTGACTTGGCCCTATTGGCAGATGCAAACTATGCAAAAATATCGAAGCACTATCAGGAAAACCCAGCAGCCTTCGACGAAGCATTTGCAAAAGCCTGGTACAAACTTCTTCATCGTGACATGGGACCGATTGCTCGTTACTGGGGGCCGTGGGTGCCACCAGCACAGTTGTGGCAGGATCCTGTGCCACCAGTAAATCATCCTCTAATTGAAGAAGCTGATATCAAAGCTTTAAAAGAAAAGATTCTAAACTCGGGCCTAAGTGTTTCACGTCTGGTGGCCACGGCATGGTCTGCAGCGGCATCTTTCCGTGGCACAGATAAACGGGGCGGAGCAAATGGAGGTCGGTTGCGTTTATCGCCGCAAAGAGGATGGGAAGTTAATGAACCCCACGAGCTAGAGAAAGCCTTATCAACCCTTGATAAAATTCAGGACGAATTTAACAAGTCCCAATCTGGTGGGAAGAAAGTTTCCCTGGCAGATATCATCGTATTGGGTGGATGCGCAGCTATTGAAAGTGCTGCAAAGAAGGCTGGAGTGGATGTGAAAGTACCGTTCAGTCCCGGCAGAATGGATGCCTCTCAGGAACAAACGGATGTTCACTCTTTTGCCGTGCTTGAACCGAAGGCCGATGGCTTTAGAAACTACGTTAGAAAAGGTTTGCCTCTGTCTCCAGAGACATTGTTGCTGGATCGGGCAAATTTACTGTCTTTAACTGCTCCCGAAATGACAGTTCTGTTAGGAGGAATGCGCGTGCTGAATGTGAATCATGATTCCAATCAGCATGGTGTCTTTACCGACAGACCCGGAGTTCTGACAAACGACTTCTTTGTGAATCTTCTGGATATGAACACTGTTTGGGACGAACCCTCAAAAGATGGAATCTATAAGGGTAAAGATCGCACCAGTGGCAAACAGAAGTGGACGGCGACGGCCGCCGATCTGGTTTTTGGATCCCATGCGCAGCTTCGCGCATTCTCTGAGGTCTATGCTTGTGATGATTCTAAAGATAAGTTTGTGAAGGACTTCGTCTGGGCATGGAACAAGGTCATGAATGCAGATCGTTTTGATTTGCCGGAATCAGTATAAATTAAAAATGCCATTGAGCTGGATGGCCTCCGGTTCAATGGCGCTTGTATCAGTTATAGGAATTAAAGGGGCGCTGAGCTGAGTGCAGTTTCGGCTACGCGAGGAAAGTTATGACTTCTGACTTCCGGAATACCCTCTGAAAGCTTCGTCACCAGAATATCCAAGATCTTTTCAGAAGCAAACCCGTCACCGAATGGATTCTTTGCTTGGGACATTCTGTTGTAAATTTCTGGCGTATCCAGAACTTCTGTCGCCACCCGTACAAAATTCTTCTGCTCAAGGGGGATTAATCGCGATGTGCCGGCAACAATAGCCTCTGGTCTTTCGGTTTTTTCCCGGGCCACCAGAATGGGTTTGCCAAGTGAAGGAGCCTCCTCCTGCACGCCACCCGAATCGGTAATAATCATATGCGCGCGATCCATCAAATAGATAAATGGCACGTAATCCACCGGCTCGCACAACCAGATTTTATTTTCGGGATTCAGGAAGTTGCCTTTATCTACCCATTGCGCTTGGTTGCCGAAAATCTTGGCAGCCGAGGTGCGAACTTGGGGATTCATGTGCAATGGGATCAGAAGTTCAATGTCTGATCTTCTGGAAAGTTCAAGCAGGCCTTTCATAACCTCTTCCATTGGCGCCCCAAAAGATTCGCGGCGATGAACCGTGACCAGAATCATCTTGCGCTGCGGATTCAGGAAGGAGTACTTGCCGTCGAATTCGCTCTCCAAAGCCGGAGTTGCATGAATTTTTCTTTTAACTTCAAACAAAGCATCGATACCGGTATTGCCGGTCACAAATACGTTCTCCTCTGGATAGTTTTCGCGAAGAAGATTCTCTTTAGCAGTTTCAGTAGGAGCTAAATGCACGTTTGAAATTAAAGCCGTGCCTTTGCGATTAAATTCTTCAGGAAATGGCGAAAGAATATCACCCGAGCGCAGTCCGGCTTCGATATGCACGACTTGCACCTTGTGATAGAAAGCTACCAGGCTGCCAATGAATCCACTGGTGGTATCGCCTTGAACCACAACCGCATCCACTTTGTTTTCCAGTAAAATTCTATTGAGCCCCGACATCACGCCGGTAGATATGTCGATCAAGGACTGCCCAGGGCGCATCAGATCCAAATCAAAATCAGGCTTGATTCCAAAGAAATCAAATAAAGGCCTGATCATTTCGCGGTGCTGGCCTGTGGAGCAAACCAAAACGCGGTATCTTGGATCTTTCATTGCTTTTAGGATAACGGGAGCTGTTTTGATTGCCTCAGGACGGGTGCCGAATACAAATAGAAGTGTTTTCATGAACTGAAAGTTATTTAGAATGGTCAAAGTGTGCAATTCACCAACCTGTAATTTCATCCTTTTAATAATACTTTGTGTTTTCACATAGATTTGATAAATGATCTCCGGTGCAATGAAACTGTGGGATGAGGTGGCAAATGAAAGCAAATAAAGTGGTTCTTTCGCAAGAAGTGGAACAAGCAATGACTTCAGGCAAGCCTGTTGTCGCATTGGAGTCGACGATCATTTCACATGGCATGCCTTATCCGCAGAATTACGAAATGGCATTGGCCGTCGAAGACAAAGTTCGCGAGTACGGAGCTGTTCCAGCCACTATAGCTATCATTGATGGTGTCCTGCGAGCGGGATTATCAAAACCTGAAATCGAAAGCTTCGCCAAGAAAGGAATGTCCATCACCAAGGTAAGCCGCCGCGACATTCCCCTGATCGTGTCCCAAAAGAAAGACGGTGCGACCACTGTTGCAAGTACGATGATCATTGCGGAACTTGCAGGAATTTCAGTTTTCGCAACAGGGGGAATTGGCGGCGTGCATCGCGGGGCCGAGGAAACAATGGATATCTCCGCAGATCTTGAGGAGCTTGCGCAAACCAATGTGGCTGTCGTGTGTGCGGGGGCTAAATCCATTTTGGATATCGGTTTAACGTTAGAGTACCTGGAAACAAAGGGTGTGCCGGTCCTGGGATTTCAAACTGCGGAACTTCCTGCTTTCTATACTCGTGAAAGTGGCTTTAAGGTGGATGCGAAAATGGAATCACCTCAAGAAATTGCCGAAGTCCTAAAAGCAAAGTGGAGTCTTGGCTTAAGTGGTGGAGTAGTCATCGCAAACCCGGTTTCCCAGGAATACTCACTGGATTTTAAGTCGATGGAAGCCGTGATTAACAGCGCTCTTCAGGAAATGAACGACAAAGGTATCAAAGGCAAAGACTCCACGCCGTTCTTGCTGGGTAAAGTGAAGGAACTTACTGGCGGCAAGAGTCTTGCGACGAATATTCAGCTGGTTTTGAATAATGCGAAGCTTGCGGCTGAAATAGCAGTTGCATACTCAGCCCGGTAGTTTGATTAGTCATCAGCCAGTGATTTTGGCGAGAACTGAGATGCTTTTAAGTTCTGATTAATCTTAATATCAGAAAGAGCGATATCGGTTCCGCGTTTGTTCTGGACGTTGCGAATCTTGATGCTGGATGCTCTGAACTTACCACCACTTAGTTTTTTGTAACCGCCAAAATCAATCGTCTTTAATAGCTTACCTTGCTTGTCATAGCATTCGGCTTTTATCGGAAGAAACTCTTTCGCGGAAACATAGCTGATAATTTTAGAGTAATTCGGAGAGCTTGCTGATACGTCGCTTTCCATCACAATGTATTTGCTACCCTTGATTTCCACTTCCTTTTGGATAGCGGTCTTTGCTGATGAGTCGCGGTTAAAATCAAAATCTTCTGTGCTTAGTTCCGAGCCCAAAATCCCACCTTTGCTGTTTTCGCCAGTCAGACGACGGACCTGCTTATTTGAAGGCAGATAGATCCATTTGTCTTCTTTGTCGTTCTTCATGGTGGCAAGGAGGGCCGTACCTTTTAGGTCCGCGGGCTTCATCATGCGCACCATCAGGGAGTGATCTTTCTTTCCCGGACTCATGCGCCAGATTCTCATTTCCCGCTCTTTATTCGAACCATCAGCTTCGAAGATCTTCATTTGCACGACGAAGGTTTCATCCTTGGTGCTGATGCGAGAGCTCATTTCCTGTCCCACTTTTTCTGGCGTCAGGCCTTGAGCCATCAGGGGGTGGGGTTGGAAAACTAGCACTATTGCGAAAAGAACAGATGCTGCTGTTGCCATAACTTTCTCCTTCTTCCACGTTATGGGGCGAAGAAGCCACGGGCAACTTTTCAGCATCGTTGGTAAAAGAATCAAATCCCCAACCAGACCTGTCAGCATGGACAGGACCATGTAGAAACCGAAAATACGATTCATGGCAAAGTAGGACGCCATGAAAACCGAGAATCCGGCAACCAAAGTCATCGTCGAGATCAGACATGGATTGCCTTCAAGCCAAAGCATCTTTTCAACATCCAGATTACGGCTTTTCTTGGTATTTTGCATGACTCGAAGTCGTTCCAACATATACACGGTGTTGTTAAACGCCAAACCCAGCGCGATCGAAAAGATAATGGCAACACTCGGTTTGATTGGGGTTTGTGAAATTGCCAGAAAGCCCAACAACGCAGCTGGTGGCACCAAGTTTGGGATGCAGGCCACTAAAGACCAGCGCAAGGATTTAAACACGAAAACCAGAACGACAATGATGGCGACTATCGACTGCCAGAAACCAAAAATCAGTTCGCGCGACAATTCATTGTTTAAGTGATGGATGGTAGAGCCCATTCCTGTCGACTGCACCGTCATTTCAGGGAAAGTCTGCTCGGTCATGCCGCGAACTTTGTCGACCAGATGATGTAATTGGTCCCCGGGGAGATCTTGGGTTCGGACCGAGATTCTAGTTTTGGAGCCGTCAGCATTTAAGAAGTTCTTAAGTGGACTGTCGTTGGCGAGGGAATACAAGAAGTACACTTCGGCCGTAGAGCTGCGGCTGGCAGGGAGGCGAGAGTTATGAAAGCTCGCTGCTGCGACCAGATCTGGCAAGCTGACGACACTGCCCACACCCGGCAAATCGCGGATCTCTGCTGACAGGGAATCAAGTTTTGCGATGAGGTTTGGATCGTTCCAAGCATCTTTTTGTCCGTCGATCTCGATATCAACGGGAATCATTCCACCCAACTCGCGATCGATGGTTTCCGTCGAGAGACGAACTTGATGGTTCTGTGGAAGGTCATCAAACAGCTTCGCTGACCAGGATAAATTTCCACCTTTCAAAGCCAAAGCCAATGAGACGATGATGATACCCATCGTCCACAAACCACTTCGACGAAAGAGGTAAAGTCCCCAGCGTGCTTTTGCCCAAGCCCATTCCCGGGCGCGCGGTCCTGGAAGGAACAGAAGTAGTGGGAAAAGCAATACGGTCGTCGTAACCCATCCAAGAATAATTGAAATAGCAGCAGTGACGCCGTATTCGCGAATTAATGGAACATTGGTGGTCAAAAGACTTAAGAAACCAATCATCGTAGTCGTCGAAGCAATAAGATTTGGCTTGATAATGACCTTTAAGGTCTTCATCACCAGCTTTTCGTGAGACTCAAAAGGCGCAGCCTTGCGCTCTTCGGCGTAGCGAAGCAGGGTGTGAATACAAAGTGATACAACGTCGATTGTGGTAAGAATAGGAATCGTCGTGGACAAAATAGAGAATGGAAGATTTGCCATCGCCATCACGGCCAGAACCAGAATATTTGCACACAATATAATAATGAAGGACATGATTAGCGGAGAGAAGTTAGAAAAGATCAGCGCTAGTACCACAAAGCAGGCAACAAATCCCAGAATGACGAAGTTCTTTAGTTCTGTTTGCAAGAGCAAGCTGATATCTGTTTGCACGGCTGGTGTTCCACCCATTTGGACATCAGCAAATGGCAATGCAGCCGTTGCAGTCACCTGTAAGTTCTGGCGAAGTGCCGCCAGTTCCTTATTGGTTAGGCGCTCAATATTTGCGATAAGGGAAGCCGTTTTTCCATCTTTTGAAATCAACGTCGGTGCAATCAGGGGATTTGCGGTGGTTTCGGTTTTCCACTGATCGACTGCCAAGTTTTTAAGAAGAGGCCCGACACTAAGGCCGTGTTCATTGTTGATGGCCCCTTGGATGTTGGCCAGAGAAAGAGTGTTGCGAACGCCGGGGAATTTACCAATCAGCGCTGTTAGTTTTTCAAGTTCAGTGATGCGTTCCTGCTGAAACCAGGTGCCGCCAGCTGTATCGCCGATTTTTGCGGTGATGATGAAAGGCTGCACTTCAGACAACTGAAAGGTCTGTCGACTTTTCTCGTCCAGTATCAACAGGGGATTATCTTTTGGAAGAAACTGCTTAAGACTGTATTGGGTCGTCAGTTTTGGAAGAGCAAACAAACTTAAGATGGTGATAAGAATCATGCCCAGCAAGGAACTGATGGCCAAAGTTTTTCGAGAAATTTGAAAAGGCAGTTTCATCTACTTTGTCCTTTCTATTGAATAGTGAAGTCAGATACCTAATATCGGACAGGATTTTCCTTTCTAAAATGTGCGACAAATCGTTCAGTAGTTGAACAGAGTGTTAGTTAAGCACGTGAAAAAAATATTGTGCGGAAAAAAGACCAAAAGTTATTCGATGTTGGACCAAATTCCGGAAATAAAAAATGAGGATACGTCCTATCGAAAAAAGTCGCTTTAGATTTACTGCAAAGAGCCGTAACCTTAGTCCTATGAGTAAAAAGCAAATCACCAGAAGTCTTTTTGTATTTGCTGCTTTTCTGTTTTCACAACAAGCATTTTCCTCTGCAGTTGTTGAATCAGAGTTTGAGCTAGTTCTTCCAAAGCAGTTTCAAGAAAATCTTATTGAGGAAAAGTGGAAGTCTCTCGAAAACCAGGAATTTCAGGCAAACTGGCAATTTCCTGATCAAACCGTGGAAGCCGCCAACGGCGTACAAGTGCAGCTAAAGGGCATCTCGATCTCATTAAAGACCGAATTAGAGAAACCAAGTCTGGGTTCCAGCCAAACGCAAGTAATCTTGAATTCCAAGGACCTGTCGGCGCAAATGACGATAGCTGCGATTTCTGTGGATCAGTGGATCGAGCAGACAGTCGGTGGCATCACCGGTCGCTTTCACCTGGTCGCAGACTGTCCTAATGTCGTATTAAATATGAAATCTGGAATGGGTTCATTTTCAGTATCTGTTAATCCCAAGGTGGGTTCGAATCAGGCGGGCGGAGCTGTTCAGGACGTTTCTTTGTCCTGGCTAAAGGATGCCTGGAGCGCTGGCGCCATTGAATGCACGGGAGCTGAAGGATTTGCGGATATCGTAAATCAACAAATTACTCAGATCTCAGCGGACTCGGCAGCCTTCGTAAATCCCAAAAAAGAGCTGATTCTGTCATATTTGAACGGCTACATCGGGAAATGGTCTTTCGACTTCTCAAAACCAAGACAGCTGGTGAGTTCCCGAGACGACATCAATATCAGTATGATGGTTGATAGTTTCGATGACGCAAATCCAGAGCGAGCTTTGGCAAAAGGCCGGGTGATTGTGGAGTTCACCCGTGCGCCACAGTCCGAGACGACAAAACTGGAACTGGCAAAAGGCGATGTTAACTACGGAACCTCCGGTCAGGCCATGATTCGACTCCCGGCAGGATTTGCGAAAGAGATGATCAGTCGCGGATATGCAGCAAACTCCTGGGTTCATCAGTTTTATTCCAGTCAAATTTCTGGATTCAGTTCCGTGATGAATTCCCGCTTTATGCAGTTCTTTGTTTGGCCGGAACTTATGGATTATCCAAAATCCAGCAATTTCCTATTCAACGTCTATTCAAACAAGGATCCCAAAATTTCTGGTTCGGGTTTGAAGTATCAGCTGAGTGTGAATCTGTATTCACAAATGAAGGCTCCAAAGAACAGCAAATACATCCCATTCATGAACTTCACGGTTCCATTTAGTAGCGGAATTTCTTTGGGAATTTCTGATAGCAAGGCCGCAGTTAAATTTACGGGAACCTCTCTGGATTTACGGTATGCATGGGATCCTTCTTACGTGAAAAGCTTTAGTCCGCGAACACGTTTCGCATCTTCCACGATAGAAGGTAAGATTCTGGGAGCTATCGCCGGCAAAACCTTTAATGTGACTTTGCCAGCAATTCCATTGACGGAGGGTGTGAGCTTGAAAATTAAAAAAGCCACCTCTTTGTCAAACTCAGATCTTTTGTTGCAGTTAGCCCCTTAGAATGAACGGCCTATCGTTAAAAGGTAGGCGTCATTTTTGGAATAAAGGCCGAGCGGATTTTGAATGTCCCCGGAGATAAAGTTTGCCGTTAAGTTGGCACTCCAGGAATCAAAGAATCGCCGGCCAATTGTGACTTCCACAAAGCTGCTAAAGTGAACTGTGTCGTACAATCCCAATACGGAAGCGTTCCAAATTTCCTTCCAGGTTAAGCGTCCACCGGCCATCCAGGCGCGACGGAATATTTCGGTGAATGAGATGTTCGAGTCATTCTTTCGTTCCGTATCAAGGAATGAGTACTGAATAATTCCAATCAGCATGGCGTTTTCAAAGTTAAAGGTTTTCTCCAGGCCCAGAACATTTTCATGAATCCATCCGGGGAGATTCACGTAGTCTCCATAGTTATCTGAATAACTTGTGGCGTACTTAAATAGAAAGTCCCACTGCCGACTGACCAGCGAAAACCCTCCCTGACGAATTCTGTATTGTTTGGTATCCAGCCTGACATCGGGATCGACTTGGATGACAGTTTTTGGGGAAACCGCAATGATCGTTCCCGTTACCTGGGGTTCAATAATGGGAGCCGAAGCCGCGCCATCATAGCCCGAGATGGAAAAATCAAAAATCGAAATGGTTTTCTGCAGGCGAAGTGCAAAGTTGTGATCCAGGGCATCGTTCAGGACATCTTCATTTCCCCAGGTATAGCGAAGATTCGTGGGTAACAAAAGAACCAGATCATTTCCGGGCACCTGTGGAACAAAGACTTCGCGTGGTAGCCAACGGCTGTTTTCCCCAGGCAATATGGTTTCGCGCGCCTTTGGCATATACATTAAATCATAGTCGAACCATTTCAATGATTCAGAAATCAAAACCGAGGGCGCACCCAGTTTTTTCGAGCGGATTGGATCATAGATCTGACGACGATTGATCATGTCCAACGGATTGTAACCGTCAGTGATCCCCCAAGTGACGATGTTGTATCCTACAGATATATCAAGCACATCCTTTTGGAACTTAACGTAGGCTTCCGAAGGGTCAAAGAAGAACTGCTCTTCGGTGGATTTGTTGTCAGGGTTCGCGACCAATACGGGCTTTGCATAAACCCGCCAGTGCTCACCCTTTTTCCATCGCATCATGGGATCAAGTTCCAGCTTGAAAAGACTGTCGTTGGTATCCTCACCATATTCCTCGGGATAATAGAACTCCGTCATTTGTAAGTCGGCTCCAAAGTTCCATTCGGATTCGGCAGTGGCAATCAGTGGAAAAATGGTTAATGATATTAAAAGGACCAGAAATTTCATCACACCAGTGTATTCCCACCTGGGTTGGACCGTCTGCATGACTTCTGACAAATTGTGGGGTACCATAGGGGTTGTGAGGAAGGTTATTCATGCAGTCACAAATTTCAAATTTTCAAGCAGAGCATTTCTTTTCAATTTCTTCAGAAGAAGAATTGGTGCAGTGTTTTCGGGTTCGTGATCAAAAGAAACTAGTGCTGCCGGATAACTTAAGATATCCCTTCAATGTTCAGTCTTACTTCACCTGGAAAGAGTCATCAGGCGTTTACACCTATTTGGTTTGCAAGATGCCAAACTGGGATATGCCTCGGGGTGTTGCCTTTAAAAGAACTCCACCCAGCGGAGAGCCTACCGGGGGATTGTGCAACTGGTGCAATGCCTATGGTTCTTCTGAAGACATCGGCTTGCTGACAGTTACGATGAATGCCAATGTCAGCAACTCTTATTTTATTTGTCAGGATCTACGCTGCATTGAAAAGATCGAAGAAAGTGCGGCGCGCGGAGGCAAGAGCCCTGAAAAACATATTCACGAGCTTTACCACAGAATGGCAAAGCTGTTTGAAAACATCAGCAGCTATCGTCAGGATTAGTTTACTTTTTAAGAGTTAAACGGATTGGGCAGTGATCAGATCCCATCACGTCAGGGCAGTGGGCCGCAGCCTTCAAGCGATCCGAAGCCTCTTTGTTAACCAGGAAATAATCCAAGCGCCATCCTATGTTCTTTTCCCGAACTCCGGGACGATAGCTCCACCATGTATAATGATCAGGACCGGGTTCGAACTTTCTAAAGCTATCGACCCATTCGTGTTTTTCCAGGAACTTGGTCATCCAGGCGCGTTCCTCTGGCAGGAAGCCAGCATTCTTCATATTGGTCTTGGGATTTCTTAAATCAATTTCTTTGTGAGCGATGTTGAAGTCGCCACAGATGATTACTTCGCGGCCATTTTTACGCAAAGCCTGCAGACGTTTTTCCGCAGCCGCACAAAATTCCAGTTTGAAAGGCAGGCGGGTGAGTTCGCGCTGACTGTTCGGCCAATAGCTATTCACCAAAGTGATGGGGCCGAAATCTGCTTCCAGCCAGCGTCCTTCATTGTCAAACTTATCAATACCGATTCCCACGCGAACATCGTCGGGTTCTTTTTTGGAATAGATCGCAAGACCTGAATACCCAGGCTTTTCCGCAAAAGCCCAGGCCGAGTGATACTTCGCAGGATGGTAAAAGTCTTCATCCTTTTTGATGGCATCATCAGTCACTTTGATTTCTTGCAAGCAAACAACGTCTGCCTTCTCTTTCTCAAACCATTCTCTGAAATTCTTTTTATGAACCGAGCGCAGACCGTTTACATTCCAGGAAATCAATTTCATTTCACAACCTCGTAGACGCCCTAGTGTATCACATTTTTAATGGCCTTGGGTGATAAACAGTGCAACAATTTTTTTATTACGAAAGGACTGGCTATGAAGATCGCCTTTTTTAGTGCGCGTAAGTATGAAGAGGACATTTTCACATCAGTGTTTCAGGACTCTGGTCTGAAAATGGAATTCCTGGAAATTCGGCTTACTTCAAGAACTGTTCAGTTGGCGAAAGGCTATTCTACGATCTGCTGTTTTGTGAATGATCTTCTAAGTGCAGAGATATTAGCTGAATTGTCCAATTTGGGAGTGAAGAATATCGCGCTTCGCTGTGCCGGCTTTAACAATGTGAATTTACCGAAGGCAAAAGAGCTGGGCATTCACGTGGTACGCGTTCCTGAATACTCACCCTATGCCGTTGCGGAGCATGCGGTGGCTTTGCTTTTAACTCTCAATAGAAAAACCCACCGCGCGCATGCACGCATCCGCGAACTTAATTTTTCCCTGGAAGGCCTGGTTGGCTTTGATCTGCGCGGTAAAACTGTGGGCGTTGTTGGTACAGGAAAAATTGGGCGAGTGTTTGCCGGTATCATGAAGGGGTTTGGATGTAAGATTTTGGCATACGATCCTTATCCATCCAAAGAGATGGAGGGCGTAGGCAGCTACGTCACTTTGCCAGAGATTTTTAAAAAATCAGATATCATTTCACTACATTGTCCCTTGAACGACAGCACTCGGCATTTAATGTCAGCATCCACTTTTGAAATGATGAAGCCCAATGCCGTTGTGATTAACACCGGCCGTGGGGCATTGATTGACTCTAAGGCCTTGATTGAGGCACTTAAGTCTCACAGAATTGGCGGGGCCTGTTTGGATGTCTATGAAGAGGAAGAAGGCGTGTTCTTCACGGATCAGTCTTCTGGCGGCATCATGGATGACGTGTTGGCGCGATTGACGACATTTCCCAATGTCATCCTGACGTCTCATCAGGCATTCCTAACAGAAGAAGCCCTGCGAAATATCGCGGAAACCACGCGCGATAATATCCGCAATCTGCTGGATAGTGGTGCATGTAAGAACGAACTTTGAGGAATCAGTGGCAGTAAAAGTATCCAGAATATTTCATGCGGGCTATGTGATGGAGTGTGCAGGCACCCGTATCGCATTTGATCCCTTGTTTGAAAGTCCTTTCAGTCGTAACTGCTATGCATATCCAGCGGTTGAGTTTGACCATGCGGCAATCAGAAATCTGCGCTTGGACGCCGTTTTTGTCTCGCATTACCATGATGATCATTGTTCCTTTGATAGCTTAAAACTTTTGGATCGCACCACTCCGATTTACATGTTTTGTATTCACGACGAAATGTTTTCGTGGATTAAAGAACTTGGATTTTCCCAGGTCTACGCTTTGAAGCTGAATAGCTCCGTGCGCATTGGATCATTCGAAGTCATTTCGCATCCGGCATTGGATATCGATGTGGATTCAGTCTTTGAAGTCCAAGTGGAAGGGTTGAAAATTCTAAATGTCGTGGATTCCTGGTTGGACACTGAAACCTATGAAAGTCTTGCGGCACAACGTCCTTGGGATCTTGTGATGTGGCCATTTCAAACCATGCGCGAACTTGAAGTTCTTGAACCCACCGAAGCTCAGCCCTCAGACCGTAAACTTCCATCAGAGTGGGTTGAGCAACTGCAAGGTTTGCGACCACGCACTTTAATTCCCAGCTCCTGCCAATTTCGCATGGAGGATTGGTCTTGGTATAACCATGCGTTTTTTCCGATCTCTTATAAGGATTTCACATCTCAGATATTGAAGGCACTGCCTGAAACCAAGATTGTGAATTTAAGACCGACCACAAGTATTCTGCTGACTAAGAGCGGAGTTAGTGAGGCCGAGAGTCTTCCTTGGGTCAAGCTTGTAGGTGATCCACAAGCGGACTACCAGTATCAAGCGGATCTGGTGCCTCCAACAACCGCGCAGATCGCCAGTCACTTTCCCAAATTGGATTCGGAAGGAAAAAAAGAAGTTGTTCGTTATTGCACGCATGGACTGATTGAAAAGTTTAAAGAAGTCGGTCCCTCTGGGGATTTATACTTTAACAAGCCCCGAACTTGGCAGCTCTTGGTCTTTGACCAGGACGGTACAAGCAATGAATTTATCTATGAAGTAAATGAGGACTGCCTGAGTCCTCTTACCAAAGCGGATTCTGCTCCCGAATGGAGTACCGAGGTCATTGCTGCCAAGCTGTACTCGGCCCTTACAACCGGGGAGAGCCTGACTTCTTTATATTTGCGCGTGAATAAGACCGTGGATGTTGAGGTCATCGAGGATCCATTGATCCGCTGTCTGTTTAATGGGGAGTTTGGATCATACCAAAAAGCCCAGCTTGCCAGAATTAAGAATGAGGAGGCCTTGTGAGTATCGTACAGCTTTCAGATTTTTCAAAAAAAGTGATTGAAACGATTCTTAAAATTCCTGCGGGTAAGGTCGCCACTTATAAGCAGATCGCAGAACTTTCGGGAAAGCCACAAGGCTCGCGAGGGGTTTCGTGGATTCTGCATTCATCCTCGACAAAATACAAACTGCCCTGGCATCGGGTTTTGAATTCACAAGGTGGAATCTCTTTTGATCCGACAAGCAGAAACTACAAGGACCAGAAAAGAAAGCTCGAAAAAGAAGGTGTGGTTTTTAATGCCAGCGGAAAGCTGGATTTAAAGAAGTATCAGTGGAGCAAGCGCCCGACCGTCAAACGAAGTCAGGCGCAACCGCGAATGTTTAGTAAGGACGGCACTCGCTAAGATTCAAGTTGATGTCTGCGCTGGTGCCGAATTTAGTTCTGCACTGAAAGCGGCCATCTTTGGAAATATTGCTGATTTCAATAAACGCATCTGCAAACCAAGCGTTTTCTGATTGGCACTCAAGTGTTTGAATCAAATAGTGGTCAGCAGACTTATCTTCAACGCGGCAGTTTGGCTTGGTCGTCATTTTCTCAACATCCTGATTGCAGATATTGCCGTATCTTAGGAATTCTGTCGTTGTGCCATCAGCGTGCACCCAGCTTGCAGTTAACGGGTAGAAGTTAAAAAGCACGTCGCCTTTTTGTGATTTGCAGCGAAGCATATCCGGAGCAGCAAAAGAAGTGGCAGACACAAGGATCGTGGCGACAGCCAAGATTAGATTATTCATACATTCCCCCTAAAGTGGAGGCATTTGACTTGTTTGCGGTTCACTCGTCAACCTCGGAAACGCTGAGTCCGTGTGGTTTTTAAGGAGTTTTAATAAAAAAGGCGAGCCAGAGGGCCCGCCTTTTTGTGGGGAGGGGTTTAAGGAAGTTTGAACAGGATCATTTCAGAGTCCTCTTTAGCCTTAATGCTTACAGAGGCAAGATCTGTGGCCGCAATGGCGTCACCTGTTGCCAGTTTTTCACCATTCACTTCCACGTCACCTTTAACCACTTGAAGCCACATGCGGCGATCGTCGCCAATCGTGAAATCAAGAGCATCAGATTTTTTCAAACGTGAAATGTACATGTCAGCATCCTGATGAATACCAATTGTACCATCTTTGCCATCTGGAGAAATCACATGAACCAGTTTTTGCGAGTTCAGTTCTGTCTCGAAAGATTTCTGTCCATAACCAGGTTGTACGCCGCGAACTTTAGGCATAATCCAAATCTGAAAGAAATGGGTCTCTTTGCCTTCTTCGTCGTTGAATTCAGAGTGCATGACACCAGTTCCTGCACTCATGCGTTGCACTTCACCGGGTTTAATCACGGCCACATTTCCCATAGAGTCGCGATGTTGCAATCCACCTGATACCACATAGGAGATAATCTCCATATCGCGGTGAGGATGGGTGTCAAAACCGGAACCACCAGAAATGCGATCTTCGTTAATCACGCGAAGTGGACCGAAGTGCATGTGCTCAGGATCGTAGTATTCAGCGAAAGAAAATGTATGGCGGGATTTCAACCATCCGTGTTCTGCATTACCTCTGTCGTTGGATCTTCTAATTGTTAGCATACCTTTTTCCTTTCTTGTTAGAGGCACTGCCCCTGCAATCAAACCTATTGCTGTCGTGGTCGCTGCTATAATAAAACCGCGACGTTTCAGGGGAATCTTCAAGTTCATGAGTGCCTCCCATGAATAAGAGTATCGACGATATTAACTAATAAAAAAATTATTAAGAATTAATCAACTATATAGACGCAGGTTATATAGTTTAAAGAACGGGGTTTGTATAATACCCCGTAAAAACAGATACTTATCTTGTATGTTGGTAGCCGCCGAAGTAGTTAACTGGAGACCATTCAGGGATGGCGCGGGGAGCTTTCGGCGCCAGCTCAGAATACTCTTTTTGCGCTGACATCACTTCGCCACCCACCACTGTTAATTCTGAATAGATATCTTTGATCTCTTTTTCAGGAACAGTGAAGTAGTCCTTATTCAAAACCGCGAAGTCGGCAAATTCACCTTCGACAATATCACCTTTCAAAGTTTCTTCTTTCGAGAACCAAGCAGCACCTTTCGTCATCAGGTACAGGGCTTTTTCACGGGACAGGCGATTGCGATCACTCATGTGTTTAAAGTCGCCAACTGTTTTTCCGGAAACATGCCAGAAAAGTGTGATCCACGGATTGAACGAAGACACGCGGGTTGCATCAGTTCCAGAACCCAACGGAATTCCAAGCTCCAGGATATCAGCAATCGGGGGAGCTGATTGGGCCGCTACTCTTCCGTACTGTTTTGTGAACTCTTCGCCTTGGAATGCCATGCGGTCTTGTACCGAAATCCCACCACCCAGGGCTTTGATACGCTGAAGATTTTTATAGGTCACAGTTTCCGCGTGATCGATAATGAATCTTTCAGGAAATGGACCGCCTTCTTTTTTAATTTCCTCCACCACATTCAAAATTCTGGCGATGGATTGATCGTAAGTCGCATGAATTCTAAAGATCCATTGATGTTTAAAGATCAATTTTAGAATCGGCTTTAATTCCTTTTCCATATTTGCAGGCAGATCAGGTCTTGGCTCCATGAAGTCCTCAAAGTCTGCGGCTGAAGCAGTCAGATTTTCACCAGCACCCATCAGGTGGTAATGATTATCGACATGAAGTTCATGCAGACTTGCCGGGTGAGCCGCTTTCGTCCAGCGCTCATAGTCTTGCAATTCTTTACCTGCTACCGGAGCAAATAGGTAAAATGGAATTCTGAGTGCCAATTTTTTCTGGTCATTCAGTTCTTTGGCGATGCGGTGATCTTCAGGAAAAAAGAATCCGCCACCACCAGCGTCGATCACGCCAGTCAGACCCAGACGACTTAGTTCATTAAAGTATAATACTGTGGAATTGCGCTCTTCTTCACGTGATGTCAGCTTTGGTGTTGCCATCAGGGTTTTGTAAAGAACCATGGCGTTGGGTTTTGCTGTCAGAACGCCAGTGGGAACTCCGTTTTTATCAAGCTCCACTTCGCCACCCGGGAATTTTGTGTCCTTGGTGTAGTTCAGGGCTTTGACACCTGCGGAATTCAGGAATGCCTTCGAATAAAGGTACATCACAAACACCGGGCGATTCGGGGAAGCTTCATTCAATTCTTTGATTGTGGGAAATCTGTTTTCTTTAAACTGATGCGGGGACCAGCCACCAACCACGCGTACCCATTGTCCTTCGGGAGTGCGAGCCGCCTGCTGTTTAATCATCTTAAGTCCTTCTTTTAGGGACTTTACTCCGTCCCACCGAAGTTCAAGATTGTAGTTAAGTCCTGCGCGAATCGGGTGGTGATGGGTATCAACCAACCCCGGAATGATAGTGCGACCTTTGGCATCGATGACTTTAGTAGTGTCGCCTTTTAATTTTAGAATATCCTGGTTGTTTCCAACTTTCACGAAGACACCATTTTTCACAGCAAAGGCTTGTTGAAAGCCGTTCTTGTGAGAAAAGACTTTAGCGTTTTGTACGATAAGGTCTGGTGATGAATTGGCTTGGGCTTTTGCAACCGAAGTGTAAGTCAATGCGGCAGCGGTCGTGAATAAAAGAGCGTTCTTGATTTTGGTTCTGACGGAGTTTTTCATGATGAAGGTTTCCTTGGAAGAAAAAGGGCGCTGAAGATTCAGCGCCCGGAAGTTATTGGCTTATTTGGATTTTTCTTGAGCGCCTTCTTTAGCGCTGAACATTTCTTTTGCGTAGATGATACCCAAACCGTAGCCACCACCGTGTTGTTTTGCGATACCAGTTACAGCGTCATAAGTTGCACCACGAGCCCAGTCACGTTGTAGTTCCAGAAGATACTGCATCCAAGTGATTGGTTTTGCGCCGGCTTGAACCATTCTGTCCATAGCTGCATCATGAGCGATGGTTGATACACCACCAGAGGCATCAGCTACAAAGTACACTTCATAACCTTCTTCGATAGCTGAAAGCACGGGGCCTACGCCACAAACTTCAGTCCAAAGGGCTGCGAATACCAGTTTCTTTTTGCCATATTTTTTAACTACATCTGTGACACGGTCATCTTCCCAAGTATTCATTGTTGTGCGATCAATTGGTTTTTGATCAGGGAAGACGGCTTGAAGTTCTGGAAACAATGGGCCCGAGAAAGATTTTTCTGCTACTGTTGTCAGAATTGTTGGAACCTTGAAGACTTTTGCTGATTTCGCCAGTGCCGTAACATTGTTACGAAGTTCCTGTACGTCCATGGATCTTACTGCGAAGGCCATTTGTGGTTGGTGATCAATCAGAATCAATGTGTGATTGGTTGGAGTTAATAGTGCTTTTGCTGCTTTGCCTGCTTGTGCTTGAACTGCTGACAATGCGATCAATGCTGCGAAGATTACTTTAAATGCTTTCATGTTGTTCCCCTTTAAGGTGTTTTGTTTTTTTATCTGCGATTCATCGTTGTGTGCGTCGCTTCGATGAATTCAATATCGGGCAGATTTATCTTGAAAAAAATTAATATGTTTTTATTATCATGATAAATACCGTTTATATTGTTTAGGAGCCTTGAAAGTGACTATCGACCAGCTAGAAACCCTTGAAATGATTGTGGAAAAGGGAAGTTTTAAAGCCGCCGCAGAACACCTCTATAAAACTCAACCTAGTTTAAGTGTGGCGATTAAGAAGTTGGAAGAGGAATTCGATCTGCAATTGTTTAACCGGGAAGAATACAGACCGAAGCTGACGCCGGAAGGTTTGGTATTCTACAACTGGGCCAAACAATGTCTTTACTCATTCCGTGAACTAAAAACAGTCGGCATCGAGTTAGGTTCAAAGAAGGTGGAGCCTTATTTAACAATCGTTTTGGATCCGTTGGTCCGCTTTGAAGCCATCGAAGGTGTTTTTCAAGAAACTGTATTAAGCAAATATCCCACCGAGATGACCTTTAGAACAGAAATCATGAGCGGGGGATTGAACTCTCTGCTTTCCCAGGAAGCGGACTTTGCGATTTCCACGAAATCTGAAGAGAACGACAATGTGGAAAGTGTTGCTTTTGACAGAATCGAGATGGTTCCCGTGGTTGCGAAGTCTTTGGCAAAACAGCTTCAGAACATTTCCTATAAATCTTTAAAGCAATATCCGCAGATTGTGGTTCTTCAGCAGGGTGATAAGACTAATTTGTTAAAACGTGATCGCAAAGGCGTCGTGGCAGATTCAAAAAAATGCTATGTCACAGATCATGCTTTAAAGCACCGCATGATCATGAATGGATTCGGTTGGGGGCGTTTGCCGCTGAATGAAATTGAAAAGGAACTGAAAAAGGATACTTTGCTGCAGATTGAAGACGAGCAGGTGAAGCCTTTTCATTTGGATCTGCATATTATGCGTTTAAAACACAAACCCATGGGCCCAGTGGCGCGTGCCGTGTGGGCGCAGCTTTTGAAGAATTGCACGGCCGTGCAGACGAAGAAAAGTACGCGCTCCAAGTGACAGGAATGTCATGTGAGTCTGATCTGCCGTTGCCATATCATAGTGATTCTCACGGAGGATCACCATGCCAGCACGGCAGTACAAAGATTTTTTTTTAAATTATGTCCAAGCTTATAATCAGGGATTGCAGGGGGACCTCGATACTGATTTGATTCGCAGCTTTTTCACGGATCATTTTCTTGCCGCCGGACCTGACAATGTGGAAACAGGTTCCAATAATCAATTTTTCTCTTCAACCATTCAGAAAGCCTATTCTTTCTATCGGAAAATCGGAGCACGCGAGCTGCATATTCGTAACTTCGTGGTGACTCCCATTGATCGCTTCCACGACATGGTAAAAGTCTATTACCGTGCGGAGTACAGCCCTAAGGGGGCGCCGATCAAAACTATTGATTTTGATGTGACCTATTTCATGCAACAGGGGCATGCGGGGCCTAAGATTTTCGGATTTGTAGCCGGAGACGAGATGCAAGCTTACCGGGATGCAGGATTAGCTGTTTGATTTTAAAGGATTTTTAGAACACCATGATAATTCACGGAGGAAAGTATCATGGTAAAAAAGGTCCTAATTGGCTTCTTGGTCGTTGTTGTTCTGTTCCTGGGTTATGTGGCAACCCGCAATAGTACATTTCGTTATGAAAACAGCGCGGTCATAAACGCTCCCGCAGAAAAGATCTTTCCATATCTTAGCAATTTCAAAATGGGTGGTCAGTGGAGCCCCTATGAACAAGCCGATCCCAACATGAAGAAAACCTTCAGTGGTGAAGATGGTCAAGTTGGATCTGCCATGGATTTCGAAGGTAATTCCGAGGCGGGCTCCGGGCGTCTGGAAATGAAGGAAATCAAGCCGAATGAGTTTGTTCTTATTAAATTGATTATGACCAAGCCGATGAACGCCGAGCAAATGGTTGAATACAAGCTTGCTCCAGAGGGTGACGGCACGCGCTTCACTTGGACAATGTATGGCGATGGTGGGTTCATGACCAAACTTATGACCGTATTGATTGACTGCGAAGCGATGTTCAAAGGGCAGATGCAAAAAGGTTTCGACAATCTTAAGAAAGTTGTCGAAACACCAGCAGCGGCTCCGTCGGTGGCAGAGCCAGCAGCATCACCGGCTCAGTAATCTAAAAGAATTTTTTATGTTCGATGATAAGGCAGCGGTTAGAGACTACTTTAATCCCTGCCTTTTCTGCACGGGCTTCTGCTTCAGCATTGCGAATTCCCAGCTGCAGCCATAGCACTTCGACGCCGCCTAAGGCGATAGCCTCGTCCACCACTTCCGGTATTTTTTCAGAAGCGCGAAAGACATCAATAAATTTGCGGTATTCCTTGGGGATTTCAACCAGGGACTTATAAATTGTAAAGCCGTTGGCTTCATGAGGCTTAGGATAGGTGCCCACCATTTCCCAGCCGTGATCACGCATGTACAGCGGAACATAGTGACTGGGTTTTGTCGGATCCGGGCTTAGTCCATACACCGCAAACTTTTTATACTTTTCCATCACAGATTTGATTTCATTTTCAGCGACGTTCATTGCGCAACCTTTCAAGATTCATTGAGGATCCGGCGGTAACCGTTTTTCAGGTTGTCCTGGTGGTGGGTCTATTTCCGGTACCTTACTGGGTTTCGGGTCAATTTCAGGAATATCTTTGCGCGGATCCTTTTTGTTGGGATCTTCAACAGGATTTTTTACGGGCATTGCAGAGTCTCCTTGCTTGACATAGTTTCAAGGAGTTTATGAAAATTCAAGCAAGAGGTGCCCAATGAGATTCTTAGCAGTAATTTTGTTTTCGATGTTAGAATCCGGCGCCTTGGCTGCCGAAAACTTCAATCACATTACTTGTGAGTATCAACAAAATGAATCTGGTTGGGAATTTGCGGCCGTGAACTACAATCGTGATGGATTGGTATTGCAACCAGGTGAATCAAAAGCCATCGTGGGTGGATGGACTTCTTCCAGAGAAGTAAATGTGGGTTTTTGTCTGGCGTTCACCGGAGTCGCTGAGACTTCACAAATTCAAAATACGTTTTTGGTTTTTGAAGGTCAGGAAATCCTTGGTGTCGATCCCAATACCTGTCAGCCCTTCGGTAAAGGTATCACTATTCTAAAGTCTGAGAACACGACTTCCCGCAGGGGAGAAGTCGTGGATATGTCCGTGGAAAATTGGTTCGACCAAGGTGGTTCCACATTATTGATGAGACATTACGTTCCAACGCAGACAGAAAACAGTAAAGTGACTGAAATCGCAGCCGCGAAATGTGCGGAGCTGCGACCTTAAGTCTATTCCGTCTTGCGAGCAGTCGGATAGTATTCGTGCGGGACTTGCAGTCCCCGACGAACAATTTTTTCCGTCATAATGGAATTCTTCATCAATAGCGAAGAAACAACATAAGCAATCGAACAGCATCCCAAGAGTGGAACCAAACCCAGCGGTTGCTTGGTGCCCTCAAGTGCAAAAATCACTGATGTCAAAAGTGCACGCGAGGAGCCTGCAAATAGTGCCGCCATTCCCACTAAGGCCATAGCGTGAGGATCAATTCCCCATTCAGGAAAAACAACGGTCAATCCACTTCCCACAATAAATCCAAAAGCCGAACCCAATGTTAAAAGCGGAGCCAGTGTCCCACCAGAAGTACCGCTACCAAGGGCAATGGACCAGGAAAGAAACTTCCAGACTAGAATGCTGACGGCGGCTCCCACGGTCAGGGGGCCACTTAAGCTCATGGAAATATTCCCGTAACCCACGCCCAAGCTTCGCGGTTCGATCAAGCCAATAAAACCCACAGCAATCCCACCAAGTGCTGGCCACCACATCCAGTGCAGCGGCAGCTTTTCAAAGGCATCTTCAATCCAGTAAATAGACTTGGTCACGACAATACAAAGTAGCCCCATCACCACGCCGAAAGCCAGAAACACCAGCAATTGTGTAGGTGAAGTTTCCCCTAAAGTGGGCATTTGAAAGAACGATTCGCTGCCAATAAAGACACTTCGCAAAGTCGCAGCGATCACTGTCGCTAAAACCACGGGAATAAAAGATTTGGCGCGGAATTCAAAAAGCAAAAGTTCAATGGCGATCATGACTGCAGATAGTGGTGTGCCAAAAATCGCAGACATGCCTGCGGCTGCGCCCGAAGCCAGCAGAATTTTGCGTTCATACGCAGTAACAGGAAGAATCTGCCCGATCCAGGAACCCAGTGCTCCACCAGTGGCGATGATGGGGCCCTCGGCACCGAATGGTCCCCCGGAACCAATAGCAATTGCTGAAGAGAGCGGCTTCAGTAACGTGATTCTGCGCGGGATGCGACTGTCGCGCTCTAGGATATTTTCCATGGCTTCCGGAATTCCGTGACCACGAATGGCTTTTGATCCCCAGCGCGCCATCGCACCTACGATCAGGCCCCCGATAATTGGAATCAGAATGGAAATCACCCCTAAACCATGTTCGGCCGGGGAGCGTTCGTGAAATGAAAATTCCTGGAAATAGAACAGATTCGTGCAAAGCTGAATCATCAATAATAAAGCTTTAGCGACAAAAACCATCACGACGCCAATCAGGCAACTGATTGAGTATATAAAAAGCACCTGTCGTTTTCTGCTGAGCTCATGTTCTGCCATCAATATCTCCGATTTGGGGAATCTGCGCCTACTCTTTAAAAGCTTCAATGCTTTGGACCTTGCATCGAAACGGTGTGTCATGTAATTTTCTCTCTCAAGGAATCTGAATATGGAAAATACGAACTGCGTAGTCTGTCAAAAACCTAAGGCAAATTTGGAATGTGGTGTGTGCCACGAGCATGTCTGTAAAAAGTGTGCGCAGTTTGTGGATGAAGGTACATTCTCGTATATGGAAACGATTCCTGACATGTTGAAATCCAGCGTGTTTTGCGGACCTTGCTATGATCTAAACATCGCTCCAGAGCTTGAACAGTATGAAGCTGACATGGAGAAAGCCAAAACGATCAGCATCTATATGACCTCTGATTCAAAGGTGACCTCACGATTCAGCCGCAAAGAAAAAGCCATCGAAATCAAAGACTGCCCTGACCGTGAGGAGTTATTGATGCGTTTGGGGTTCCTGGCAGTCAAAGCCGGATTCAATGCGCTGATTGATGTGGAAGTTAATTCCGAAAAAGTAAAGCCCGGCGGCAAGTATCAGTATACGAAGTGGAGTGGGAAAGGCGTTCCCACTCAGATCACTTCGCGCAGGTTTTTATAATAATTCACCAGCTATTGCACCGTGATCCAAACTCGGCTGATGCCATAGGATCGAACCAGGCGGTTGAAGGTATAACCATTATCCGGATGCATGCGTATGCAACCATGGGATGCAGGTGTACCTAGCTTCGGCCAATTGCTACGTGGAGTTCCATGGAGGGCATATCCTCCGGTGATGAAGACGGCATAAGGCATGTTGCCCAAGCCATTGTAATCACCCTCTGGATACTTCGAAGAAGTATAGCGATCATAGATACGACCGTTTGGATGGCGATCAAAATTCGGAGTGCCGTATCCTTTGATGCCAGTTGATACGGCCCATGAACCGCGCAAACTGCCATTCACATACAGGTACATGCGCTGTGAACTTTTCACGACTTGTGCCCAAACAGCACAGGCGTTACGTCGACAACCAGCAAAAGGTCCCAGAATGTCATCTATCACAGTGTTGATGTGTGCAGGCTTACCGGTCTCTTCTTCGTAGATTCTGTCGTAATGATCCAGGACTTGTTCAACGTTCGGATCGAAAGGATCGATATCTTCAAGCATGTTAGGAATGCGGTCATCATCGATGTATGTGGAAACTTCTGCTTGCGCATAGTTCCCCACTAGTAACAGTAGGGAAAGGCTGAAACATGTTATGTGATGGCTTGTTTTCATGTCGCACCTCAATTTTTGAGTGGGTTTTTCTTACCCACAGTGTACGCTTGCGTACAAAAAATCGAGGTGGACCTAGGCTAATACGAGACTTGTGTAGCGTCTGAAACTGTCAACGTTTCATTTTCTACATTTTTCATGACAAGGGCGAATTGGTTTTTCAACAAATCGCTGTCTGAGATTGTGTGACAGAACAAGAATGTCAAATGCAGACGTTCCTTGTGAGTCAGCTTAAACAAATCCCAAAGGCGAGGAAGTGTATCCATGGAGAAGTGTCTTTTCTTGTCAAAAACAAGCTTCACGAAAGTTTTCGATACCTGAAGCCTATCCGCACAGTATTGCAGAGAGAACGAGTATTTCTTTGCCTTCTCTGCAGCGAATTTTTCTTTTAATAAGTCTCGGTAATCTGGAAATGTACCGTTGTTTAAAGGTTGAACCATATATAACTCTTTGTGTTTGATTGAATTTGGAAGGGCGATCGCCTCTCCGGACAGTTCTGTGAACATTTTAAGCCTCATTTAGGTTAAAAAATTGTTTAAAATCTCGGGAAGGAAAAGCCGGGGAGGTTGAGTTCCCCGGTTTTTTGAGATTCACGCTTTCCAATTCTTCAATGAATTAGTTACGGTCTTGATCTAGTGCAATTTCCATTCTGTTTACGCCAAGATTTACACCGAAACCTTTAGCAAACTGGAAAGACACTTTAAGAGCGATTGTTGGAAGATCGATACGAGTCGCAGTGATAACACCAACGCCACCAAGGATTGCGCCTTGAGCTTGAGCTACGTAGTAAGTACCAAGGATAGATTCTGGGTTAGAATCGAAAAGAGCGATTTCAGCCGCTTGACCAGTCAATTCCATTTTGCCCAATGCGATTTGTGGAGAGAAAGGTTTAGCTTTCATTGTAACAGTTACTGGGTATTCAGCAGTTTGACCCGTTGGAGACATACAAGCCAAAGTACCTTTACCGTTGTATTGGTAGTGACCAAGGATAACTTTGATACCAGAAGCAGTACCTTTGAAGTTCAAGTTACAAGCCCATGCTGGAGCTGTGTAAGCGTGAGCTTGAGAAACACCAAGAACCATTGCGATAGCCAAGAATACTTTTTTCATTTTAATCCTCCTTAGGATTGTATTTGTAGTTCGGTAACTTTTCCGCCGCTGCGGTATGGGTCAGTAGATATTCCGGTTCAAAAGGCTTGTCTAGACCCCGAACGGGACAATGTGTCCCGACCATGCAAATCGGGACAAAGTGTCCCGAACTCTTGCGTTATTAGAGTTTCCTGTCTATATAGGTTGCATGGAAATCACTGTAAAAACTCTATTGATGCAGGAACTAGCAAAACGCCAAACCCGGAATTCGTCGTATTCATTACGAGCTTTCGCGCGTGATCTGGGGATTGGCTCCACGACATTGTCAGATGTGATGGGTGAAAGAAGATCTCTTTCAAAGTCCAACTTAGAGAAAGTGATGGAACGCCTGTTACTTTCCCCTCTCGAAAGAGAACTGCTGTGGGCAGAGTATCGACAAGGCTCCTCCAAGATAGAGATAGATAAGGATCTTCTATTGCAGGAAGATACTTTCCGCATGATTTCAGACTGGTACTATCTGGCGATAATGAATCTGGCGCAGATCCCGACGAATAGAGCAAATCCTCAATGGATTGCAAAACGACTGGGAATCAAAGAAGTAGAGGCAGAGGACGCATTAGAGCGTTTATTCAGGTTGGAACTTTTGAAAAAAAGTCGCAACCGCTTGGTCAGAACGACTAAGCCCATATTAATGAAAGATGTGCCGTCAGCTGCAATACGCAAGTACCACAACCAGAATTTGCACTTAGCAGAGCAATCACTCCACAGGGATCCGATCGATTCACGCCTCTTCAATTCGATGACTATGGCGGTAAACCCCGAAAAGATCCCTCTGGTGAAGGATGTCCTATTAAAAACTCGAAAAAAGATTGAGGATCTGCTACAAGACGGACCGGTATCTGAGGTTTATACACTATCGTTTCTGTTATTCCCGTTAACGAAACTTGAGAATCCTGTGGAGGATCAAAATGTTTAAATTATCAAAAGCCCTAAAAAGCGCAGCAATGCTGGTTCTGGCGTCCATGTCAGTCAGCGCATTTGCTGGTCCTGGTAGTGACTGGGTGGGCAATGGTGGCGGTATCGCAGAAAAGAACGTTTTGTTCGCGTACGAGCGCCTGGAAAACTACATCGAAGTTTGTCTGACTTCCGATGGTTGCAAATTAAATTCTCGCGAGCGTGAAATCATCGCAAAGATTGCTAAAGCACTTCCTCAAGAAGTTAAAAGCCGCATGTTGTACTTTGGTTCTGAAAAGAAAACGCCAGGGTTCTTCATTATCGACGGCTTGGTTCGCGTGGCAAAGACCGGCAGCACACCGGGTTCGCCGATCTATATCAACTCCGATCTTCTTTACAGCAAAAACGCAGCAGGGGACTACACAGCGGTTTCAATTGCTGAAGCGGTTGCGATCCTGGTTCATGAGTTCGGTCACCACCATGGTGGCTACACTCACGAAGAATTGGACTTGCTGGGGGTTCGTATTTCCATGCTGGTACAAACTAAAACTTCCGTGACACCACTTCT
Organism: Bdellovibrio sp. HCB290; assembly: GCF_047305925.1. Classification (GTDB taxonomy): domain Bacteria; phylum Bdellovibrionota; class Bdellovibrionia; order Bdellovibrionales; family Bdellovibrionaceae; genus Bdellovibrio. Next base: position 3,550,690 of record NZ_CP178620.1, on the reverse strand, counting down.
TCCGTGGAGCAACGAAGTTTCAGCAATGGTCTTCACTAAAGACGTCTACACGGCTTACCCTGAAGTGATCCTGCAAGTAGGCGATGATTTGATTGATATTTCCAAAGCCATCGCTGACGAGGCAATGTGCTATCGCTATTCTATTCCAATTCCTGTATTGCCAATTCCAGATTTGGATTTGATCAGTAAGAAACCAGCGGGTTCTGTTCTTTATAATCTGCACTGGGATAAGTTCAGCGACAGCGATACGAAAATTAAAGTGAAGTTGATTGGGAATATTTCTAATTCTTGCCTGTTCAAAACGAACATTCTTCTTCGCAGCAACGATTTCAAGATGTCTATTGCATTCTCGGCAACTAAGATCGGCAATAGCTGGAAGTATGATCCAGGCACATTGAAGGTCGAGCAGTACCGCGAACCTTGGTACAAAGTGATTCGCTTGCCATTCCAGCCACTATCCTGGGGCGAAATGGGATTTGAACCAAAACCGATTGGTAACTAAATAAAAAGGGCAGATTGAATCTGCCCTTTTTTTATTCCTTAGTCTTTCTCCAGATACCCTTGGTTCTCGCAGACTTTGTCGTCAGGAAAGGTTTGTAGGCTCAAGGCCCGCTTGTGGGTCGAATCTTCGATAATCGTCGCGATATGGGAACCAGCAAGGTTTACGGCCATCTTGCCTGGGCGATCAGCACCGGGCTGGTAATCACCGATAAAGTCCATTGGATACTTAATGGCCTCTGCGGCGATCGCAGTGCTATTTGCTTTGAAAGCTTTTAGTTGTGAGCTAATAAGGCCTTTTTCTGAGTATCCGCAAGTCATGGATTCATCGTCATTAAAAGAGCCTCGATTTAGAGAAAAGCGATATCCCATAATTCCCCAGATTCTGTACCAGGAACCTTGGTGATCTGCTTCAAAGCCTTTTTCTTTTCCACGTTCTTCAAGGTCACCACGGATATCCACGAATTTATTCCAAAAGGATTTCTCCAAATCCGGAGTCGAATTATAGTAGAACGCTTTGCCTTTGTACCTGGCTTCGTTGCGCAAAAGCTGGTGGATTGTCAGTGCGGCGTTGAAGGTGGAGCCGCCATTCAGTTTTAAAGCTTCTCTGAAAATATTAACTGGATCAACGGAGTTATCAGCCTTCGACATGATCCAATCGCGAAGTTTTTGCTCTTGCCCAGTGCTGTAATCGCATCTGACTTCGCCGGCAATCATATAGTCGAAGAATGCGTCATGATCGAATTTGCAGCGAGCGGGTTTGTGAGTGAAATGCTCAGTTTTATTATCGCGATAGATAAAAAGGGGCTCGGTGGTGCGGGTTTGATTTGGATACTTGTTAATCTCTTTTAAAAAGCATCCCGCCAAAACTTCAGAGTTGATGGATACTTTTTGCTGCTTCGGATACGAGTACGCTTCAACAGCGTGACTTGAATGTGAAAATAGAAAAAAGAAGAGCAGAAAATCCATGTTTCCTTATCGGAAAAGGACCTCTGCTCTTTAATGAGGAACTATACGTTGGTCTAGTGCTTTTTCGTAGCTTGAACGTAGCCTTCGTAATCAATGTGATTGTCGTAAGTAACCGTCTCGTTGATTTCGATGATTCTGTTAGCCACTGTTTGCAAAAGCTCATGGTCATGACACGTGAAGATCACAGTGCCTTTAAAGCGCGCCAGACCTTCATTCACAGCCGTGATACTTTCCAAGTCCAAGTGATTCGTCGGACCATCCAGGATCAGGATGTTCGCGCCAGAAAGCATCAGTTTCGAGAACATGCAGCGCACTTTCTCGCCCCCGGAAAGAACCGTCGGTTGTTTCAAGGCATCAGTTCCAGAGAAAAGCATTTTGCCTAAGAAGCCACGCAAGAAACTTTCGTCTTTGTCTTCAGAGAACTCACGCAACCAATCAACCAGCGTTGGTTCAGAACCCTGGAAGTATTTGGAGTTGTCGGTTGGGAAGTAACCACGGTTCGTGGTGATACCCCAAGTGTAAGTTCCGGAGTCCGCAGCCAATTCGCCGGCAATGATCTCCATAAGCAAAGTCTTCGCCAAGTCATTGCGACCCATCAAAGCGACTTTGTCGCCTTTCTTAAGGGTGAAGCTGACGTTCTTAAGAAGAGTTTCGCCTTCCCAAGTCTTATTGATTTTATCCACAACTAAAACGTCGTTACCCAACTCACGCTTGATATCAAAACCGATGAATGGAGATTTACGTGAAGAAGCTGGCAAGTCATTGAACTCAAGCTTTTCCAACATTTTTTGACGGGAAGAAGCTTGCGCTGATTTAGAAGCATTGGCGCTAAAACGCGCGATGAAGGCTTTAAGTTCTTCGGCCTTATCAGCACTTTTTTTGTTTTGATCAGAAAGCATGCGTTGTTTAAGTTCGCTGGCCTGGCGCCAGAAGTCGTAGTTTCCAGTGAACGTAGTTACTTTGCCGTAGTCGATATCAGCAATGTGCGAGCAAACTTTATTCAGGAAGTGACGGTCATGCGAAATCACGATGACAGTGTTATCAAAGTTTGAAAGGAAATCCTCAAGCCAGTTGATCGCATAGATGTCCAAGTGATTCGTTGGCTCATCCAGAAGAAGAATGTCGGGGCGACCAAAAAGAGCTTGGGCCAAAAGGACTTTAACCTTCTCGCCAGGATTTAGTTCCTTCATCAACTTGTGGTGGAATTCGTCACCGATGCCCAGGCCCGCAAGCATAACGCCCGCTTCAGACTCAGCTTCCCAGCCATTAAGTTCAGCAAAAATACCTTCAAGTTCAGAAGCACGATTGCCGTCTTCTTCAGAAAAATCGGGCTTTGCATAAAGCTCGTCTTTTTCAGTCATGACTTTGTAAAGGCGCTCATTACCCATCAGGACGGTTTTTAAAACCGGGAATTCATCATAGGCATAGTGATCCTGTTTAAGAACCGAAAGGCGCAAGCCACCCGGGATGATAACTTCGCCCGTGTTGGGTTCGATTTCTTTGGATAGGATTTTTAGAAATGTGGATTTTCCGGCACCGTTGGCGCCGATTAGGCCGTAACAGTTGCCTGGAGTGAATTTCACATTTACGTCTTCAAAAAGCTTTTTGCCACCGAAACGGAGGCTGATATTTGAGGTGCTGATCATGGGCAAGTTCTACGGAAAAACCCCTAAAATAGCAAGGCGGCAGTCGAAACTGCCGCCTTGTTTGTCTGTTTTTTCATGTATTTATTATCTGCGGGAAGCGAATTTACCTTTAGCTTTGAAGTATTTCACCCATTGCTGCCAAACCTGAGACTTTGGAGGTTGAGAAACAACCGGAGTCGTTGGTTTTGGAGTAGGCTGAACAACCACTGGTGATGGTTTAGGAGTTGGTTGAACCACTACCGGAGATGGCTTCGGAGTAGGTTGTACTACAACTGGAGTAGTTGGCGTAGGAGACGGTTGTACTACTACCGGAGTAGTCGGAGTTGGAGACGGTTGCACCACTACCGGAGTAGTTGGAGTTGGAGATGGCTGAACAACTACCGGAGTAGTTGGAGTAGGCGATGGCTGCACGACAACTGGAGTGCTGGACTCACCTTCGATTTTGATACCATAGAAATACTCTGCCAAATCCACTTCACCTTGTGTGTAGTAGTTTTTTGCCAGAATGCGGGCGTCAGCACCAATGTGAGAAGCCAATGACAAAGTCGCATCTACGTAACCGGAATCATCTTGCAGTCTTAAAAGTTGCGAAGTCCATTTATCATCGCTCGGGTCAAAGATCTGAACTTGAGAAGCCGATGCCGCTTGAACCGCTACGGAGTGACCATATTGACGGGTAAAGCTGCAGGATTTACGGCCGCTGGCCATTGATGAACATTTTGGAATATAAGAAGCAAATAACAAAGAACCCACCATGCCTGATTTCATGTCAGCCATAAGGTTTGCAGGAGAGATTGTTCTTTTAACGTTGGTTACGCTAAAAGAAGAAGCTCCACCAGAAAAGCCCTGGGCAATTTTAGTGAAAGTTTTTTGCGCGTCGTTTACGTAAGTACCGTTTTGAGATGTCGTTTTCATATCATTACCCATGAGTAAAATCGCACCATAGGAGTTTTGTTGATAGATGCTGTCAGTGAAGCTACCAGCAACGATATCTTTCTTAGAGGAGAATACAGACTCCATGACCATCATGGAAGAAGTAGGCACACATGCCATTGATCCAAATTTGGATTTTACAGAAGATTCCATCTGATCTAATAGAGGCATTGTCTCGGCCTTACATTCAGATGCAGAACAGGTGATCCCAGCGTTGGCTAAATTTGATGTGAGAACGGTGATTGCGAATACTGCAGTTGTTGTTAACTTCATTGGCCCCCCAATACCTGGATTAGAAGCAAAATGAGGACCAAGGGCTGTTTACCCACGTATTAGCGATGGGTTCGGTTTCAGCTGTATAACTCTTGAAGGGTGGCTAATAACTAGACTCTGTTTCCAGTTGCAAATCCTTACGGCACACGCGGATAATCTAATAATGAAGCAGATTTTTATCGTTTTGGTCGTGGTTGCAGTAGGTGCGGTTGTCTTTTTTAATCGAGATAATAACAAAACCGTCGAGCATTCAGGCGATCCCCAATCTAACATCGCACCCGTGATTGCGAACGCGCCTACTCTAGTTAGAAACGTAGCTTCTGAAACGACTCAAACTGCACCAACCAGAAAAATCGCCAGCTATACGGATGTGCCGGTGCAAACCAAAGAGCGTGCTCTATTAATAGATCTGATCAAAACAACACGTGCTGCAGAAATGAAATCTGAACTTCGCGCAAGAGCGGCACAGTTGCGTGCTCAGATCAATGCGCTACCGAATAAGAAATCAGTATTGTGGGACTACTACCGTGATTTGCAGGGAGCAAATTCTGCGCACTTTGATCGCGTCGAAGCATTGGATTTGCTAAATGGAAGAGGCGGCGATACAGCACTTGCTGAAGTGGCCCTTGCGGAAGCACTTGAGTACGCTCCTCCGCAAAAGATAAAAATGGAAGATGCGCAGACCGAGCAAGAGCGCAATATTGCAGCCTCTACAGACGCTGACGATATTCCGGTGCTGGTTGCCTATGATATTTATCTGAACAATTGTGGAGCTTACTCTGCCTGCCAGCAGGGACTGCTGACTGTGATTGCCAACAATGATAACCATAATATGCGCTCCAGCCTGATCAATGCGGTCTATAAGCGTTTCCCGCGGGACAAGCAGGTTTTCACTGCGGACCTGGCTCGCTATCAGCTTAATTAAGCGCAATCCCGAATCGAAACATTCCAATCGCATCAACCTGAGAATTCCTGGGCAACTTTTTGACAGAAGGTTGAGTGTTAGACAGTTTGGGTTGATAATGATTCTATCCGGCACGTCTGTTGGTCTCAGGAATGAGACAAAAATTATGGAAGGTTTGAACTTATGGGACGCAGCCAGGATAAGAACACGTTTTTGATCGTCAGCGGAGATCCGAATAGAATCACGGCCATCTCCGATATCCTGAACAAGCACTTCAATAACTGCTCCGTTTTTCACGGCAGTGATTGGTTTGCCACCAAATATAAGATAGACAACGTCAGACCCAAGATATTGTTTGTTGATGAGTATCTGCCTAAGGGTTCTGGTTACGATATCGTCGCCAAAGTTTTAAAAGAGAAAAATAATAACGATATATTTGTAGTGATGATGTCCTATGTGCCGGATCACGATGTTTTCCCGCACGAAGTGCAATCGGGACGCCTGTCATTTTTATCTGAACCAAATCGTGAGTGGGCGCTGCTTGAAGTAGTGTCCAAAATTATTGCTCCGAAACCAGTTAAAGAAGGGTCGCAGTATCGCCTGCGCAATCTTGATGTGGGTGAAACGCTGTTCAAAGAAGGCGACACCACTGAAGTTGTCTATATTGTTAAGAACGGAACCTTAAGCGCATTTTCTGAAGGTACCACCGGTGACCGGATTCGTCTGGGCGAAATTGGCCCTGGAGAATTTGTTGGAGAGATGGGGCACTTCAATCATGAACCTCGTTCTGCGACGGTGGAAGCCGTTACCGAAGTTGAGCTGATTGAAATTCCCATGAGCTCCCTGGATAGTGTGATCTTCTCGAAGCCCAGCTGGGCCAAAGCCCTTGTGAAAACACTGTCGTTACGACTGAAGCGCGCTAATAAAGCTTTAACGGGCTAACCTTAACAGCTTGTTCAATGCCATATTGACGAAGTCCTCTACTGCTTCTGATTCTTGTGATCAGTAACTCCGATGCAAATGCTCGGGGCCAAGCAGAGAGGATTTTCTATTATGGCGTCCAATATGTTTAATTGGGTGGAAATTGCGGCCGATGATATTTCACGCGCTATGACTTTCTATGAAAAGTCATTCGATCTAAAATTCAAATTAGAAGAAATGGGTCCCTTGAAACTGGCATTCTTTCCATCAGGGGATATGAAGTCCTATGGTGCTTCAGGTGCCTTGGTGAAGGGCCCTGGTTATAAGCCCTCTGCCGACGGATCACTGCCCTATATTCCTGTGACGGATATTGATTCCGCCTTGAAGAAGGTGCAGGAGAACGGTGGAATGATTCTGGCCACCAAGAAAAGTATCGGTCAGTACGGCAATATTGGAATTTTTCAGGACACCGAAGGCAACCGCATAGGACTGCATTCAATGTGATAAGGAGATGATATATCATGCATAAACGTCAGCTGGGAAAAACAGGAATCGAGGTTGCACCACTTTGTTTTGGTGGCAATGTGTTTGGCTGGACAATTGATGAAAAAATGTCGTTCGCGATTCTGGATGGATTTCGCGAGGCGGGATTTAATTTCATAGACACCGCTGACGTATACTCCCGCTGGGTTCCTGGAAATCAGGGGGGAGAATCTGAAACCATCATCGGCAAATGGATGAAAGATCGCAAGATCCGCAATCAGGTTGTAGTCGCCACCAAAGTGGGAATGGACATGGGTCAGGACAAGAAAGGTCTGAAGGCGGAATACATCAAACAAGCGGTCGAGGACTCTCTTCGTCGTCTGCAGACTGATTATATTGATTTGTATCAGTCACACACAGACGATATGGAAACTCCCATTGAAGAAACTCTGGCAGCCTATGATGAGCTGATTAAAGAGGGCAAGGTTCGCGCTATTGGTGCATCGAATTTCAATGCCAACCGCTTAAAAGAGAGTCTGCATATCAGTGCCAAGGAAAAGTTTCCGTCCTACGTGACCCTTCAGCCTAAATACAATCTTCATGATCGCGAATATTTTGAAAAAGAACTGGAAGCGTTGTGCCTGCAAAACGGTGTCGGCGTGATTCCTTATTATTCATTGGCGAGCGGTTTTCTGACCGGAAAGTATCGCAGTAAAGAAGATGCGAAACTGAGCGCCCGTGGTGAAAAGGCCTTGAGCTATCTGGATGAACGGGGTTTAAAGATTCTGATGGCGCTGGATGATATCTCTAAGGCTCACCTTGTGAAGCCAGCCACCATCGCGCTTGCGTGGTTGATGCAAAGAAAATGTATTACGGCGCCCATTGCCAGCGCCACCTCGCTTGAGCAGCTGAAGGACCTGACCAAGGCAGCAGAGATTAAGCTCGCTACCGTAGAGGTCGAAAAGCTGGATTTTGAGAGTCGTTATTAGAGATGTCCGAAATCCCTTCGCAGAGGGCCGTTGCAAGGAAAATAAATCCAGTTAACGCGGGAATCTTGGTTGCAAATAAGGGCTATTTTCAAGGAAAGTAGCCCTATGATTCAGACCGCACAAGACCCCGTCTTTGACCAATTTCAACCGACTTTGCAGAAAGCCTTTGGCCTGCCGCGATTTCGTATTGGTCAGCAAGAAATCATTTCCGGAATTCTGTCCGGTAAGGACGTTCTTGCCGTACTTCCCACTGGCGGTGGTAAGTCCTTGTGCTTTCAGTTTCCTGCGGTATTCACCAATAAACTGGTTGTCGTGATTTCTCCCTTGATCGCTTTGATGAAGGATCAAGTGATGTCTTTGCAAAAGAAAGGCATTCCTTCAGGTTGCTTGTATGCCGGTCAAACTGATCAAGAAAAACGGCAGATTTTTCAGGATATCGAAAAAGGTGGAACTTATCTTTTGTACCTTTCCCCTGAACGTGTTCAGAAGGAAGGTTTTCAGCGCTGGATTCAAAATCGTTCGATTGCGGTCTTCGCTATTGATGAAGCTCACTGCGTTTCGCAGTGGGGTCATGACTTCCGCGAGGAATACAGTCAGCTGGAAATTTTAAAACGTCTACGCCCCGATGTGCCGGTGTTGGCGCTGACCGCTTCTGCAACTCCGACAGTACTTGCAGATATTTCCATTAATTTGAAATTGAAAAGTCCAGAACGTCGCGTACATGGGTTCTATCGCTCGAATCTTTACTACCAGGTGGAATTCTGCGCTGACGAAGAAGCGAAAATGGCTTTGTTGATGCAATCCATTCGTCAGGCTCCTGAGGGACGCGTGATTATTTACTGCGGCACTCGTAAAGTGACAGAAGAGCTTGCGGCTCACTTGCAAAAGAAAATGGATCACGTGGGATACTACCACGCGGGTCTGTCGACAGCAGAGCGTACTGAAACTCAGGAAGCTTACGGTCGCGGGGATCTAAGAATTCTGGTTGCGACCAATGCTTTTGGTATGGGTATCGACCAACCAGATGTGCGCCTGGTGGTGCACTATCAAATGCCGGCCAATATCGACTCCCTATATCAGGAAATGGGTCGTGCGGGCCGTGACGGTGTGGATTCAACTTGTCTGATGCTTTACTCAAAGAAAGACAAAGGACTGCAAACGTATTTTATTACGAGCTCCGAAGCGCCCAAGGAAATTAAAAATGCCCGCTGGCGAAATCTGGATGCCCTGGTGAATTACGCAGAAGGCGGCGAGTGCCGTCATGCGGAAATTCTGACGTACTACAAAGACGCGCAACGAATTGAACGTTGTGGTCACTGCGATACGTGTCTGCCGCAGTCGGATCGTCGGATTTCTCGTCCTGTTGCTGCTTTAAAAGCTCCAACGAAAACCAAGACGCGATCAAAAGTGTCAAAGACCACTGTCGATATGGATGGTGTGGTGTTTGATGATGCACAAGAGGCGCGCTTCCAGCTTCTGAAAAAATGGCGTAAAGAAAAGGCGAAAGAGCTCGACGTTCCAGCCTTTGTGGTGTTTGGCGATTTGACTCTTAAACAATTGGCAATTCAAAACCCCCAAAGTCTGGATGATCTAAAAAATGTCCATGGCATCGGCGAAGCAAAGCTGGCAAAATTTGGTTGGGACATTATGGCGGAATTAGGTCAGTAACGCCCGAAAGCGCTGACTTAACACTAACGCCGGAGGCTTCAGTGAAAATTGCAATTGCCGGGGCCAGTGGTTTTGTTGGCAAGGCTTTGATTTCTTCTTTAAAAGGCTCCTATTCGGTAGTGGGTCTTAGTCGTTCACACCATACTCAGAGCGAAGAACATTCCAGTTGTGAGTGGCGCAATTGTGACCTGTTCAGTTTGATTGATGCGGAAAAAGCTTTGGAAGGCGCTGAAATTGCGATCTATCTGGTGCACTCCATGCGACCGTCAGCGCACTTGTCCCAGGGCTCCTTCGAGGATTTTGATCTTATCGTGGCCGACAACTTTCTGCGGGCCGCAGAGAAAAACAAAGTTAAAAAAATAATCTACGTCGGGGGACTGATTCCTTCTGATTCCAAAAATCTTTCCAAACACCTGCAAAGTCGCCAGGAAGTTGAATCCGTATTTTTGAAGGGAAATGTTCCGACGACCATTCTGCGCGCGGCTTTGATTTTGGGTGCAGAGGGCTCTTCTTTTCAGATTATGACCCGCTTGGTGAGCCGTTTGCCGATTATGTTGTGTCCTCGTTGGACAGCGACTCCCAGCCAGCCAGTGTCAGTCGAGGATGTGCTGACAAGCATTCGCTATTGCATCGAAACGCCTGAAACTAATGGCAAGATCTATGATCTTGGAGGGCCGGATGTATTAAGTTATGGCGACATGATGCTAAGGGTGGCGGATATTTTGGACTTGCGCCGGTCCTTGATCCGCGTGCCTTTCCTGACCCCACATCTTTCGGCATTGTGGGTGCGTCTGGTAACGGGGGCTCCCAAGGATTTGGTGAACCCCTTGATTGAAAGCCTACGCAATCCATTGCTGGTACGCGAAGATCATCAGTTAGTAATTCCCGGCCACAAATTCATGGGTATCGAAGAATCCCTGCGTGAAGCTATAAAAAACTATAACAGCGACAGAAAGCCCCATGCCTTTAAGGCCCCTCAGTCCGCAAAACACGAGGTCCGTTCAGTGCAACGAATGCCCCTACCTGTTGGGTGGACCGCGAAAGACGTTGCCCAGGAGTATATGAAGTTCCTTCCAGTGATGCGACCTGGCTTCATGAAAGTCGAAGTTAAGGATCGCTGGATTTATTTTAGCAATGCCTTTCCCTATATCCGACTACTTGTTTTAGAGTACTCACCCGAGCGCAGTTGGGGGCATCGTGAGCTTTTTTACGTTCGGGGAGGCTTGTTTTCAAAGAAAAGCGGCCGGGGCCGACTGGAGTTCCGGGAGGTATTGGGCGGAACCGCCTGCATCGCTGCAATTCATGACTTCAGACCGCGCCTGCCCTGGTATTTCTATAAAGTGACGCAGGCCTATGTTCATTTGTGGGTGATGAAGCAATTTGCACGACATCTTGCACGTCCTCTTGAGCAGCAGCGCAAGTTAGGGTAAATTGTTGGAATGAAAAAGATCATTTTGACGGGCGATCGCCCTACAGGCCCTTTACATCTTGGACACTATGTTGGCTCTTTGCAAAACCGCGTGAAGTTGCAGGAAGAGTACAATCAGTATGTTTTGATCGCTGATGCGCAGGCATTGACCGATTACTACGAAAATCCGGAACACGTTCGTAAGAATGTTGAGCAGGTCGCACTTGATTACCTGGCCGTGGGTATCGATCCAAAGCTAAGCACGATTTTCATTCAGTCTCAGATCCCTGAATTGTTTGAGCTTACATTCTACTTCATGAATCTGGTGACAGTGGCGCGCCTGGAAAGAAATCCGACTCTGAAAGATGAAATCCGTCAAAAGAACATGAAGGATTCCATTCCAGCAGGGTTCTTTACTTATCCCGTCAGCCAAGCAGCTGACATCCTGGCATTCAAAGCGGATCTGGTTCCGGTAGGTGAAGACCAACAACCAATGATCGAGCAAACGAACGAGATCGCTCGTCGCTTCCACCATCTTTATAAATCGGAAATTTTCCATGATGTGAAGGCGATGATCGGTACAACCGGCCGCCTGACGGGTATCGATGGCAAAGCCAAGATGTCGAAGTCTTTGGGCAATGCAATTTACCTGGGCGATACGACCAACGAGCTTAAGAAAAAAGTAAATGCAATGTACACGGACCCTAACCACTTGAAGGTCGAAGACCCGGGAACAGTGGAAGGTCATGTGGTCTTTACTTTCCTTGATGTCTTTGATCCAAATAAAGAGGAAGTGGAAGCATTGAAAGAGCACTACCGTCGCGGCGGTTTGGGTGATGGCGTTTTGAAAAAACGTCTGCTTGAGCTTCTGGATGCTAAATTGGCTCCGATGCGCCAACGTCGTGAACAATACTCAAAAGACATGGGTTATGTTCAGGAAGTTTTGCGAAATGGCACAGAAGCAGCCCGCAATGTAGCGGCTAAGACTCTTTCTGATGTTAAAAAGGCCATGGGTATTGTGTACTAGAAGGGTGATTCTGAAAGGAGTCCCTTATGGCAAAGCTTGCTCGTGATGTGATGACCAATGATGTGATTGTGATTGCTGTCGGCAGCTCTCTGGCTGCCGCTCAGGCGGTGATGAAGGAACATAAAATCCGTCATCTGCCAATCGTGGACGATAGTCAGCAGATTGTAGGAATCCTTTCAGACCGAGACTTGTCTTTCTTTAAGGACAGCAACATGTATCCGGTCGAAGACTTTATGACCCACCCGGTGGAGTGGATGAATCAGGATGCTCCTTTGCAGGATGCCGCTGAAAGAATGCTTAATAAAAAAATCAATTCAGTTCTGGTTATCAACGACAAGAAAGAACTGGTGGGCATTGTTACAAGTGAGGACTTGATCCAGGTTTTGGGACAGGCTCTGCGCCAGGGCAACCATAAACGTCCACTGTCGACTTTGTTCGATATCGAAAGTCTGGACGAAATCGCTTATAAGATTTCACAAACAGGAATTTAGAATATGAAAATTCTGGGTCTGACTTTGGTTGCGATCGTTGCCATTGAACATTTCATCATCATGTATGTCGAGATGTATCTGTGGAAGCAACCGACAGGACTTAAAATCTTCCGTAACACTTTCGAGAAAGCGCAGCAGACAGCCGTTCTGGCGGCAAATCAGGGTCTTTACAATGGCTTTCTGGCAGCGGGCTTGGTGTGGGGGCTATTTCATTCCGATGATGCCGTGGCTTATCAGATAAAAATGTTCTTTTTGGTCTGTGTGATCATCGCAGGCTTTTACGGCGCGTACAGTGTCAATCGTCGTATTTTCTTTGTGCAGGCCTTGCCAGCAATCCTCGCTGTCATCGCAATGCTTTAGCCTGTGGTGCTTCAAAAGTATCTGGCAAAAATCGCGGGAAGATGAAATCCGACAATAACCGCATAGGGAAGCGAGATGGGAATCACGACTCCCCAGGGCTTTGGATTGTGGATCAAATGCAAAAGCGTGATTACAAAAACAATAGGTGCAATCAATAGTATCGTTAAGGGAACCGCAAATCCCGCAATCAATAAGGCGCCCAAAAATATTTCAGCGATTTTAGTGGAGGGCATAATGAAGCGTGTTTCAATGCAGGCATTCACGAAGTTGTCGATCGCTGATGGTGAAGGCGGGATCTTCACCCAATGAAAAAAACCATTGAGTCCCCAAAAGACCATTTGTAAACCGAAGACGATACGGCAGGCTACTTCAATAATTTCCATTACTAAAATTGTATCCAGTCCTTTGCCTTGTTGTCGAGACATCAGATTGATTATTGTCACTGGACTTCGCAGGATTCGTCGGATCAATGCACCTCTTGCTAGCTTGAAAGCAGGAGTGCGCGGTGGACGAGGAGTTTGAATTCCCCAAAATTGAGCAGGCAGACGTATCGAAGAGTGAGTTCTATCATGATCTTGCTCGTGATTGGTACACCTCGCCTCAAGGTGCTATGGCCCTACTGCGCGCAGAAACTTCATTTCAGATGACCTGGATCCTTTCAGAAATTCGCAAATACATTGGTTATCACGCCGAGATTTTGGATGTCGGAAGTGGTGCGGGTTTTTTCTCGAACTCGGCCGTGCAGGCTGGTTATGAGCTGACAGGTCTGGATATTTCACGAACCTGTTTACGGGTGGCGGAGCTGATGGATAGCTCGGGGCGAGTGAAGTATGTGGAAGGGGATGCCTACAAAATGCCGTTTCCCAAGGAAAGTTTCGACGTGGTGGTTGCCTTGGATTTGTTTGAACACGTGTCTGATCCTGAAGGGATCATTTCCGAAATGAGCCGGGTGCTGCGTCCGGGGGGATTGTTCTTCTTTCGAACCATCAATAGAAACCCAGCGTCCTACATTTGGATTAACAAGGTGGTTAAGTGGATTGCACATAGCCAGAATAGGTTGCTCTTTGATTACAAATTATTTCGAAAGCCCGAAGAGATCGAGGCTTGGTGTGAATCCTATGATCTGGAAATTCAAAGAGTTCGGGGGATGCGGCCAGCGCTGTTTCAGAAAGGCCTTTTTCGACTCCTACGGACGCGAGAAATAACACCTGAATTCCGCTTTGTCTGGTGTAGAAATAAAACTATTTCTTACACGGGCTACGCCAAAAAATTCCGCGACCACTGATGTTATGTGAAAAAAATGAAACGTGTTTTTTTGTTCAGGGGCCTTATAAAGGGCACATGAAAATAAATCACTTTTTGAAGTATACAAGTTTGTTCCTGATTGGAGCACTTGCAGGCAATGCTTTTGCCTTCGTCGTCGGGATGAGGGCGGTTATGGAAAAGCTGTCGGCGACTTCGTATGTTGCATTTCATGAATCTATGCAAAGATCATTTCTTTCGTGGACGCCGATGTTAGGTGTGGTGGTGGTTTGTAAACTCGTGACTCATTTGTTGATATTGCGAAAGCGATGGAATCGAATGGAGTTTTTCTTCGTCCTCTTTGCACTGTTTTGTGTCTTGAACGAGCTCGCCATGACGTGGACGGGATATATGCCTTTGAATCAGCTCATTTTCGCCTGGAATTACCAGGGTCCACCCGACAACTGGGAAAGTATCCGCACTCAGTGGATGGATCTGATGTATTTGCGGTGTGCTTTACTGACCGCTGGGTTTTCTTTCCTGATCATCTCAGCCCTCATTAAGAGGACTGAGTCTCCGATTTTGAAAGATGCCGCTGTTGCCTTTTAGGCAGATTCACTCGTGCCTCTGGTGGCAGGCCTTTGTTTTTAGGCTCTGGATAGACCTTAAGTACCTTCGGTAGCTCGCGTGTGCCTGGAGCCATATAATCTGAAATTAAAAGCTGACGTGCCTCTTCATGGGGCCAGTGCAACTGTTCGGTCAGATAAATCAATGCAGACTCAACCAGGTTAATAAGCGAAATTCCGAAAGACTGCGCATGGCGTGCTGACATGAATTCAGTAAAAGCAAAGTACTCCCAAAAGAAGGACTGATGCTCGGCTAATTCAGAACGGCTTTTAATGGCAGCGACGAAGTTTTTGAAGTTTCCGCTGTTCGCAAAAAGGTCCCAGTACTTTGCAAAGCGATTCATTTTTTGCATGGTTTCGAAATCCATCATTTTGGTGCGAAGGATTTGGAACGGCGGATGTTCGGAGTAAACCATTTCCCACTCTTTATCGTGACGGGAAATCGGTGCGCCTTTCAGGCGTTTTAAAATACCGACTTGGATTTCATCGGGGCGAAGTCCTGCCAAGATATCAAAACCCTTGGCAAAGCTGTTGATGTCTTCACCAGGAAGTCCCACGATCAAATCCGCGTGGGAATGAATGCCGGTTTCGTCAGCCAGGAATTTGAAATTTTCTTTCACTTTTTCAAGATCGTTTCTGCGGCTGACCAGTTTTGCGACGTCGGCGTTCCAAGTTTGAATGCCGATTTCAAATTGCAGTGATCCATGCGGGAATTTTTTAATCAGCTCGCGGATCTCGTTCGGCAAACGATCCGGCACCATTTCAAAATGCAGGAATAAACCCAGCTCAATGCGCTCTAAAAAGAAATTCAAGATCTGTGTGCAGATCGTGGGGCTTAAATTGAACGTGCGATCGATAAATTTAAACTGTCTTGCACCGCGATCCAAAAGTACCTGCATATCCGCCAGGAACTGAGTGATGTCGAAGTTGCGCACGGACTTATCCAAGGATGATAGACAGTATTCGCAGCGATATGGACAACCACGGGAGACCTCAACGTACAGCACGCGGTTTTTGATATCTTCATCGCTGTAAAATTCATAGGGCGATGCGATATTTTTTATCTCTGGCAAAGCACCTTTAATAAATTTTTGTTCGGGCAATTCACCCGTCGCCAGATACTTGTGGCAGAAGTCATAGAATAAGAAATCGGCTTCACCTTTGAAGGTAAAATCCGCTGTCTGACAGATGGGTTGAGTCTCGCTTTCGTGGGTCACTTCCGGGCCACCCAGAACCACAATCGTCTGTGGGCTGATTCTTTTAATCAAGCTCACCAGTTCGTAACTTTCGTTGGCATTCCAGATATATACGCCAAGTCCGATGATCTTTGGTTTTAGTTTTAAAATCTGTTCGCAGATGTCGCGGGGATCTTTCGCGGTGGTGAATTCCAGGATCGAAGCATGAGCTTGAAGCTCCTTTAAATTCGCATACAGATAGCGCAGACCAAACGATGAATGTTGGTATGTTGAATTCAAAGTTACCAAAAGAATGTCATTTTTCATCGCGCGCTCACCACTGTCATCGTTAGTTCAACTCAAGATTTAACTTTGCCCGCTGCGGACAATTGTTTAACATTTAAAACAGGTAATCTTATTCAAAGGAATGAATCCATGAAAACAGCCATGATGGCTATCTTACTTTTCGCGGCGCAGGCGTCTGCTCACCAGGCGGTCCTTGAAAACTTCAACACAAAACCTGTATTGGCAGACTTGGCGGACCTAAAAGCCTTGGACATCCCAGTCATTGAAAAAGAAGAATCTGTTGGTGTCGGATATGCGGTTATCACTCCGGAAATGCAACTAAAAATCCAAGAAAGAGCCCATAAAGTGGGCAAATGTGGTGGGTTTGAAGATTTGACTACGGAGCCGGCGTTTCATTCTTTGAATATCCCTTCAATGCTTGGTTCTTTGGCGCAAATTCAGGCTAAAAACGACTTCTACCAAAGAGCCCCGTTTGCGGCTTTGGCTTTAGAGAAAAACGCGCAAATCGAATCTGCGGTTGATGAAGTGAGCGAGCAGAATCTGCGTGAGTGGGTGACTTGGTTGTCCTCTTACCCAACTCGCTTTAACAAAGGCAAAACTCCGAACCTTCATGTTGATGACATGAAAAGACGTTTGGAAACGATGCTTGCGGGTTCAGATATTCCTTACGAAATTTCTTTGATCGATCACAACACGACTCCGCAAAAATCAGTGCGTGTGCGTTTGACTGGTAAGACTCGTCCAAATGAAATTATCGTTTTGGGCGGTCACTTGGATTCCATCAACCAAAGCTGGGGCGGCGGCGGTCAACAAGCACCGGGCGCTGACGACAATGCATCGGGTTCTGCGAACTTGCTGGAAACTTTGCGCATCATCAGCAAAAAAGCTCAGCCAGAGCGCACGATTGAATTCATGTGGTACGCGGGTGAAGAGTCCGGTCTTTTGGGTTCTGCTGAAATCGCTAAAACCTACAAATCTGAAAAACGTGATGTGGTTGCGGTTCTTCAATTGGATATGACTTCTTATCCAGGTGCAGGGGAATTCGTAATCGGCAACATGACAGACTTCACCAGCAAATGGTTGCATGACTACCTAAGAGCTGTGAACGAGACATACCTTCACGCACGCATCGTTGACGATCAGTGCGGTTATGGTTGCAGCGACCACGCTTCATGGCACCGTCAGGGCTTCCCGGCGCTAATGCCATTCGAAGCAACTATGCGCGCTGATAACCCTTTCATCCACACAGTGAAAGACGTCATCAACGACAAAACAAACTTCAAACACTCAGCAATGTACTCAAAACTAGCCGTAGTCTTCGCCATGGATCTAGCAAACTCCACAGCAAGACAACCCTACTAAAAAGGTGCCTGCCGGTTTTTGGTAACTATGGCGTGTCAATTCGAGGGCTTGGTCCGTGGACCGGCCCTTTTTTTATTCTACTAGGAACCAATCGATGTTGATGCAGGCGAGTCTGTCGGACGGGCTTTCGGCGACTTTCTTGGAAACTTTTTGAATTAGTTCCAGACACATTTTACGGACTTCGGGGATGTCGGACTCTGCCAGCGTTAACGGGGCCGAGAATGCCATTTCATCTTTTGTGATGCGTGGGTGTCTTTCCATGGCCTTCATACGCCAGTTCATGTGATGACGACTGATCATGGGGGAGTCAGCGGGAAGAAAAGTATTCTGTGGCCCGCGATCAAGTGAGCCGTCTTCTTTTTCTATCACTAGCTGGCGCGAGATCAGAAATTCCAAAACTTTTTCCACCAGCTCGCCAGGTAAATCCAAATCTTTCGAAAGCGTTGCAGCTGTGACTTTCTTTTTGCCAAGGCCGCTGGAAAGTCTAAGGGCCGAGTAGTACCACTGACTGTAAAACAAAGCTTGGTCGGCTTCGGTCATCGCCGTATAGACGGGAACGCGGTTCTTGATCTTCTCGCTTTCCTGGCGGAGTTTTAGAAGTTTGCTTTCGACAAAGTTCTTAAGCGCAATGGTTCCTGCTTTATCCCACTCAAGCATCGTTAGCAGAAAATCTTTCTCCAAATCGTTCAGGCGAATAAATTGCGCCAGAGCGAATGCTTGTTCTTGCGTGAAGGATTTCTGTCCCTTCAAAACTTGTGTCACCAGAGTTGGATGCACACCCAGCGCTTCGGCGATTTTCAATTTATAACCGTGGCCACCTTTGGGTTGTGACTTTACGAAGCGCTCTAAATATTCCCGATAATCGGTAAACTCGAAAATGTTCATTTTACCCTTAAAACCCCAATAATTTACTAAAAAGTAAATTATTACGGCAATAACTGACAACGAAAATATGCAAATAGGTAAATTTTAGTGAGATTTATAGTCCTGTCAGCCGGCGCACAAAAAACAGTTTGAAACATTGAACTTTAAAAACAATAAGAGGCAATCATGACTAAGAAACTTATTTTACTTCCGTTTATTCTACTTTCTCAGAACCTATTCGCCAACGGCAACACCGGCGGCATGGATGGCGGCGGAGGCGGGACTTTACCTGCAAATCCGGCTACGATTAATCAAGTTAGAACAATTGCACAGGAAGCAAAACCAGAACTTTTGTTTTTGTTTAATTCCTATGAATATTTTGGAAGTATCAGTCCCGACAGTCTTCACACCAAATTGTTTGGTAGATCACGAGTGCAGGACGTACTGAAGGAGCTTCGTTTGGAAGTTCGCGTGGATAAACCCTGCTACACGTCAAAGGGTACAGAGGTGGATGCTAGTATCTATGCAACGAAGCACAATACAATTTGCCTAAGTGCCTCGAGAATTGCTCCCAAGGTGGATGTCGCAGCAGCGAAGCGAGAGGTTATTGCCTTGCTGATGCACGAAGTAAGTCACTTTATGGGTGCAACAGAAGAAGAGGCTGTAAATTTCCAGAAGGAAATCGCACATTCAATTCAAAGCTCGCCTGTGTTGCCAAACTATCTTAATCCGCAAATCAAGATGCATGTACAAATAGAACTATCAACCTTGGCGTCAAATCTGAGAGACAGCTCTGAATACTTGAAAAAGAAAGATTTCAAGACTGCTGAAGAGAAAATTTTTGAAGTACAGAATAGGCTCTATAAATTAAGTGATTTTCTTAGAGCTGGAAGTCCCGCATACAGTTTCTACTCGCCGCAAGAGATTAGCTATCAGGATTTTTTGGGAGCACAGCTTGAGTGGGCGAAAAAGTTTGCTCTGACGTTGAGTTTTGCGCCAGGTAGCGCTGCACATTTGGATTACGAAGCTGCATTTAAGGGGCGCGAGTTCTTTTTATTCGGTGAAAAAAGTTATAGTAAAGACAATGTCTATAACTCACAGAAAATCTATAAGATCCATTCAGCTCAAGAGTTGATCGTATACATTGAGGCTCTGGCGAAAGAATACTATATCCGTTCAACTTACGCAGGACAGGCCGTTTATGGGATGCGCTGGATAAATTTGAATGGTCACACGGCCACAGCTATTAATAATCCGTGGAAGAAGTACCTGGGCAGATACCTGGTAAGATCTGTTGAGTGCGATTACTCAAATCCCAATGATAATACAACAGAGTTTCAGGTGCTGGAGGAAGGCGGAAGAATTTATCTAAATCAAGTAACCACAACAGGATATTCCTATAACGGTCTTGAGTTAGGTGATTATAACGTAAGTGCATACCTCAATGTTAACGATGAGACTGCTCCGGGTGATGTCTATGCCGCCTATGAAATTGGTGGTGACTGGGGGGCAGGTCCGCAGAGTTGGAGTAGAGTGAGTGTTTTGCGTCTGAAGAAAAACTCGGACAGAGAGTTTACAATTTACAGAAGTCACAGCTATATCTCGAGTGTTGTTACCGAGCCTGATAGAGCAAGTATTTGTGTGTATAAAGGTGTGATTCAGTAGAAATAAAAAAAGCCTCGGGAGACCGAGGCTTTTTTGTTTGTTCAGACTAAAAGAAAGATTTCTTTCTTTTGATGATATCGAACGGAAACCATTCGCCACCAGTTGCATCGCTGCGAACTTGTACTTTCGTACCTTTTTCCAAATCAGCTTTGGTCACGCCAGTCACGTCAATCTCAAAGCTCAATGGGGAGTTGCCCAGGCTTTTGCAAACGACGCTGACTTTCAGGATGTTCTTTTGCAGATCGATCGAGTTGCCAACGCAGTCCTGGTCTTCTCTAACAGCGTCCATATTGCCATCTCTAAAAATAACTTGGTCAGCTTTGCTGTTCACTTCGAACTGAGCCGCATAGTAAGGACCTTCAATCGCAAGACGAGCCACGATGAATGCGTCAGCCAAGTCTTTTTTGCTTAGACCTACATTGCCTGAACCAATTTGCCCACCGGCAGCCATTGCGGAAGAAGCTGTCATAGCGATCAACGAAGCCAATAGTGTTACGAATACCTTTTTCATTTCTAACCTCTTAATAGTTAACTCGCAGAGCACGCCGAAGCGGGAGGGGCCTTGAGTGTTTTGTTATTGCTGAGGGAGAGTAGCAATACCTGCGCCATAGGAGGGAAGAAAGGATATTCAGCACTTACGGGTTTTCATTACAGAAAAACCGTGAACAAGATATTTACGAATTGAACAAACTTGTCTGAATTGATGAGTTTGAGAGCAAAACTGCTCTCAATTTACTGAAGCTCTTCGCTGACTGAAAAAAGGTTCATATTGACCTGGAAAAGTCTGCGGCCGTCGGCTTTGGTAGTATCGAATTTGTGAAGCTGCTCTTTAACGAAGCCATCCATGTTTTTAAGGAAAAGCTCGAACTCCTCCTGTGACATCGCCAAGATCATGCTCTTATAGCGACGCAAGTGATGCGGCAGGGAGCGCGCAGTGATGGCTTCCTGCAGGCTTTCTTTGTGGTACTCAAGCAATGAATTACTTCCTAGGTTTGAAGGAACTTTAAAGTTGCCGACGGTGGCTTTGTACCCTGCATCTGACGAAGTCGCTAACCCTAGTTTGGTCAGGATCATCAAACCTTTTGCCACTTGCAGTGGGTCGGCGTTTAGAAACCGAGTCATTGCCTCAGGGGTTTTTGGTTCTTCCCCAAGTGCCAGCAACACTTGCAGGCGGGGGAAAAGAGGCGAGCTGACGAATTCCTCATATGCCTCAATTTCCGTTTGATAATAGTTTTGTTCCAGAAGTTGAATCAATCTCTTCCCGAAGGCTTCGCGCTCTCTGGCGCTTCGTGATTTCGAATAGTGCGCCAGAATCATGAAGTGCTCTTGCTCAGAGGGCGTGAAAAACAATCGCTCACAGATCTGCCTTGCAGTTTTCTCTGTTAAGGCGCGACGACCGATAACCACTTGGCGCAGAAAGGAGCGATGTTGGAAGCCAAGCTCCTGAGCCCAGGACTCGTAAGAGAATTGCTCTTCTGTGGCCTTACGATACTGGTAAAGATCATGAAGGTAATACGAAACACTTAGGTAATCTCTTAACAGCGGTTTCTTCAGCGTGGTCTTGGTCATTCGACAATTACCGCGTAAGTTCTGAAGGCTGTAAAGGAATTATTTGAGAGCATTTCTGCTCTCAGAAACTTTTAGTTAACTCCACTTATCCAGTTGTTTAAATCTTTTCACGATATCTTCAGTCAAATCGTCATACTCGTCTTCTTTATGTGCGAGCATGTAGAGTGAATGCTTCCATAAACCTGTCTTCGGTCCAATAACCGTGATTAGACCCATTTTGACTTCTTCCATCACATAGGGCACAGGTAAGAATCCGCAGCCGGCTCCGTCAACGATCGCACGCCCCACGACTGACATGATGTCTGATTCGAAGGTGATCTTTTTGCGCACTTTGATTTCTTCAACGTAGGAGTCCGTTTCATGGCGCAGTTTCATTTTGTAGGAAGGTATTACCAAGCCACCGGGGAAGGCTGTCAGGAAATCCTGCACGCTGGTGTTTCTGGAGACACGCATTTTCAAATTCTTCAAAAGCTGTGTGGAAACCATCAGGTTGACCGGGGCTGCGATGGAGGCAAGCTCTACCACGTCTTCCGAGTACATCGGTTTATTGGTTAACATCAGATCCGCTTCCTGCGAGCGAAGAAGTTGTAAGATGTCTTCGTCAGGAGCGGAGGTGATAGAGATAATTTTCTGCGTCTTGCCTTTGTTATCGCGAATCACCGGCGAAAGAAGATCGGCGATAAAAGGACGCTCCACCTGTTCTGAAATTCCCACGTGCAGGCGTTCACTCATTTTTTCACCTGGAGATTTCAGAGAATCCTCAAACTGCTTGGCGATATCGAACATTTTCTTTGTGTAAGAGTAAGCACGCTCTCCGTCGGGTGTGAGTTGCAGGACGCGACCTTTTTTTTCGAAGAGTTTTGTGTCTAAATTGCTCTCTAGAATTTTCAGTTGGGAGGACAGACTAGGCTGGGAAATTCGCAAATACTTTGCTGCATTCGAAACGCCGCCAATTTTTGCTGTGATGTGGAAATAATATAAATGATTAAAATTAAACATAAAATACCACCGGGTTTGAGAGTGAAAATTCGGCTCCATTTTGGAACCCGGACCACGACTACAGTCGCCCAACTGTCCAATAGCACTAGGGATTTCCTATGAGCCCAGACTGAACCTATAACTTTAACTTATACATGTCATTTGAATTATATATTTAAATAATCCTTGGTGATCAACGATAATGAAAGAACAAGGAGGTAGATATGCAAACAGACATCTACTACAGAGACATCACTCGTACTGAAAACCTAGAAGCTTACTTACTTGAAAAAGTGGAGGCTTCAATCCAGGACTTCTTCAAATACGACAGTGCTGCTCACCTCACTGTGCGGATCGAAACAGATCGACATCGCACACAGGCTCGTAAACCTAGTTATACTTGCGAGGTGATTTTGAAACCAACCCAAAGCAAAGGGATTATTAAAGTCTCAAAATCGGATGAAAGTTTCAAAAAAGCAGTGATGAAAACAGTAGACTCTTTGAAATCTGTTTTGCGTCGCCGTTCTTCGAAAAAAGCCATGCATCGTAGACACGATCCAATGCTGAACTATTTCCCAACATGGGAAGAAGCAGAGATGATGGCAGAAAACCAGGCTGGGTAGGTTTCCCCAGCTTGGACAAATGGGAATGAGTATTTGATAAAAGCAAAAGCAATAATTTATTAGTAACTTATTTAACTTTAACCGAGCGATCAGAAAGGAGTTTTCCAATGGGTACTCAAAAGAATAATCCAATTGATACCGATCTCAGACGAAAAATCTGTGAAAGATTAAAATGGGATAAAAGAGTGAGCCCTGCGGACTTCGATGTGATCGTGCGAGGGTGTGCCGTGATTGTAACAGGCAGTTGCGACACCTCTTTTAAAAAAATGGCAGCCCTGGAACTCGTCTCCGATTTTGAAGGAGTTTGGTCTATTGAAGACCGTATTGTGGTTCCATCTGACTATTATCGCTCCGATGAAGAGCTAAAGATGTTGATAGAGCAGTCTTTAGAGGACTTCGTAAAGATCGGGGGAGAACACATCTCAGTCTTCGTTGAAGACGGTGTTGTGACCCTTGAAGGCGAAGTCTTTAGACCTCGATTGAAAGCTTTAGCAGTCGGCTCGGCATGGGAGCTCTCCGGTGTGGTCGACGTCATTAATAATATAATGATTGTTGAATCACCCCGCCGAGCTCCTTCTTTTCTAAACGCAGACCGGAGCCTCATAAATGGTTCCGGACCTTCCTAAAAGGAGGCAAATTGATGGTGATGAATGGTTAAAAATCATGCGGTCCTTTTCCCAATATCCCTCCATGGATAACAGGCGCCCACTCCCCAAGGGCGCCTTCTTTTTTTTCGGTGCCAGGTCCTATTTGCGGAAGCGGTGCAGAACCGCAGCGGTTCTGCGATGCATTTCGAAAAGGGAGGGCGTACCTTTTGGGAATGAAAAAAGTTTTGATTCTTAATGGCAGTCCATCTGGTGATATAGGCAATTGCGCGGCTTTCATTGCTAAGATTCGCAAGATTGATAAAACACTCGAATATGATGTCATCCATCTAGCCAAAACCTCGATCACTGCCACTTTGAAAAAGAGAATCGCAAATTCTGATTCCGTGATTTTTGTGACGGGCACCTATTGGGATTCCTGGGGGAGTCCGCTGCAAAAGTTGCTTGAGGAAATGACTGATATGGAGGCGACTCCGGCTGTGATGGGTAAGCCTTGTGCAGTGATGGTGTTGATGCATTCTGTGGGCGGGAAGTCGGTTCTATCGCGTTTGCAGGGCGTTCTAAGTACTATGGGCTTTTTGATTCCTCCGATGAGTGGAATGGTCTATTCCCTGGTTTCCGATATCGCACTTAAAACCAAAACTACTCACGCTAAAGATTTTTGGCAAATCGAAGACGCAGAACTTATTCTGGAGAATCTAAAAACAGCGATGGCCTTAAAAGTCGGGTGGACCACCTGGCCCGTTGACAAGAAAGACCCACGCCGCAAATGGTTCCGGTAACAGTTACTGAGGTTCGCCTTCGACTCCGGTTCCTTTCACATTAAAAGTGACACTGTCGCTGTCGCCAATAATTTTCACAGATCCAGTGGACTCACCTGTGTGCGCTGGAACGAAGAACAAGGTGAAGCTGCAGGAGTATCCTGCTTCCAAGAATCCCAAACAGTCCGTGTCGGCCCAATAGTCGTCGCCGCTGATAGTGATCTGACTGATGTAAATCGCTTTATCTGCTGGGGCATAGAGGTCCCAGGACTGCGATCCACCACTGCCAATGACTACTTCCCCGAAGTCGTAATCAATAACGTGATCTTCGTTAATTAAAACTGGATTTTGCGCGTATGCATAAGAGGGCGTTGCAAAAGATGCCCACGAGAAAGTGCTGACCAACAATATTGCCAAAAGGTTTTTCATAGGAAACCTCCTTACGGTTGTCTTTATTGTGAAACAACTGTGAGGGGCGACAAGTACGGAACTGTTGTATGAAAGGGAAGTAACCGCGGGCTTGTCTTCCGAAATATCCAGAACGTGTGAAGGCACAAAAAAAGGGAGCCAGTGGCTCCCTTTTTTTGTGCGGTGAGTTCCAAAAAGGGAACTGTTACCTATGTCATCGCCTTCGTTAGGTCTTGAACTTTTTTGGAAGCGTAACACTGAGATACGTAATCCCAGTTTACTTGTGACCAGAAAGTTTCAAGGTATTTCAAACGAAGATTGCGGTAATCAACGTAGTAAGCGTGCTCCCAAACGTCAGCAACCATGATTGGAGCTGGGCCGTTGTTAGTGAACGGAACTGCGGCGTTGGATGTAGATACCAGGCTCAATTTGCCTGAAGCATCTGTGCACAACCAGATCCAGCCAGAACCGAAAGTTTTCATACCACCGTCAACGAACTTAGCTTTTAGTTCGTCCATAGAACCGAAATCACGTTTGATTGCAGTCTCAAGGTCTGCAGAAGCTTTGCCGCCTTTGCCAACTGGAGCCATGTTGAACCAATAGAATGTGTGGTTCCAAGCTTGAGCGGAGTTATTGAAGTTAGCACCGGAAGAAGAAAGAACGATCTCTTCAAGGGATTTACCTTTCAAAGAACTGTCTGTCTCCATCGCCTTATTCAAGTTGTCGATATAAGCTTTGTGGTGTTTGTCGTAGTGATATGTCATTTGTTCTTCGTTGAACAAAGGAGCCAAGTCTGTTTTTGCATACGGAAGTGTTGGAAGTTTGAACATAAACGTCTCCTGTCTATAAAGTTCTTAAATGAAACTATATTGAAAATGGAGAGCGGTCTAGGTTTTAGAAAGATTCAGGACTCCGCCCAATAAGCGGAGTCCCCAAGAGACATTGATGATCTTAGTTTTGGCCCAACATTGTCTTAACAAATGTCGGCAACGAGAACGCCGCAGAGTGCAAATCCTCATTGTAGTACTTCAAGCCCTTCGCTTTTGCGAATTGGCGCGCTTGGTCTTTGTTGAAGTCCGTCGCTGGATGCGTGGAACCTTTCGTTGCCAATTGCAAGCTCCACATACCAGAAGGATAAGTGGTGGCGTGGAATAGCATCGTGTGAACACTGGAAGCGCCGAAAATACCTTTTAGGCACTTGTTAAGCTCAACGAAAGTCCCTTCGTGGAACATTGGTGATTCACCTTGAGTGATCACGAAGCCACCGTCTTTAAGAGCTTTTTTGCAGTTTTCATAAAATTCTGCAGTGAACAGGCCTTCAGCAGGTCCTACTGGGTCCGAACCGTCCACGATGATCACATCGTAAGTGCCTGGAGCCGCATCTTTTACGAATTGGATGCCGTCACCGATAATAAGATTCAATTTCGGGTTGCCGAATTCAGAAGCGATTTGTGGAAGATGAAGTTTGGAAGCACGAACCACGGCTTCGTCGATTTCAACCATCGTTACTTTATCAACGTCGTATTTGAACAATTCGCGGATCGTTCCGCCGTCACCACCACCGATGACCAGGACGTTTTTAGCTTTTCCGTGGGATTGCATGACCGGGTGAGTGATCATTTCATGATAATGAAACTCATCACGCTCGGAACACATTACCATGTTGTTGATCGCCAGGAATTTACCATGTGAGTAAGATTCCAAAACGCGAACGCGCTGGAACGGATTGGTTTCGTCAAATAACACATCGCCCGTGTAGCGCAAAGACAAAGCCTGGTTTTCATCCTTATCGGTGAACCAAACATTGCGCTCCATTTGCACGCCTTTGGACAAATCAAAAGTCGGCTTTTCGCGAATAGTTTTAGGTTTAAAGTCAGTTTTTTGGATCACGTGCAAAGAACCGCGATTCATTTCAATCGCCGAGTAATTTGCCTGGAATGCTTTTTTCAGGTGTTCAAAAGAAACCCAAGGATCTACGGTTTCGCCGCAAGTGAAAAGATCCACCGCTGCGTATCTGTATTCCGGCCAAGTATGGATAGCCAAATGGCTTTCCTGAATAACAACCACACCGCTGACTCCCCAAGGAGAAAAGTGGTGGAATGTCGAGTTGATCACAGTAGCCCCTGCGATCTGTGCCGCTTCAATCATACTTCTTTCGATGATAGAAACGTCGTTTAACACCTCAGCGTTACACCCGCTGAACTCAACCAAAATATGGCGACCTAAAGCATTCAATTCCGTGCCCTCCAAATGTTATAAATTTGTGCATTCTTCTAATGGGGGTAATAGGTCCTTTTACCCCCGGGGGCAAGGCTTTTCTGACCACAAACCGAAACACAAAAAACGGAGTCCCAGCGTACTTGTCCGCCGTAGCCCTAGCGAAGGCGGATTTCGTAACAGACGTGAATTTTCTTGTCGTGAAAGTCCTGAGGAATGCTCTCCTCAGAGATATCGCGAACTTTATAGTGGTCTTCAATTGCCGGAGACAGATTGAATTTGCGTTTATTATTGGAGAAATACAGAACTCCGCCGGGTTCCAGCATGCTCATGCAGGATTCGACTAAAAACTCCTGATCGCGCTCGACCTCAAAGCTGTCCTGCATTTTCTTGGAGTTAGAGAACGTCGGCGGATCCAGAAAAATGATGTCAAAAGCCGGTTTGCCTTTGTTTTGCGCCAGCCACTCCAGAACGTTGGCATTGATGAAGCTGTGCTGGGAGGCAGGGATTTTGTTGAGTTCGAAATTCTCCTGAGCCCAGCCCAAATACGTTTGGGACATGTCTACGGAAGTTGTTCTGGCACCAGCAAGCGCCGCAAAAACACTGACAGAGCCCGTATAACAGAAAAGATTCAAAAACTTTTTATCTTTGGCGGTTTTAAAAACTTTTTGGCGCATTGGACGGTGATCCAAAAATAATCCCGTATCCAGATAGTCGTACAAATTCACTTTGAACAGAGCTTGGGATTCTTTGACTGAAAAAGTTTGATCTTTTGCATCCAGTTTTTCGTACTGCTTCAGGCCTTCCTGGCGCTCGCGTTTTTTTACGATGATTTTTGCTTCGTCCGCTTTGAACAAAGCCTGAAGTGCTTCGATTACGTGGGGCAAGTGACCCTTGTCCTTGTCGCGGTCGTCGCCCTTATCGTAGATCAAAAAATGCTCGCCATAGATATCCACAATAAAGGGATATTCCGGAATATCACGATCATAAAGACGGTAGGCTTCAATACCTGCGCGTTCGGCCCATGCTTTTAGTTTCTTATAGTTTTTTTCCAGGCGGTTTTTGATCATTTGCATGACCCCGTTTTAGACAAAAATGACTGGATATGGTACCAATTCTTAAATGAGTGATGAAAAAAGGGCCCAGCACCTAGCATTTTTACTGACTAAGGAAAACCACGAGGTGGCGTTCGTGGTTTTTAAGGGTGTGGTTTATTACTCTTATTACAATAAGGCCCTGCAAGCGCCCTCATCAGCTGTTGTGAAGCTGCTTCAGGGGCTTTTTGACCGCCATGTCGACCATAGCTTTTTTATTCTAAGGCAGCGGATTTTCACGACTGGTCAGCTGACTGAAATGTGTCGGGGGATGGTAAAAGTCGTCGCCAAACGGGCCACCGATCAGATTCAACCCGAAAATGATCCGGATTTTTCTGAAGCTTTGGAATTTATCGAAATTGATCGAATTGAAAATGCACTAAGCACCGTTCAGCATCTAAATCAGGAAAACCAAACGCCGCTGACCCAGATTCAGGGCGAGATGAAATTCCAAGTCGATGAATCGCACGAACTTCGTCTGACATCTGTCGTAGAGTTGGCCCAGCGGATTCCACGCGGTGAGATTCTGCATGACTATGACCGAAATATAGCTGCGGTACTGATTTCGGCCGACGGGAAAGTTTTGTCGTATGGCTTTAATTCAAATTCAAAAAATAAAACCCTGCATGCGGAAGTGAATCTGGTGCAGAGATTCTTTCGAGAATCAGGCGGCAGTAAGATTCCCATAGGATCGGTCCTATACAGCACTCACAAGCCCTGCAGGATGTGCGCAGGAATGATTTATGAGTGGAGTGAGTCGCCTAAGGATTTAAAAGTGTATTATGCCGTTGAAGAAACCGGAGGTCTGTCGACCCAGACCGCCTTAGACCGTCATGGTCTTAACCAACAGCTGACTCTGTCAGTGTAAAGCAGGAATTGATGGCCTTCATCAAGGTGTCCTTGCGAATCGGCTTGGATAAATGCATATCACAACCGGCGCTTAAAGAGCGTTCAATGTCTTCCGCAAAAGCATTAGCGGTACAGGCAAAGATCCGTGAAGGACGGCGTCCTTGTTCGCGTTCGATTTCGCGAATTCGCATGGTGGCTTCGTGTCCATCCATTCCAGGCATCTGTACGTCCATAAAGATCACATCGAAGTGATTCTTCTCGACAAATCCAACGGCGTCAGTTCCGCTTTCTGCGTAAGTGATGCTGTGAATGGTTTTTTGTAAATAGATGCCCAAAAGATTACGGTTGTCGTCGACATCGTCAACGACCAGAACACGTAGACGCTCTTCCTGAATGATGTGTTGAAGATCATTCAGATGGTAGCGACCTTGCAACGGGTTGTGCATGCTGGTTTTTCGCTCCGTTGTGGAAGGCATAGAGGCCGTAAAATAGAAAGTACTTCCAACATTCGGTTCGCTCTCAAGCCAGATTGTTCCACCCATCAAAGTTACGATTTTCTGTGAAATCGAAAGCCCCAGCCCCGTGCCGCCGTAACGGCGCGTGGTAGTTGGATCCGCTTGGGTAAAGGGGCGGAAAATATCTTTGAATTTTTGTTTGGATACGCCAATACCGGTGTCAGACACGCTGAACAGGATATTTCCCGGGCGGGATGTATTGTTGGGCATGACATTCAATGTGACCGTACCTGCGTGGGTGAACTTGATCGCATTGTTCAAAAGGTTTATCAGCACCTGGCGCAGGCGATCGGAATCACCAATATAGAATGATTGGACATCTGGGTGGACTGCGACCTTCAGCGTCAGTCCTTTTTCTTTCGCACGGAATTCCAGAATGGAGAGAATGTCTTCAATTATTTTTTGCAAACTGAATGGCAATAGATTCAGAACGATTTCACCAGCTTCAACTTTGGATAGATCCAAAACGTCATTGATGATCGTCATCAGCTGGTAGTTCGCACGCTGCAGGATTTCGACAAAAGAAGATTGTTGTCCATCCAACGGGGTTTCGGCCAAAGTGTCGGTGATACCAATGATGGAATTTAAAGGAGTGCGAATTTCATGGCTCATATTCGCTAGGAATACGGACTTCGCATAAGTGGCGGCGCGAGCTTTAGCGGCGGTTGACAACAGCTCTTGATTTTTTCTTTCCAGATTTTCTGCGAGCTGTCTTTTCTCGGTGATATCAAAAGCCATGCTTAAGATTTTGATCACTTGGCCTTTGTCATTTTTTACTGGCGTGTAGGAGCAGTGAACCCAGATTTCAGCTCCAGTCTTTGCCAGGCGTTTAAATTCACCGACTTGAGGATTGCCTGAACGAAGCGTATCCCATAGTTCGTTGTATTCGGCTTCATGCAGTTCGAAGTCCGGCAAAAAAATCGAGTGTGGCTTGTTATGAATTTCATCCATCTCGTATCCGACCAGATTTAAAAAATTGCGATTGGCCCAAAGGATCATACCATTCGGGTCAAACTCAATCAGGGCGTGGGAATTTACGAGGGCTTCATATGCCGACTTGTTCATGTGAATAGTCTATCTGTAGAATTGCATTTAAATAAAATTACAAAAGCTCTTGGGAATTAAAGTTTTGTAATAACGAATTCAGATTTTTTGCGCTGCGAAGTCGATGAGCTTGCCCTGATCCGCTGAGTAAGTGATCTGTATTGGACGACAGCAGATCTCACAGTCTTCAACGTAGGTTTGGCGACCTGGTTCAGAAATATCGACCAGCATTGAAATATTCTTGTGACAATAAGGGCATTTGAAGTAGTGCTCGATTTGTTCGTTTTCGAAACTTTCAAATTCCGGGCTGGTCATAAAGTCCTCCATAGTTTGATCTTAGTGCGGATTTCTCGACACCGATGGTGTAGTTCCAGTTTCCCCAATTGCTGGCGGCATCGTAGTCGATCAGCATTTCTTCGAAATAGCGTGCGCCCCAGCGCCAATCCAAACTTAAAGTTTCAGTCAGATAATTCGCCACTTCCACTCGACCGCGGTACGGGAGAAAACCTGTTTCATTTAGTTCCTTCATATTTCCGTCAACGTGATCCTTGCCGGTGTTTCCAACTTTCCAGCTTTTAAAAAGTTCCTGCTGAAGTCGATCATCCACCAAGGGCTGATGTGCAGGGTTGTTGTCTGCTTGAAAAAGGAACGGTCCTAGTTTCATCGCATAGTATTTGAAAAAATCCCGTCTTAGTAGATCCAGTAACATCCACTGAGTGGATGTACTTTGCGAACGATCCTTTTCGTAGTTCTTTACTTCCCAATAAATCACACGCGGGGAAAGGGATCCGTTGGAAAGCCACGGAGAGAATTTTGAACTGTCATCAAAATGCATCAGCTCTGAGTTTGGATCTTTAAAACTGCGCAAAAGATCTTTGTCCCAGATGAATTCCTTCAAGCGGGTCAATGCTTGCAGTTCTCCGCCAGTGAATCTGGAGGGAGTGATGAACATGCGCAGTTCGCGAAGCAGATCCAGTTCAAATTCGTCCGTGCTGATTGGCTCGGGCCAAATCAGGGGAATTTGCAGAACTTTCTCGGGCTCAATATCACGTAACAGTACCTGATACTCGGCCATAGTATTTGGAACTTCGTGAACAGCAAATGGGAGTACTGATTTTTTTAGTAAAGTTCTCTGATCAAATGATTTGATGTTATCAATCACAATTCGCGACAGAACTTGTTTTTCCTCGCGGATTTCTTCCGGTGTGTGCTCTTCAGTAAATACCAGGGTGTCGATTTTGTATTTGTGAATCAATGTCGGCAGCACTTCTTCCGGATGGGAATACGTAATCACCAGATTGTGACCACGAATTTCCAGCTCCCGCTCAAGGCTGGCCAGGGATTCCAATAAAAATTTACGACGAAATTTTCCAGCTCGACTGAAATTAAGTGGATAGGAATAAACGAACAGAGCCGACTGTGCATTGTTGCACACCCAGTTTAGTGCTTCGTTGTCGTGTATTCTAAGATCGTTGCGGAACCAATAAAGAGCCCTCATAACTGCAAGTATATGAGGGCCTATTTAGACGACGAACTTGATTCGTCAAAGAATGCTATTTTGCAGGTGCTGCTTCTGGAGCTGCTGGAGTTTCGAACATGGACATTGCAAAATATGATTTGCGGTGTGTGGCCCAGTTGTTTGGTCTTACAGAAGCCACTCGCCAAAAGTAGTGTTTACCAGCTTCAAGTTTAGTCACATCAAAAGTTGTCGCTTTCACGTGTTGATCGTCTGCCACCAACCATTTGAAGTTAGCATCAGTTGCAACTTGTACGTGGTATTCTTGAGCGTCTTTCGCTTCTTTCCATTTCAAAGTAACAGCGTCACCTTTGATTGCCGCGAAATATTCCGGGCTCGTCAAATCAGGTTTAGCTGGGATAGTTTGAGCTTCTTTATCCACTTGTTTTTCAGGGAAAAGAAGATTCATCTTCTCTTTAAGCTCTTCTTTTGTGTGGTGAGTAGGGCCGCCGCCTTCTGCCAACGCAGGAGCAGTTAGAGCCAAAGTCACAGCAAACGCGATAAGAGATGCAAAGATCTTCATATAAAATTCCTTTTTAAGTAAGTCAGATGAAAGTAAAATAAATATGGGTCGATGAAAACCCTCTTGCGTAATTTGCTGGAGGGTGTTAAAAAACCCTTCGGTTTTGCGGATGATCGCTCTGATAATGCTAACATATTGATATCAGGGAGGAAAGTCCGGACTCCAAATGGCAGCGCAAGGGGTAACGCCCCTCTACAGTAATGTAAGGAACAGTGGAACAGAGAGAATGTCCGGGGCATTGAGCCTGACACCGGGAACGGGAGGGTCAGGGGAGCCGCCGGAGTGAAAACAGCCAAACTCTGCGCGGAGCAAGATCAAATAGGGTGGCATTAGTAGGACGGCCAGTCCGTAGCCACCGGGTAAGATCGCTTGAGGGTGACAGTAATGTCACTCCTAGAGGAATGATCATCTACTTTCGCCGGGACAATCATGGGACCAGGCGAGATGGACAGAATCCGGCTTAAAGCAAAACCGAAATCCCACCTTCCAAAAAACGACCAGCAACGGGCCATCTGACTGCGTTGCTTCGTCGTCGGCGTACTTATTGTACTGCCTCCTCCTTGCGCCTTGCATATGACCCGTTGCTGATCGTTTTTTTTCATTCTCCGAACAGGTTGCGGGAAAGAACTCGCTTCGCTCGTTCTTTATGAGCTGGCGCTGGAGTAATTTTTTAAAGCGAATTGCCAGAATTTGTTGGTTCCATAAATTAACAGAGCTGAAAGCACTATTGCCCAGGCAAAAAGCCCATAGGAAGCGGGTTCTAATAGTGCTTTCGCCGGGACACTGGCGATGACTCCTACTGGGAGTGCCGTCAGCAGAGTCCATTTCAACCACGGAACATAGATCGAATCGGGGCGCATTCCTAAGCGATAGATTTGATACCAGATGAATTGCAGGTTTTCGGAGCGTGCAAAAATAACCGCAGTTGCCGCCATCGAGAAGCGCATGGAATAAAGTGCGACCAATCCGCAGGGAATCAGGATTATCAACCAGAATAGTCGAATCCACTCGAAATCAGGCATTTGAATCATTGCATAGATAAACCACGAAGTCGCAATTACCAGATTGCCGATGGCGGGTGTTGAGGCCTTCTGCAGGCTGATCATGAATTGGGAATTCGCTGGTTTCGCCAAAAGCAGATCCAAATCACCTTTACGTACTTTTTCAGAAAACTGATCCAGATTTTCAGACAGAATAATCATGTACAAAGCATCAACCACGAAGACGACGCCCAGGAATACGCGCATTTGCGCGTGATTCCAGGACCCAATCAGGGGAGTGTGCATGAACAGAACTTCGAACGTCATAATCTGTGCGATATACCAGAAAATATCAGTGACGATTCTGGTTAGGAAGTTCACGCGGTATTCAAGGTCCGCGATGAAGCTTGCACGGAACATGGACACATACAAAAACCAGTACTTCTTCAGAATGGTCATTTTAAGCTCCCGTTCCTGTGTAAGCGTTCAGTCCGCGTTTCCAGATAATGGCGCCGACAATATTCACCACCACGATTCCGACCGTGACCGAAATAAATGACTGATAAACCGATGCGATTTCCAGACGTCCCGTCAGATAACCAACTGGAACATAAACACCCGAACTAAAAGGAAGTGCGATCATGATGGATTTAAATGGTTCGGGCATCAGATCCAAGGGAAACAGCTCACCCGTCATCAACCACAGCGCCAGGTTTTTTGCTCCCGTAAAGGAATAGACTTTATTTAAGTGAAATGCGCAGGACGCGATCACAAAACTGATCGAGTGAACCAGAATCAGATAATAGAATTCCAATGCGAAAGACATCGGCAGACGTTCGAACTTGGTCGGCAATGAAAATGCCAGGATTGCAATAACCGGAATCACCATCGACACGACCGTCGTGATGAATTTATATCCGAAAAGCTGCGAGAAATAGTATTCGTAGTAACTCATCGGGCGGGTCAGAATCGCATTGATGCTGCCGGAATCAATTTCCTGAATCATGCGGAATTCATACATCCAGCTGGTGCAAATGCGCGCAAAGAACGCGGCCCACAACGCGTACGCTAAATAGTAATCACGAGTAAATCCCGCGATTTCAGCAGTTGCGGCGCCACGGAAAACTGCAACCCACAAAAGGATCTCGATCCCCGTGGTCAAAGTCGGTTGCAAAACCGCATCGACGAAATAATTCAGCCTGTACTCGAGATTGGAAACAATCGCGAGCTTAGCGAACGCGAGATTCCGTTTCCAAAAAACGGCGAATGACTTCTTCAAAATCGACCTCTTGGTTTTCAGCTAGTTCTTTATTGGAGTTCGCAACGAACTCATCCACTGTGCCTTGATAAACGATGTTGCCTTTGCTGATTAGTAGCAACTTGTCAGCAAGCTGGGCGATATCATCCATATAGTGGCTGGTCAGAATAATTGTCGGGGCTTTTTCTTTCACATACTGATCCAGGAATTCGCGAATGGTTTCCTGAGCGACAATGTCCAAACCAATCGTTGGCTCATCCAAAAACAAAATCTGTGGTTCATGTAAAAGGGCGCCGATGATTTCCATTTTCATTCGCTCACCCAAAGACAAGCGACGCAACTGCGTGTGCAGGACGTGAGAACACTGAAGCATCTCTGCCAGGTGAGCCACGCGTTTACGGGCGGCGTTTGGTTCAAGATCGTAAATGCGTGCAAGAAGAGCGTAAGAGTCAGCCGGAGAAATATCCCACCACAATTGATTTTTTTGTCCCAGCAGAATACTGATCTGGCGAAGGAATTCGTTTTTTCTTTCCCAAGGGCGATAGCCCAATACTTTGGCGTCACCACCTGTTGGCGTAACCAGGCCTGAAAGCATTTTTAAAAGCGTGGTTTTGCCGGCACCATTTGCTCCAACCAAGCCAACGATTTGCCCGGATTCAATTTGTAGAGTGGTTTTATTAAGAGCGACTTTTTCCTGATACTGTCGATTGAAAAAGCCCTTGATGGAGTTCGTAAATCCCTCGGGCTTTTGGTAGCTCTTGTAGGTGCGGGTCAGATCGGTGGTTTCAATTACTATCGCCATTCGGCGATCATAGACTATTTTGTTAAAGAGAAGCCAGCAGAGAAAGCCGCTTGGCGTTCCTCGTCAGTGAAGTAGGTCTGAAAATCAGGTGAAACGTAGCTTTCTTCAGAAATGCGACCTTCCTGGCAGCCTTTAAGTGAGTCTCGTTTTCCATTAAATGCGCACTCTGAAGTATTCCAAGCTTTTTCAGAGTAACGGATTTTAAAACCCACAAGGCGGTCTTTTTTAAAGAAGGCAACGACAGAATCCATACGAGTGCGACCTGCAGCGTAGTAATCACCACCCAGGATTGTGTCACTCCAGATTTGCGCTTGATAGTTGGCAACGGTGCGAAGAGCTTCGGAAGAGTTTTGTTCCAACTTATTCATGCGCGAGGCTTGGTAGTAAACCAAAGCTGCAGAGTAAGGTGCGCGGCAGGCTGTTTGATTACAAGCAGCTGTGAAATGGGCGGCTTCATCATAGAATTTATCGCCGTTCGGTCCCATATGATCTGCAAAAGCCGAAGATACTGAAAGACTTAAAACTGCCACTAGTACTGCTTTTGAAAACATAGATCACCTCGTTGTGCTCAAAAGATAGGACCAAACGAGGAAAACTTTTAATACATAGACATTAAGTTAATATGCAATTCGCGTATGATTGACCGGGTTAAGAGAGTTTTCTCTCCAGAACCACGAACTCCAGGTCTTTCACTTTGGGAATTCCGAAGCGCTCATCGCCATAGGGAAATGGCTTCTTTTCGCCAGTTTGACGGAAACCTTCTTTTTCATAGAATTTGATCAGCTCGGATCTGGCCGAGATCACTGTCATATACAGGTGCGTACAACCCCAAAAGTGCGCAAAAGCTTCGCTTTCGTTGATCAGCATTTTGCCGATGCCTTTATTCTGCAGTGTGGGGTCCACAGTCAGCATTCCCAGGTAACACTTGCCGTTTTGGTTTTCCAAATGAACGCAGCCCAAAAGTTTTCCGGTGTCATCGTCTTCGGCAATCAGGATGACAGAATTTTCGCGCTCGATGTCTGCCAACAATCCATCTTCATCCACACGCTGTCCATCCAGCAGATCCGCTTCCGTTGTCCAGCCGGCCTTGGAAGAATCCCCGCGATAAGCAGAGTTCACAAGTTCCACCAGTTCTTCGATATGGCTTTCGTCAGCTTGTGTGAATTCGATGTGCATAAGGTACCTTCTTTAAATACGGGACTATTTCTTTTTGGCGTAGACAAAGAACTCTTTGCCCTGGCGATTCGGGACGGACTGTTGCCAGCGGCCCCAGAAAATCGGGATGTAGTTGTTTTTGACTCGTTGGCGAAGTTCCCATTCGCTGCCACCAAACGGTGGACCCTGGCGTTTTTCAAAGGCAAAGAACACGCCCATTAAATGTCCGCCTTCAACCAGGCAGCGATTCCAGACTTTCACCAAATCCTGGCGAAGCTCGGGGTTGATCGCGCAGTAACAAGTATGTTCAAAGACAATATCAAAACCAGCGTCGTAACTGCGAGGCAGATTAAATAAATCCGCTTCAACGAACGTCAGGTTTTCCATGTGGCCGTAAAGTTTTTTTGCGCGCTCCAAAGCCAATGGAGAAATATCAACTGCCGTCACCACGTGACCGGCTTGGGCAAAGAACGCAGCATCATGTCCTTCTCCGCAGCCCAAGACCAGAATGCGTGAGCGGGAAATTTTCAGTCGTTGAAACATATCTTTCAAAGCTTCAGCGGGCTCGCCCAGATTCCAGCCTGGATTTTCCTCGCGCTTATAAATCTGACTCCAGAACGCTTCTTTTTCCACGTCGGTTTCTGAATCCCAGTACGGCGGAATTTCATAAGTCTTTCCGTCGACAGTGATCGAGTCGTCATCAAACTCTTCAAGCAGATTGAAAAATGCGGCTTGAGCTTTGCGGGAAAGAACAAAAGGGATGTGATCTTTTGTATATCCATGAAAACGATCCCACTCGTCCAGTGACAGAGTTTTCAGTTCGAATGAAAACTCGGTGTCGTAAGGACAGCGAATAGACCAGTGTGAATCATTTTTATCGATTTGCAGTGCGATCAGAGGTTCGTCAAAAGCTTCGACGATAACCGGGGTTTCGCCGAAGGTGCTCAGCAGTGTTCCGCCTTGATGAAGTTTCAGGTTTTCCAGGATTTCGCGGCCGGCATTGGGGTCTTGGATTCGCAATTCGCGACTGACACAAAACCCCTCTTCATCAATTTGAACAAAGTGAGTGGGGATAGCCATCTAGTGTTTTTCAGGAGTCGAAGTCGGGGACGGAGATGCTGCAGGAGTCGCTGTTGGAGCGCCCTCTGCCGGAGCATCAGGACCCGGAGTTACTGTGGAACCTTCAGAGAAAACCACGATGTCGTTTGTTGTTTTCACAGATTGCAGAGTCCATTTGTCAGTTTTGTCTTCAGACGGTTCGCGGTGAAGGATCGCTTCGCCTTCAATCACCTGCTCAAGAGTTTCGCCAGTTTCGTTAAGTTCAACGAACTTATACGAGAATACCGCACGAACTTTGTTGTCATTCAAAGACTCAGTCCAAAGTTTTTCAATGCGCAATTCTTTTGCGTTAGGCTTTTTAGCAGCCAATGTGTTGGTGATAAGTTCGGCCAGTTTAGTTTGAATGCCAGCGTGCGTCTCAAAGCCGATAGCTTCATTTGTGTGAATTACATTCCAAGTCCAAACCAAAGCTGCAACGAAAACGATGACGCTTACAATTTTCTTCATTCCGAAACCTCTCAAAGGAAATCTTTTTCTCTTTATCGGAGCATGATATCTTAGATTTTTCAATACTCGAAGGGAAAAGGATATCTCATGAACCAACAATGGCTGACAATCTTAATGTCTAAGGGGATTGAGCTTGAGCAGAGTCTGCGTCAGCAGCTCCAACAAGCCAAAGATGGCCTAAAAACACAGCTCGAAGATCGCGGAATTCGTATGAGCGCCGCGGACTTGGCAGCCTTGCTGGAAGAGGTTTCGCCTAAGGCCTCACATGCTGCGCTGGGTTATGCGCTTGATATCGTTAGGCCTTTTTCGGCGGGGATGGGTTTAAGAATTTCTCGCCTTAAGGATACGCAAATTGAAGTTGTGATTCCGGCTCGCACTCGGAATATGAATGAGCTTAAACAAATGCACGAGGGCGCGCTTTTAAGTGCTGCCATCGAGGCCGCTAAAATTCTGTGGATGCGTCATGCTCCCCTGGGTAATTTCGAGATTGCTGTTACGCGAATTGAATCTGAGTTTTTTAAAGTGCAAACAAATGACTGCAGATTGCGTATGGAACTTGCGGAAAATATCCGCGAGGTGGTTTTGGCCGATCTTCGGGAGCGCCGGGAAGCCACGGCCACGGCTGACGTTCAGGTTTTTGACGAGAACGAACAAGCGGTGGGTTCTGTGCAAATGCAGTTAAAATTAAAACACACACCGGCATTGTCTGGCAGCGTGGAGTAAAAGGTTCTATGGAAATTCTTGATAGTCACATTGATGTTAACTCTTCTGATTTCAAAGCCAATCGCGAGGCCATGTTAAATGTCGTTGGCCAATGGCGCGAAAGAGTCGAGCTGGTAAAACAAGGTGGCGGCGCTGATGCGACGAAAAAACACAAAGCCCGCGGTAAAATGACAGCGCGCGAACGTATTGAAGCTTTGGTGGATGGCGGAACAGCCTTCCTGGAGTTTTCAACACTGGCAGCGTGGGACATGTACGAAGGCCAGGCTCCCGGAGCAGGTGTGATCACCGGTATCGGTGTGATTCATGGAACTGAGTGTGTGATCGTGGCCAACGATGCGACTGTTAAGGGCGGAACTTACTTCCCAATGACAGTGAAAAAGCATTTGCGCGCACAAGAGATCGCTTTTGAAAATGGTTTGCCATGTATTTACCTGGTTGATTCGGGTGGTGCGTTCTTGCCAATGCAAGCCGATGTTTTCCCTGATCGTGATCACTTCGGTCGTATTTTCTATAATCAGGCACGTATGTCTGCTGCGGGTATTCCGCAAATCGCCGTGGTTATGGGTTCTTGCACAGCCGGTGGAGCTTACGTTCCAGCGATGAGTGATGAAACTGTGATCGTAAAGGAAAACGGAACTATCTTTTTGGGTGGTCCACCGTTGGTAAAAGCTGCAACAGGTGAAGTTGTCGATGCTCAAGCCCTTGGTGGCGCACAAGTTCACTGCGAAACCTCCGGTGTAACAGATCACTTTGCGGAAGATGATGAACATGCGGTAGAGATCACTCGCTCCATCGTTGCGCACTTGAATCACAAGAAAACTGTGACGATGCAGATTCTTCCGGTTGAAGAACCGTTATTTGATTCTCAGGAAATTTACGGCGTGATTCCCAAAGATTCACGTGTGCCATTCGACGTTCGCGAAATCATTGCGCGTCTGGTGGATGGATCCCGTTTTCATGAATTTAAAGCTTTGTACGGAAAAACTTTGGTCACTGGCTTTGCACACATTTACGGAATGCCAGTGGGTATTATCGCGAACAACGGTGTATTGTTCAGCGAAAGCGCGCAGAAAGCGGCGCACTTTATTGAACTTTGTGAACAGCGTGAAGTTCCTTTGATCTTCCTGCAAAACATCACTGGTTTCATGGTCGGTAAAAAATATGAAAATGAAGGCATCGCAAAACACGGTGCTAAAATGGTGATGGCCGTATCCAATGCCCACGTTCCAAAATTCACAGTGGTGATTGGTGGTTCGTATGGTGCAGGTAATTACGGTATGTGCGGACGTGCTTATCAGCCTCGTCAATTATGGATGTGGCCGAATGCAAAGATCAGCGTGATGGGTGGCGAACAGGCTGCCAACGTATTGCTGACAGTGAAAATGGATCAGATGGCGGCAAAAGGTCAATCCATGAGCGCCGATGATCAAGCTGAATTCAAACGTCCAACTTTGGAAAAATATGAACACGAAAGCTCTGCATACTTTTCATCGGCGCGTTTGTGGGATGATGGAATCATTGATCCGGCAGATACACGTCGTGTGTTGGCTTTGGGTATTGCAGCCAGCCTTAACAAGTCTTGGGGCGAAAAATCCCAGGGCGTATTCAGAATGTAGGTCAGAATGTCGTTTCTAAATGTTGTTGAAATGGACCAAGTGGCCTATGTGAAATTGAACAGGCCTGATGTTCGCAACGCCTTCAATCCGGAGATGATTGCGGAAATCACGGAAACATTTCATCAGTTTCAATATCGTCAAGACCTGCGTGCCATTGTTTTACAAGGCGAAGGCAAATCATTCTGTGCAGGGGCGGATTTAAATTGGATGCGGGAGATGGTGAATTTCTCGTATCACCAAAACCGCGAGGATTCTCTGCTTCTGTTTGGAATGTTTGAAACAATTGCGAAGTGCACTTTGCCGGTTATTGGTTTGATTCATGGAGCGGCTTTTGGCGGTGCTTTGGGCTTGGTTGCAGTCTGTGATGAAGTTATCGCAGAAGAGGGAACTCAGTTCTGTTTTAGCGAAGTGAAGCTGGGAATTGCTCCCGCAGTTATCAGTGCTTTCGTGCAACGAAAAGCGGTCGCTGGAAAAGTTCGTCCTTTGATGTTGTCAGGGGCCGTATTTAATCCTCACGTGGCACATCAGGCGGGCCTGGTCACGGAAGTTGTTCCAGCAAGTGAAGGCCATACAGTTTTGCAAAAAGTTTTAGCGAACTACAAGCAAGGCGGAGCTGAAGCGGTTCGTGAAACAAAAAAGCTGCTGAATGATATTGCTGGCTTAACCTGGGAACAACAGCGTGATCGTACCACTCATCTGATTGCTGAACGTCG
The DNA here is from genome assembly GCF_047305925.1 of Bdellovibrio sp. HCB290. GTDB lineage: Bacteria > Bdellovibrionota > Bdellovibrionia > Bdellovibrionales > Bdellovibrionaceae > Bdellovibrio. The sequence goes on along the minus strand of NZ_CP178620.1, from coordinate 3,509,365 downwards.
CGCCAGTGATGAAGGTCAGGAAGGTTTGAAGTCTTTCCTGGAAAAGCGTGAACCTTCGTGGAGAAGTTAAAAGCCATTCTTTGTGTACTGGTCGCGGTATTTTCCATCCAGGCCGGAGCAAGCTTCGCAAAAAATCTGTTTCCTTTGTTAGGGCCGGAATCCATGACGTTTTTGCGTGTTTGGTTTTCGGCGATACTGCTGTTGGCGATCTTTAGGCCCTGGAGGCAAAAGATCACAAAGAATGCTTTACTCACGGTTGCCATATATGGAGTGACTTTGGGTGGCATGAATTTACTGTTTTATCTGGCATTGGAAAGAATTCCATTGGGGATTGCCGTGGCTTTGGAATTCACCGGACCCCTGGCGGTCGCAGCGCTATCTTCCAAGCGTGCGGCGGATTTGATGTGGGTGGTGCTTGCCGCGGCGGGCATTGTGTTAATTCTCCCTCATTCTAATATTTCAGCTAGTATCGATGTCATTGGGGTCTTATTGGCGTTGGCGGCTGGTGTTTGCTGGGGCCTATATATTATTTTCGGTAAAAGAGTTGGGTCTCGCATTCAAGGTGGAGCCGCCACTGCGCTGGGAATGTTTTTTGCGGCGCTGACAGTATCTCCAGCAGCAATCACTCACCTGCACTTTGCCGAATATTCCTCTAACATCTGGTTCATGGCTTTGGGAGTCGCGGTATTGTCCAGCGCTCTTCCTTATACTCTGGAAATGATCGCATTAAGAACCATCCCATCTAAGACCTTTGGTGTTTTAATGAGTTTAGAGCCTGCTGTCGCAGCATTGATGGGTTTTTTGTTCTTGAAAGAAGTTCTGAGTCCCGTGCAAATTACCGCTATTTTATGTGTCATTGTGGCCTCATGTGGCAGTTCGATAAGCTCACCCAAAGAGGATTTGCCGCCACAGTCCTAGCTCGGGAGAAACCGTCTTTTCGTTGCTTTAAGGCCTGTCTATGGTTATAGATAAAAGCTCTAAAATTGGAGCTTTTGCACCATGACGAAAATGCCTGGAAAATTCACACGTATTGCTATCGCCAACCGCGGAGAAGTCGCGGTTCGTATCATCAAAGCCTGCGAAGAGTTGGGAATCGAAACGGTTCTCCTGCACTCAGAGGTGGACATTAATTCACGCGCCTATCGCATGGCCACTAAGGCCATTTGTATCGGACCGGCACCGACTGCGGAAAGCTATTTGAATATTCAGGCGAATATCGATGGTGCTTTGGCTGGTGGTGCACAGGCCATCCATCCCGGATTTGGTTTCTTGTCAGAGAACGCGGACTTTGCCGAAGCAGTTACGAAAGCGGGCCTTACATTCATCGGTCCTTCTGCTGATGCCATTCGTTCATTGGGTGACAAGGTTCACTGTAAGGAGCTTGCAAAAAAAGCGGGACTTCCATTGGTGCCCGGTTACCAGGGCGAAAATCAACAAATTGCAAATTTGATCACTGAAGCTGAGCGCATCGGCTATCCGGTCATTGTCAAAGCGGCAGCTGGTGGCGGTGGTCGCGGAATGAAATTGATCAAGTCCTCTGCGGAAGCAGCGGAACTGATTGAGTCAGCTCAGCGTGAAGCTCAGTCGGCGTTTGGTTCACCTAAAGTCTTCCTTGAAAAATATCTGGATCGTGCAAAGCATATCGAGTTCCAGATCTTTGGTGATTCCACTGGAAACGTGACTCATTTCTTTGATCGTGAATGCTCCGTGCAACGGCGCCATCAAAAAATTATCGAAGAGGCGACTTCGCCTTCATTGAACGAAGATCTTCGCCGCCGCATGGGTGAGGCCGCTTGTGCAATTGCGACTTTGGGTAAATACAAAGGCGCGGGAACTGTCGAGTTCCTTTTGCAAGATGGTGCTTTTTATTTGTTGGAAGTAAACACTCGTTTGCAAGTAGAACATCCGGTCACTGAAGAAGTGATGGGTGTGGATCTGGTGAAAATGCAGATCCTGACTGCGCAAGGTGACTACATCCATGATCCAAAACAAATTCGTGTGCCGCGCGGTCATTCCATTGAATGTCGTATCTATGCTGAAAACCCATTCATGGGTGGCGTGCCAAGTACAGGTATGCTGGGGCATGTAGAATGGCCAGAAGGCCCGGGTCGTCGTTACGAGTACGGATTTGATTCCGGGGACACGATCACACCTTTCTATGATCCTATGATCGCAAAAGTTATTGTGTGGGATGAAAGCCGTCCTCGCGCGATCCAAAAAATGATCCGTGTTTTGAAAGATTCGGTGGTGTTTGGTGTTCACACCAATATTCCGTATTTGATCGAAATCTTGTCCCACCAGGAATTTGTGTTGGGCACAATGACCACGCGATTTATTGAAACTTATTTCGCAGAATCTATTAAAGAGCCGGAACTGACTGAAGCTGACAAAAAAATTGCAGCGGCAGCCCTTGCTCAGGCACGGGGAGTTCAAACTTCAGGAAATGTGGCAAACACATCTCCGTGGGCATCTTACTGGAGAGGTATCTAATGGAAGTCAAAGTTCGCATTGACGGTGTTGATCACAAAGCTCAAGCGCAGGTGCTTCAAGGCACATTGTGGGTTCACGCCAACGGACGTACTTTTACCATTGACGCGGGCTCTGGACGTAAGTCACGTAAGAAGGCCGGTGCCGGTGGATCATCCGACACAGTGATGGCTCCAATGCCAGGTAAAGTAACAAAAATCCTGGTGCAACCAGGGACAGAAGTGAAAGCCGGGCAAGCAGTTTTGGTGATGGAAGCCATGAAAATGGAGTACACTTTGAAAAGCGATATCACAGGAACGATTGATTCAATCTCCTGTGCTGTTGGTGAGCAAGTAGCTTTGGGTAAAGCCCTGGTGAAAATCAATCCTGCTGCTGAGTAGGAAACTTCGGAAAAAGTATGGCTAAGAATTCAGTTGCGATTGTGGAAATGGGATTACGGGACGGTTTGCAAAACGAGAAAGTCGTTTTGGATGCCGACACACGTGTTGAGTTTGCCCGTCGTCTGATCGAGGCCGGTACAAAACGTGTGGAAATCGGTGCCTTTGTATCCCCGCAATGGGTTCCACAAATGGCAGGCACGAAAGAAGTCGTCAGCAAGGCTTTTGCTTTACAGAAGTCAGGCAAGGTTCCGAAGAAAACGGAATTCTCTGTTCTAGTTCCTAACGAGCGCGGCATGCAGGATGCAATTGCCAGCGGAGTTAAAGAAGTCGCGATTTTTGCGGCTTGCTCGGAATCCTTCTCTTTAAAAAATATCAATTGCTCCATCGATGAAAGCTTTAAGCGCTTTGAGCCAGTGATGGCTTTGGCTAAAAAACACAAAATCAAAGTGCGTGGATACCTGTCGACATGCTTTGGCTGTCCGTTTGAAGGCAAAGTACCAGAGGCTCGCGTAGTGAAGCTGGCTCAACGTATGCACAAGCTGGGAGTCTATGAGCTTTCCATTGGCGACACTATTGGTGTTGCGAATGTAGGTCAGGTTCATTCTTTGTTTAAGAAGATCAAGAAAGTTGTTCCTGCTAAAAAATTGGCTGGTCACTTCCACGATACTCGCGGCCAGGCCTTGGCGAATATTCTTGCGGCTTTTGAAGAGGGCATTCGCGTGTTTGATACCAGTCTTGGTGGTTTGGGCGGATGTCCTTATGCGCCTGGGGCAACAGGAAATGTAGCGACGGAAGATGTCGTTTACATGTTTCATGGAATGGGTATCAAAACCGGCCTTAACTTGGAAAAGTTAATTGCGATTGATCCTTGGATGTCTGAAAAAATCCAACATGCACTGCCTTCGAAAGTTGGTAAAGTTGGTACTCTAAAACCCCTGGGTAAAGTTCCGGCAAAAAACTAATTCGCATTAATGGAACGAAATCACAGTGTTAACTTTGTGAACACTGGCTGCCGAGTTGCGCTCTTTTGCCTGATTTAGGCCCTCTAAATCCAATTAATTCCAGCTGAGACCCCAAAATCTTGGTATTGCTCTTGAAACACGCCGGACGGAACTTAAAACGTATCAGGAGAATGACATTATGAAGTTCAACCGGGCACTTAGCTTTGCTTTGATTTCCAATATGGTGCTTGCGTCGTTTTCGCACGCAATCAGTAAGGAAATGCAAGAATTGGTTAACTTGGAAACCAAATCCAATGCGGTCGCGACTCGCAGTAATCAAGAGGTTATGGTCTATCACTATGATATTCCACTCAGCTTGGTGCAGGCGGATATCGCCCAGCGTGCTCCTGAAAAGTTCGTGGACTCTTTGGTTCATGAAATTAAAGGCGTGAAGTATCTGCGCTGGATTATCAATCCTGAAGACACGAAATGGTGGCAGGAGATTGCAGGCTTCCTGAAGGCTAACGGCATTACTCCTATTAAAAAAGTCTATTATAAAGGTTATATGACTGCGTCCCGCAGTTACATTATCGTCGATCCGGTTTCAAACGCTGAATTTTCCTTTAAGGGCTCCACGGATAAAACCGGTGGGCATTGGCGTGATAAGCATCAGGACTGGGACGACGGTAAGCAAATCCGTATGATGACGGATTTCGTGGAAGAGCAAGTGGCTAAGCAACCAAAGCTTTATAATATCGTCCTACTGGACGAGCCATTGGCCTTCGGTATCGAAACTCGCGATGACAAAGGCAAAGTTGTTATCGATCAGGGTATGATCATACGCTCTTACGACACATTGTCGAACTCGGGCAAAACATACGTTCCGGGTTTTTCGATCATGCACGAGCAAAAAGGTCGCGAGATCGCAAAGCTGAACGGCTCTAATAATCCTTCCGAGTATTGGAATGAGCATTACAACAAACCATTGGCGCGTGCGATTGCTGAGTTCTTTGCTTTGACGGGTATGACTTACGATTCTCCGCATTCCCAAAACTTCCTGGTGGAGCTGGATTCTAAAATGCGTCCGACGGGTAAGATCGTTTTGCGTGATTACGGCGATACTTATTTGACTCAGGAGTTCTTCGACAAGGTCGGTAGAACAGATATCACTAAAGCGTGGGAGCAGGACAATCTTAAACAAGGCCGTGCTTCGGTTTCTGTGGGTATTTTGCATGGTAATGAACCGCCATCATGGATGACCATTGAACAGTACAATGATTGGGGTAAGGACTTTTTTGCTGAATTCCAAAAAGAGTTTAAACTTCAAACCGGTATTGAGTTGGTGAACAAGAACCCTGTTATAGTGAATGGCAGATATCGCACGAAAATCTTCAAACTCACCACCGAGAATGGGATGAAGTTCCTTGATTTGGTGGGTCTGAATAAGCAGCGTGATGCTTTGACTCGTGCTTGTTCCAGAATCTTCACTCTGTAATCTCTAAGAAGATGCAAAAAGAAAAAGGCCTGGTTACCCAGGCCTTTTTTATTTGTATATTAAGATTTAAATAATTTATCCAGCTGTTTGAAGTACCATTGCTGCAATGGTTTTCTTAAGTGCAGAGATTCCAGCATCTCGGCTTTGCTTTGCACCAGACCCTGTTGCTCTGGAGTGACCTCGTCTGCGCATTCGCGAATCCATTCATCAGTTGTTTCCGGATGAAACTGTGTCGCTATGATAGAGTCGCCCAGCTTGTAGGCTTGATTCTTACAGAAATCATTTGTGGCGATCAGTTCCGCACCCGGTGGCAGGGTGAACGTGCAGTGGTGCCAGTGGAAAGCCGGAATGGTCTCGCCATCTGTGGTTTGCACGGGAACAAAACCCACTTCCCAGCCGGGTTCGTGAATCAAAACTTTACCGCCCTTAATTTCAGCGATCAGCTGTGCGCCCAGGCACAGACCAAAAATTTTCACGTTATTATCAATCAAATCGCGGATGAACTTTTTTTCTGTGCGAAGCCACGGGAATTCTTCTTCCTGAAAGGTATCCATGCTGCCGCCGCAAATAACCACGCCCGCGTAAGCTTTAGGATTTGGAATTTGAGGTTGATCGGCCGGATGCCAGAACTCGACGGCATAGCCATTTTGAGACGCCCAGTCCAAGGTTGTGCCTGGAGGTCCATCAAATTCGTGTTGAATGATTAAAAGCTTCTTCATGGCCAGGATACTAGCATAAGTGAAATTTCTTTGCTACACTGGATCCGCCGGGAATTCCCGGCGTCTATGAGAAATTAAATCCATCGTAATTCTTTTTTTTAAGAACCTCATTCGGGACCTTCTGGCTCCCAAGAGATGGATTTTTCAGTTATGCAAAATAGAATATTTCAAATCACAGCTCACGGTGTGGGCTATGAGCACAGCAATGGGCTGCGCTTGTTTTCCTCATTGAATTTCAGTATGGGTGCTGGTCGTTTTGGGTTGGTCGGTCCTAATGGGATTGGTAAGTCCACACTGGCTAAAATTCTGTCGGCAGAAATTTCTGCGACGGAAGGGGAGATCCATGTCAGTCATCCGGTCACTTACTTAAAACAAATGGAAGATCGCCCAGAGCAAACCGTCGGGGAATTCCTGGTGGATATCTGGGAGTCAGCTCAGTTGGATGCTGTGACTCAAGAGACTTTGCTGGGGGACATCCCTTTTGAACGTTCGCTCAAGCTATTAAGCGGCGGCGAGTGGACCCGTGTGCGCATGGCGAAAGCGATCTCGGGAAATTCGGGGTTGTTAATATTGGATGAACCTACGAACAATCTGGATCGTGATGGCAAACAACGAATCGTGGAATTTGCTCATGGCTTTCAAGGGAATCTTCTGGTCATCAGCCATGATCGGGAGCTTTTGGAGGCGATGGGGACCATTATGGAAATGTCCAACCAGGGTATGCGTGTCTACGGCGGAAATTATTCATTTTACGAGCAACAACGAAGACAGGAGATCGAGCAAGAACAGTCGACCCTAAATCAGTTGCGTCGTGAAAAGAAGAAAACCGAAAGGGAGCTGCATGCGAAGGTTGATACGCAGGAAAAGCGCATGCGTCGCGGACAGGCCATCGCCGACAAAGGGGGAATTCCGCGAATAGTGGTGGGTGGCTTAAAACGCGCAGCCCAAGTCACTTTGGGAACCATCAATGCTAACGAGACTCAGCGAGCGGAACTCGCAAGTAGCGAATTCCAATCGCACTATGCGGGCATGCGAACTCAGTCGACTTTGCGGTTGAAGGATCTGGGTGTGAAGATGCCAGCCGATAAGCTGATATTTTCAGTCGAAGATTTTAATTTCCGCTTTGCCGGAGCCGGCAGCAAACTGTGGCCTCAGAATCTGACCTTACATATGAAAGGACCCGAGCGTTGGGCCTTCGCGGGGAAGAATGGCGCGGGTAAAACCACGTTCTTGCAACTGCTATTGTCTAAAGGTGAATTCCCGCAAGGGGAAGTTTATGGAAGACTGGCTGTTGGGACTTTGCGCGCAAGTTTGATTGATCAGGAGTACAGCATGCTTAATTCCGATCAGTCAGTTCTTGAGAACATCATGGATGTTTGCACAAAAGGAGCCGAGTGGATTCGCAATGAGCTGGCAGCATTTCAGTTTTTTGCAGATCGGGTGCATCAGAAAGCGGAAAGCCTGAGTGGGGGAGAGAAGCTGAAGCTCTGTCTGGCGAAGGTCTTTTTGGCTGATGTGGTTCCGGATCTGCTGGTTTTGGACGAGCCAACCAACAATCTGGATTTAACCAGTTTAGAGGTTTTAGAGGACGTTTTGCTCTGCTATCAAGGAGCCTTGATCGTGGTCTCCCATGACTCGGTTTTCTTAGAGAAAATTCAAACCCGGGAGGTCCGCCTTTTGCAATCCTAGTACGTGATATGCTTTCACGTTGGCTCACAATTCTATCTTTTGTTTGTTTTGGCATACTTAGCCTGGTCGTCATCAAGATGAACCAAAGGCCGTTATGTATTGATTCCAAGGTTGTCGAGAAAATTGACAGAACCTCGGGGGTTAAGCATGACGAAGTCTATCGTTGTGCCTTGAACAAGGCGACCCGCTATAGCAGTTACTTTGGGCAGAACCTGAAAGAGCTGAACCTGCGGGTCGCGGCCACGGAACGCCTATTGGAAAGTATTGAGCCGTTCTTTCAGAAGGTGCAGATCCTGATTACTGAAGACCATCCGAATTTATTCAGAATCAAAGGTCACACGATCTACATCGGTCAGAATCTGGTAGAGGCCCCAGGGCATCTGGAAAAGGCCATCAGTAAAATCTGGTACCGTGAGCGCAACGAAACTCTTTTTGTTCAGCAAGAGCTGCTGGAAGAGGTTGCGACTGATTTCCTGGTGTACTTGCAGACCGGCGACCTTGATATCGGCGACCCTAAGACTCATTTGAAAACAGCCTTGCTGCCAGTGAAGTGGCCCTATGTGATCAAGTCACCGGGTGCGTACTGTGAATCACCATGGAAGCAGTCGGAAGACTACGCCATCTGTGCTGGCAATCAGGATCTTTCTGCCATTGAATCTGAAGTTTTGGAAATGAGTCTGCGCCCGTTGATTTTAAGCAGCTGGATCAAGTCTTATAAAAATCTTTCCGTGGGTGAGCGCTATCAGTTCACTCGTGGATTGGCGCAATTGCTGCGTCAGGAATACAACCCCGTGCTATCTGTAGCCGGGGACGATTCCGCATCAACGTTGGCAAGAGCTTCAGCGACTTTGAAGAACTTCAATCACTATGTCGTCAGTTCTTCTTTAAGTAAGTCTTCAAAGATCCATAAGATGTTTGCGGCAAACTTTGCGACAGAACTGCAAAGTCGCGGCTATCATAATGCTTTTGCGGAAGCGAGCTTCGACGTTCTGTATGTAAGCAATCAAAAGATCACGACGAGTGAGGGCGCTTTCCAGGAGTTTTTAAAAATTGCGAAAGCTCAGCCACAAACTCAGATTGCTTTGCGCGATCAGGACAATCTGTGGATGTTGCCTTCCAAATTTCCAATTCCTATCAAAACCTTCGGGCAGATCAAAGCCAATCGCACGATCGTCGAGAAATGTGGCGGCTTTAGTTTTAGCTATGTGATGGACTATTCTGAAAGCACTGAAAAGCTTTTGGTTGTCGAACATTGTGATGCAAAGTCGCAAGTTCATTTTAATGAATACCTGAAAACCGGGGCCGAAGGCTTCGCTTTAGAAAACAAAGGGATGTCCTTTGTGCAGTTCCATTTACCATCATTGTTGATGAAACGTGATGAGCTGGCGAACGTGTTAAATGTTAAGGACTTTATTAAGAATCGCGATGTGGACAACACATCATTCAAAAGCTTGGGTTGGCAGGAAGTACGCTGGGATAAGACCGCCAATGCTTATCAGCCAAAGGCTTATGTGGATGCGATTGAGTGGTTTAGATTCTAGAAAATAAGAAGGGGCTTCAAAGCCCCTTTTTTAGTTCAATTATAGTCCCGCCATTTCGGTGCGGTAGTCGCTGATTTCTTTTGATAATCGATCCATCTCGCCTTGAATGTTATTTTTTGCACGTTGGGCATCGTTCACGGACCACTCTGCACGGCGAATATCTGAGTCAAGACTGCTGATGCGATTGTTGATGTCATTCTTCATTGATTCATTGTTGTCGCTATTAGCAAAGATTCTCTGCGCTTCCAGAGAAGACATCTGGCCACGAAGATTGCTAACTTTGCTTTCCGCTGAGGAAAGTTCCATCATTGCCAGGCGCATTTTGTAGTCCAGTTCGCGGCGGCGGTCTTCGGCATTCTTGATCTGTGCTTCCACGTATCTTAGACGGCCCTTCTTATATTCTGGCAAAAAGCCTGATTCCAAATCAGTTGGGCAAAGATTGCGATATTTTTTACCTGAAGCCCCGGCAGTGAAGCCGTTGTTTTTTGCGCAATAGTCACGGATGCCTTTAGTGTGATTGGAAGTCAGAGTTTTTACATCAGAGCCTTCGCAGAATTGAGGTACGAAGGGATCACCCGTTTTGCCAACAAGATAAGAATTTTCCTTGGTGCAGTACTTGATGCGACCACTTTTGAACCCTTGGTCTGCCTGGGATTCGCTGATTTCGGCCTCTTCTTTTCGGCATGAGAGAATCTTTGGATCTGATGATAACCACTCACCACGCATTGCTACGCTTTCACCGTGCTGAAACCAATTGGTGTTTTCGCATTCTTTTTTAAGCTGGCTTGCGCAGCCGGAAAGTAAAACAGTGATTGAAAGCAAAGAAATAAGAATTTTCATAAATTATCCTATAAGGTTCTTTAGTTCCTGTTCAGCATTGTGCTGGTCTTCCATTGCCTGCAGCATTTGGGTTTCCAAGTCTTCAATCTGACCGCTGACATCGTGAAGGTCTTTAGCCAAACCCGCAGTATTTGCAGAGGTTCCAGAAATAAGCTGTTCATTCATATCATCGCGCTTTTTTGCTAAAACAGCCAAGCGCTTATCTGTGTCTTCGATAAGTTTTTGCGCCTTTTTGATTTGCGTCTCAATTTTTTTGCGCTCTTCTTTGTAGTTAAACTTTGCAGGCTCTGTGGAGATGTTCCCCGAATTTGTGCGATTGACATCCTGAGGGTTCATCACTCGTTCAGATAGGAATCCCTTTTGTAAGCTCCAGACGTATTCGTCGTAGGTTCCCGGATACATGGTCAGCAATCCGTGATTCACTTCCAGAATTTTGTTCGCGACACGACCGATGAATCCACGATCATGGCTGACGGTGACGATAGTTCCTTCGTAGCGTTCAAGTGCGGACGTCAATGCTTCCACTGTATCGAAGTCCAAGTGATTCGTCGGCTCATCCAGCAGCAGTAACGGAGATTTCTGCAAAAGAATCTGCCCCAGGGCCACACGGGATTTTTCTCCGCCAGACAGAACTTTGACTTTCTTGTGAACCGCGTCTCCGCTGAACAGCAAGCTGCCGGCAATATTCAAAACATCCTGTTGGATCACGTCTTTGTGGGCCAGGGATGCAAGGGCTTCCAAAACAGTGTGCTCGGGGTTTAAAGCTTCTGGAGTGTGTTGCGCAAAATACGACAAACTCACTTGGTGGCCCCATTTGATCGAACCACGCAGCAAAGGAATTTGCTCGCCCAGAGATTTAAGCAGTGTTGATTTTCCGGCACCGTTTAGTCCCACGATCCCCAAGTGATTGCCGCGCTCCAGACGAACCGTGACATTCTTTAGAATCACTTTATCGCCGTATCCGCAATCCGCGTCCTCAATTTCCAAAATCATTTTTCCAGTCGGGCTTGCCGGAGGAATGTGAATCGTTGAATGAGTCGGTGCCGCTTTAAGTTCAATCGTCTCCATTTTTTCCAAAGCCTTCAAGCGAGACTGTGCCTGACGGGCTTTCGTGGCTTTCGCACCAAAGCGGGTGACGAAGTCCATGATGGATTTTTTCTTGGCAGCTTGGCTCATTGCTTGTTTTTGCAAAAGTTCAGCAAGCATCGCCTTTTGTTCAAAGTAATCGTCCAGGTTTCCGGCGAACTTCACGATGTCGCCAGCTTCAACTTCCAGAATGTGATCTGTGACACGACGTAAAAACTCGCGATCATGGGAAATCAACAGGAAGGCACCTTTGTACTCTTGCAGGAAGCTTTCCAGCACCAGCAAGGTTTCCA